>CALUHI010000011.1 GCA_944320405.1 uncultured Eggerthellaceae bacterium
CCTGCGACCTCTGCGTCCCGAACGCAGCGCTCTACCAAGCTGAGCCACATCCCGATGCCGCATTAAGCAGCGACGGATATACTACCACAAACTTTTCGCCTTGCGGAAAAAAGTTTTGATCTTTCCCGGTGCGTCTTCTGTTTTTCGCAGCACCTCCGTTTGCTCATGCCTTTGCCGACAGATTGCGGCATGTTGGTTTTGTACTGGGCGCACATATTCGTTGGCTTGTGCTATCCTTATCGCGCTGCAAGCGACCGCCCTGTAAAGGGCGGTCTCTCTGAGGCGTTGGAATGAGCTGGAGCGCATGCTTCAGCGTTCGTCTAATTGGAGGAAACGTATGAAAATCCTGGGAATGGGCGTGCCCGAGCTTCTCATCATCCTGGCCGTCATCCTGCTGATCTTCGGCCCGAAGAACCTTCCCAAGCTGGGCAGCGCTCTGGGCAAGACGGTGAAGAATCTGCGCGAGGGCATTGGCGACAACAAGAAGGATGCCGAAGAGGACGTCGTGGAAGAGGACGTCGTCGAGGAGGTTGTCGAGGAGGAGCCCGAGCCGGCAGCGAAGAAGACCACGCGCAAGGCGACGGTTCGCAAGAAGGCCGAATAGCTTTTTCGAGGGATTGCGCAGCGTGGAACGAAGCCCGCTGCGTTTTCGCATGATCGCGCGGGCCGATGCGCTGGCGGGTCGGAGGGCGGCAGTCCCATGCCGTCCGAATATGCATCATACGGAAATAACGACGCGCCCGTTGGGCGCGTTCGTTGCGTTTAACGGATAGGTGGAAAACATGGCAAACGACAACTTCATCCTCACTCAGGAAGGCAAGGAAAAGCTGGAAGAGGAGCTGCATTACCTGGAGACCGAGAAGCGCGCTGAGATCGGCGAGCGCATCAAGGTCGCCCGCGAGTTCGGCGACATCTCCGAGAACTCCGAGTACGACGATGCGAAGAACGAGCAGGGCATGATGGAGGCGCGCATCGCCGAGATCACGCGTATTCTGTCCGAGGCAACTGTCGTGAGCGCCCCCAAGCGCTCGACCAAGGTGAACATCGGCTCCACCGTCACCGTTGACATGGGTGGCCGCGAGCGCGTGTTCACCATCGTGGGTGGTGCCGAGGCCAACACCGCCGAGGGCAAGATTTCCAACGAGTCTCCTGTGGGTGCAGCGCTTCTTGGCCACAAGAAGGGCGATGATATCGAGGCGACCGGCCCCACTGGCCGCGTCATCAAGATGCAAATTCTCAAGATCGAGCACTAGGACTTCCATGGCAGAGAACATTACCGAAAACCAGGCGCCCGACCTTACGCTCAACGATGAGCGTGCGCGGCGTCTTGCCACACGCGAGGAGTACTTGGCGGCGGGAACCAATCCGTATCCCGAGCATTCCGAGGTGACGGACTACGCCGTCGACATCGAAGCGAAGTACGCCGACCTCCCCAACGAAGGACAGACCGACGACATCGTCAAAATCGGCGGCCGCATCGTGACGAAGCGCGGCCAGGGCAAGATTTCGTTTGTTGTTCTGCGCGACGCGACTGCCGACATCCAGCTGTTTTGCCGCATCAACGACATGTCCGAGGCGGACTGGGACTTGCTGAAGAAGCTCGACGTGGGCGATATCGTCAACGTCGAGGGCAACGTGGTGCGCACCAAACGCGGCCAGCTTTCTGTTGCGCCCAAGGCGCTCAAGCTGCTGGCGAAGAGCGTCCGCCCGCTGCCCGAGAAGTTCCACGGCTTGTCCGACAAAGAGACGCGCTACCGCCAGCGCTACGTTGACCTCATCGTAAACGAAGACGTGCGCGACACGTTCCGCAAGCGCTCTGCCATCCTGTCGGCGTTCCGCCGCTACATGGAAGGCGACGGCTACATGGAAGTGGAAACGCCCATCCTGCAGACCATCCAGGGCGGCGCCACGGCGAAGCCGTTCATCACGCATTTCAACGCGCTGAATCAGGAGTGCTATCTTCGCATCGCCACCGAGCTTCACCTGAAGCGCCTGCTCGTGGGCGGTTTTGAGCGCGTGTTCGAGATCGGTCGCATCTTCCGCAACGAGGGCATGGACCTCACGCACAACCCTGAGTTCACCACGATGGAGGCTTACCGCGCCTATTCTGACCTCGAGGGCATGAAGGCGCTTGCCGAGGGCGTCATCAAGGCTGCCAATGCTGCCGTCAACGACACCGAGCAGATCGAGTACCAGGGCCAGATCATCGACCTTTCCGGCACGTGGGCTTCGCGCACCATGGCCGAGATCGTCTCCGATGTGCTGGGCCGCGAGGTTTCCATCGACACGCCCGCTGAAGAGCTCGCCGCCGAGGCGCGTGCTCGCGGCATCGAGGTGAAGCCCGAGTGGACCAGCGGAAAGCTGATCGCCGAGCTCTACGACGAGCTGGGCGAAGAGACCATCATCAACCCCACGTTCGTGTGCGATTACCCCATCGAGGTGAGCCCGCTGGCGAAGCGCTACGACGACGAGCCTCGCTTGACGCACCGCTTCGAGCTGGTCATCGCCGGTCATGAGTACGCCAATGCCTTCAGCGAGCTGAACGACCCGGTCGACCAGGCCGAGCGTTTCGCCCGCCAGATGGAGGAAAAGGCCGAAGGCGACGAAGAGGCCATGGAGTACGACGAGGATTACGTGCGTGCGCTTGAGTACGGCATGCCTCCGGCGGGTGGCATCGGCATCGGCATCGACCGCGTGGTGATGCTGCTGACCAATCAGGCATCCATCCGCGACGTGCTGCTGTTCCCGCACATGAAGCCGGAAAAGGGCGCTCGTTCGGGTGCTGCGAAGGCTGCCGAGAGCCAGGCCGCAGTCGATCCGTATGCGCCCAACAAGGTGCCTACCATCGACTACTCGAAGATCGCCGTGGATCCGCTGCTTGTCGACGAGGTTGATTTCGACACGTTCTGCCAGTCGGACTTCCGTGCCGTGAAGGTGAAGGATTGCGTTGCGGTTCCCAAGAGCAAGAAGCTGCTGCAGTTCACGCTCGATGACGGCAGCGGTCAGGATCGCACGATCCTTTCCGGCATCAGCGCCTACTACGAACCGGAGGATCTGGTCGGTCGCACGCTGGTGGCCATCACGAACCTGCCGTCGCGCAAGATGATGGGCATCGACTCGTGCGGCATGATCATCAGCGCCATCCACGAGGAAGCGGGCGAGGAGCGCCTGAACGTCCTCATGCTCGACGACCGCATCCCCGCCGGCGCCAAGCTGCGATGAGGAAAAGGGACGGAGGATTTTTCTCATTTTGCATAACGAAAACGAAGAGGAGGCGTTTCGCCTCCTCTTTTTTGTTGGGAAAGGCTCAGCATGCTGCTAAGACAATACCATCCATCCGATTGCAAAGCGCTTGTGAACGTTTTCTACGAGTCGGTTCACGCCATTGAAGAAACGGATTATTCTTCTGCGCAGCTTGATGCGTGGGCGAGCGGAAGTGTTGATCTGGAGGAATGGAACGAATCGTTTCTCGGTCATTTCACGGTGATTGCCGAAGTTGATGGTGCCATCGTGGGTTTTGGAGATATCGACGAGGCGGGGTATCTTGATCGTCTTTTCGTCCACCCTAATCATCAGCGCCAAGGTATCGCTTCAGCGATTTGCGACGCACTGGAGGCGTCTGTGCCGGAGGCCGTATCTACGATCACGGTGAGCGCTTCCATACCTGCTCGCAGTTTTTTCGAGCACAGAGGGTACACGGTTGTGAGGCGCCAAGAGGTTCGCAGGAACGGAGAAATCCTCGTCAACTACGCGATGATCCTGCACCGATGAGAAAAAGCGACCGCCCTTTTTCTCATTTCGATGACGTTTTGGCACTCGAGGGATATGAGTGCTAAAGTGTTCCCCGTATGTAACGCGGTGCCGTTTGTCGGCACCCCAAGCTCCGAAGGAACGAGGCTTGCATGTCATTCGAAAAGTTCACTGATAAGGCGCGCAAGGTGCTTGTCCTGGCACAGGACGAAGCACGTGCGCTCCGCCAGCCCTACGTGGGCACCGAGCACATTCTGCTCGGCCTCATCAAAGAAAAGGACGGCCTGGCCGCCCAGGCTCTCGAGCGTTTGAACGTCAACTATGACGACGTCGTGTCGAACATCCGCCAGGTTGTCGCCATCGACGAGACCGCCGACGTGTCGGGGCATCTGTCCTTCACGCCGCGCATGAAGCGCGTGCTGGAGAACTCCCTGCGCGAGGCGATGCAGATGGGGCAAAGCTACATCTCCACCGAGCACTTGCTTTTGGGCATCGTGCGCGAGGGGGAGGGCACGGCCCTTTCCGTGCTGAGCCGCATGGGCGTCACGGGAGATGACGTACGCGCTGCACTCAACGACCTGGTGGGCCAAAGCCCCGTATACGCTGGTCGCAACGCATTTGCTCAGGGCGCGACGCAATCGGAAAGCATGCTGAAGGAATTCGGCACCGACCTCACGCAAAAGGCGCGCGACGGCAAGCTTGACCCGGTCATCGGCCGTGCGGGCGAGATCGAGCGCGTGATGCAGATTTTGAGCCGCCGCCAGAAGAACAACCCGCTGCTTATCGGCGAGCCCGGCGTGGGCAAGACCGCCGTGGCCGAGGGTTTGGCCGAACTCATCGTGTCGAATCAGGTGCCCGACATCCTGCGCGGAAAGCGCCTGATCACGCTTGACGTGTCCGCTTTGGTCGCCGGCAGCAAGTATCGCGGCGAGTTCGAGGACCGCTTGAAGAAGGTCATCAAAGAGGTGATCGACTCCAAGGATGTCATCCTGTTCATTGACGAGATGCACACCCTCATCGGCGCGGGTTCCGCCGAGGGCTCCATCGACGCCGCCGCCATCCTGAAACCGCCGCTGTCCCGCGGTGAAATCCAGGTTATCGGCGCCACCACTATCGACGAGTACCGCAAGCATCTGGAGAAGGACTCTGCCCTCGAGCGCCGCTTCCAGACCGTCGTTGTCAACGAGCCTTCCGAAGAGCAGACCATCCGCATTCTGGAGGGCCTGCGCGACAAGTACGAAGCGCATCACCAGGTGCGCTACACCGAAGAAGCGCTGCATGCAGCGGTGGCGCTGTCGAACCGCTACATCCAGGACCGCTATCTGCCCGACAAGGCGATCGATGTGGTCGACGAGGCGGGTGCCCGCATGCGCATCCGCAACATGACGCTTCCCAAGGAGCTGCGCGACCTCGACGACCAGCTGCGCCACACGCGTGCCGAAAAGGATGCCGCCATCGCGTCGCAGGATTTTGAGCGCGCCGCCCAGCTGCGTGACGAGGAGACCAAGATCAAAGATCAGCGCGACCAGGCCCAGAAGGACTGGGAAGAGAAAGCGCAGAAGACGGTGCAGCAGATCGGCGTGGAAGAGATCGCCGACGTGGTGAGCATGACCACCGGCGTTCCCGTGTCCAACCTCACCGAGGCCGAAACCGACAAGCTGCTGCGGATGGAAGAGGTACTGCACGAGCGCGTCATCGGCCAAAACGAGGCCGTCACCGCGCTTTCGAAGGCAATCCGCCGTTCCCGCAGCGGCCTGAAGGACCCGCGTCGTCCCGCCGGCTCGTTCATCTTCCTGGGCCCGTCGGGTGTGGGCAAGACCGAGCTTTCCAAGGCGTTGGCAGAGTTCCTGTTCAACTCCGAGGAGGCGCTCATCTCCTTCGACATGTCCGAGTACATGGAAAAGCACAGCGTCAGCCGTCTGGTGGGCTCGCCTCCGGGCTACGTTGGCTTCGACGAGGGCGGCCAGCTGACCAAGGCGGTCCGCCAGCGCCCGTACTCGGTGGTGCTGTTCGACGAGATCGAGAAGGCGCATCCGGATGTGTTCAACATCCTGCTGCAAATTCTGGAGGAAGGGCGCCTGACCGACGCCCAGGGCCGCACGGTCGACTTCCGCAACACGGTCATCATCATGACGTCGAACGTGGGCGCGCGCGAGATCGCGCAGCCCGCCACCGTGGGCTTTTCCACCGACGAACACGCCGGCCTTTCCGACAAGGAGATCAAAAGCCGCGTGATGACCGAGGTCAAGAAGCTGTTCCGCCCCGAGTTCCTCAACCGCGTGGACGAGATCATCGTGTTCAAGTCGCTGTCGTCCGAGGAGATCGGCGAGATCGTCAAGCTGATGGTTGCCGACCTGCGCGAGCGTTTGATCGCCCAGAACATGTCCATCAACCTGAGCGATGCCGCCTGCGCTCTGCTGGCAAAGGAAGGCACCGATGCTGCGTATGGTGCCCGCCCGTTGCGCCGCGCCATCCAGCGCCTGCTGGAGGATCCGCTTTCCGAGCAGATCCTGGAGGGCAAGTGGACGAGCGGCTCGGTCATCGACGTGGACGAGAAGGACGGCGAGCTGGTGTTCAGCCTGGGGTCGGGGGCCATCCCCGCGCCCCGCAAACGCGACAGCATCGCCCGCGAAGCCGAGCTTCTGCTGACCAACTACGATCTGGAGCACGCAGGCATGTCGTCTGGCCCCGCCGGATCGCTTTCGGACGGAGCCGAATAGCCGCGTTTCGCCCACCTTTGGGCTTCAGCCATCTGAAAAGCCGTTCGTCTTTTGGCGGACGGCTTTTCCCATATTGAGCGCCGGGCGCTCTATCTGCGGTTATAATGGGCAAATCAATGAAACGCCAAAGCGAGGGGGCAGGCACACTCATGACTCAGACCATCGATCCTATCTATTCGCCGTCTGCACTGCAGGGGTTTTCGCTCGTCCCCGACGAATTCGACATGGAAGCCCTGGTCAAAGAGCATGGGCTCCAAGGCAAGGTGGGCAAGAACCCGAAGACCGCAGCCATCATCTTGGCTGGCGGCACCGGTGAGCGCTTCGGCAAGGAGGGCGGCAAGCAGCTTGTCGAGATCGCACACAAGCCCATCCTCACATGGTCTGCCGAGGCTTTCGACGCCGTCGAGGACATCGGCCTCATCGTGATCGTGTGCCCCGAAGAGCGCCACGAGGAGTACCTCAAAACTGCCATCGATCCGTTCCCCTTCGTCACGCCTGTGGTGATGGCACCCTCGGGTGCCACGCGCCAGGAATCGGCGTTCTCAGGTATCGAGTACGTGCCTGACGAGTACGAGTACGTGGTCACACATGACGGTGCGCGTCCGCTGGTGTCTTCCGAGCTCATCGCCCACGCTATCAACACGTTGAAGGGCAACTTCGATGCTGACGGTGCCGTGGTCGCACATCCCGCCATCGACACGTTGAAGGTTGTTGAAGACGGCGTGATCGTGGGCACTCCCGACCGTCGTGTGTTCTGGAATGCGCAGACGCCGCAGGTGTTCCGCTCCGGCATCTACCGCCGCGCCCATGCCTCGGCGCTTTCGGATGGCTTCGTTGGTACCGACGACTCTTCGCTCATCGAGCGTCTGGGCGGTCGTGTGCTGGTGGTTGAGGGCAAGCGCGACAACATCAAGCTCACGGTTCCCGAGGACTACCTGATGATGGTCGCCGCCGTTGGCGCGCATCTGCGCGAGAAGGAAGGACGCGATCTGTGAGTTCGTTTTCCGGATTGCGCATCGGCCAGGGCTACGATGTGCATGCCCTGGTAGAGGGTCGCAAGCTCATCCTTGGCGGCGTTGAGATTCCGCATGAAAAAGGCCTTTTGGGCCACTCGGACGCTGACGTGCTGGCGCACGCCATTGCCGACGCGCTGCTCGGTGCAATCCGCGGCGGCGACATCGGCAAGCTGTTCCCCGACACCGATCCTGCCTACGAAGGCGCGGATTCGCTGAAGCTTCTGGGCGCGGTCGCCGACAAGGTGCGCGCCGAGGGATATGAAATCATCGACGTCGATTCCGTGATCGCTGCGCAACGTCCCAAGCTGTCTCCGCATCGCGACGCAATGCGCGAGAATCTGGCTCGTGCAATGGGCATCCCCGTCGAAAACGTGGGAGTGAAAGCCACCACCACCGAGCGTCTGGGCTTCGAAGGGCGCGAAGAGGGCATTTCCGCAACGGCGGTCGCTCTTTTGTCGCGATGTAGCTAGTTCGATGCAGGAAAATGGCCGTTGGTCGACGCTTTGCAGCGGGTATAGGCTTTGGCGGCAGTTGAAAGCCGGACATGCAGAGGGCGCGACCTGGGCTTTTGCGTGAAGAAGGAAACAGAACCCTTTCTTTTCCCCGCACTGCTTTTTCTCAACGTCGACCAACGCTTGTTTTTCTGCATCGCACGTGCTATCTTCCGACGCCGACGACATATTCCAAGGAGAATCCGCATGATCAAGCTTTACGATACCAAGCTGCACAAAAAGGTCGACCTCGAGCCGCTCGAGAGCGGCAAGATCGGCATGTACGTGTGCGGCCCCACCGTGTACAACTACATTCACATCGGCAATGCGCGCACGTTCATCAGCTTCGACGTCATCCGCCGCTATCTCATCTGGCGTGGCTACGACGTGACGTTCGTGCAAAACGTCACCGATGTGGATGACAAGATCATCAACAAGGCTAATGAAGAGGGTCGCAGCGCTGCTGAGGTTGCCGCCGAGTACACCGAGGCGTTCATCGAGGACATGCATGCGGCGAACGTGCTGGATCCGGATATTCGCCCCAAGGCGACCGAGGAAATCCCCACGATGATCGAGCTCGTGCAGCAGCTCATCGATGGCGGCCATGCTTACGAGGCGGAAGGCGACGTGTATTTCGCCGTGCGCTCTTACGATGGCTACGGTGAGCTGTCCGGCCGCAACGTCGACGAGATGGAAGGTGGCCATCGCGAGCTGCGCGCCGACGGCCAGGGCCTGGAGGACCGCAAGCGCGACCCGTTGGATTTCGCGCTGTGGAAGGCCGCGAAGCCCGGCGAGCCCGCATGGGAATCGCCGTGGGGCATGGGCCGTCCTGGCTGGCACATCGAGTGCTCCGCCATGTCGCGCAAGTACCTGGGTCTGCCCTTCGACATCCATGGCGGCGGTGGGGACCTCATCTTCCCGCACCACGAGAACGAGCGCGCGCAGAGCGAGGCGGCGTGCGGCTGCACCTTCGCTGAGCACTGGATGCACACGGGCATGCTGCGCATCAACTCCGAGAAGATGAGCAAGTCGCTGGGCAACTTCAAGCTGCTGCGTGACGTGCTGCAAACGACCGAGCCTGCGGTGCTGCGCTTCCTGATGCTGCAGACCCATTACCGCAGCCCGCTTGACTTCTCTGACGAGCGCTTGGAAGAAGCGAACTCCGCACTGTGCCGCATTCGCAACACGGTACGCAACCTGGATTGGCTGCTGTCCACCGCCGTCGATGGGCCGGCGACCATTGATTCTGCCGCCCTTGCCGCAGAGGTGCTGGCGACCCGCGAGGAATTCATCGCAGGAATGGACGATGACTTCAACACCTGCAAGGCCGCGGGCGAAATCTGCAAGCTCGTGACGTCTCTCAACACGCAGCTGGGCAACACGGCCATCTCCGCCGCTGATGTGGCGGCCATCACCGAGGCGCGCGACACCATCGTGGAGCTGATGGGCGTGCTGGGCGTGAGCGGAACCTGCTCTGACGATGGTGCGTGCGAGACCATGAACTGGCCCGACGAGATCCTGGCGCTGGCGAGCGAGCAGGCGGGCTACGAGGGCTCGAACAAGCGTGAAGCGGTGGACGCGCTGCTTGCCGCGCGTGCGGATGCTCGCAAGGCGAAGGACTGGGGTCGCGCCGATGCGGTGCGCGACGGCCTGACGGGCTTGGGCTTCGTCATCGAAGACACCCCGCAGGGCGCTCGCGTGACGTATTCGGCGTAGCGGCCGTCCGACCAATCGCGTTTGATCTTTGGCGGGGCGTTCCTGTGAAGGGCGCCCCGCCTTTTCTGTGCTACCATACCCGGCATGAATTCCAACCAGTCCCATACCATGGAGCTTCTGGCGCCCGCTGGCGGTGCGTCGCAGTTGGAGGCCGCACTGCGTTTCGGCGCCGATGCGGTGTATCTGGCATGCGACCGATTCGGCATGCGCCAGCGCGCCGAGAACTTCTCTCTTGCGGAGATCCCAGCCGCTGTTTCGCGTGCGCATAGTGCGGGGGTGCAGGTGCATGTGACGCTCAATACGCTGATGGACGCCGATGACATCGCCGCCTTGCCCGGATACCTTGAAGCGCTTGCCGACGCCGGCGTCGATGCCTTCATCGTGAGCGATCTGGGGGCGTTTTCGCTTGCCCAGCAGCATGCGCCGAATGTTGCCCTGCATGTAAGCACGCAAGCGAGCGTGGCGAATGCGGCTGCCGCCCGCCGCTGGCACGACATGGGGGCGTCGCGCGTGGTGTGCGCGCGGGAGATGAGCATCGACGAGATCGCTCGCATGCGCGCTGACACGCCGCGCGATCTGCAGATAGAGGTGTTCGCTCACGGCGCAATGTGCGTGGCGGTGTCGGGCCGTTGCCTGCTTTCGGCTGCGATGACGGGGCGTTCGGGAAACAAGGGCCATTGCTCGCAGTCGTGCCGATGGAGCTACGCGCTGGTGGAAGAGAAGCGCCCGGGGGAGTATTTCCCCATCGAAGAGGACGTGCGCGGCTCGTTTGTGCTGAACGCGCAAGATCTCTGCATGATCGACCATCTGGACGACCTTGCCGCCGCCGGCGTCGATTCCATCAAGCTGGAGGGACGAAACAAGAAGGCGTTCTACGTGGCGACGGTGGTTCATGCGTACCGCCAGGTGCTTGACGGGGCCGACCCCGCTTCGGTCCGTGACGACCTCTACGCCATTTCGCATCGGCCCTACGGAACCGGTTTCTACTATGGCCAGCCCAACCAGACACCTGAACGCGACGGCTACGTGAAAGAGTGCTTGCACGTGGCAACGGTGACGTCGTGCGAGCCGAGCCCGGACGCAGCGTGCTGCCTCGACGGCGAAGCTGCCTGGATTTCCGAGGTCCAGTGCCACAACCGTTTCTGCGAAGGCGACGAATTGGAGCTTCTTGCACCGCACCAGCCCATCGCCAAGATCCGCGTCGAAGGGCTGCGTTGGTTGCCTGAAGCGACAGAGGACGACCCCAACCCTCATCCTGTGACGGTGGGGGTGGCGAACCGCTCCATGGCGCACTACCGCTTCAAGACCGCCGCTCCCTTGAATGAGGGGGATCTGCTACGTGCGCGCATCGCGTAGGAAGCCTGACAGGGGAGTGATTCCTGCATCCGTTTGACGGGGCGGCGCTGCCGGGTTCGCGTCGGGCTGCCCGCATGCCTTTCCCGTTGCGTATAATGGCGGGAACCGCTGATCCGTTTGTCTGAAGGGAAGGTGCTCCCCGTGTCTGCATCCTCCGACCGTTACGAAGCTTCCAGCTATTCCGCATGGGATGCGCTGCGCGATCCTGCATCGTCTCCGTTGCCCGATCCGCTTGAGGGGCTCACCATCAAAGACGAGCATTTGGAACGCGTTCTGCGCGGCCAGGACCTGCTGGTTCAGGATGGCGCGATGGGCACGCAGCTGCAGGCGCACGGCCTTGCGCAAAGCGGTCAGATTCCCGACCTTGCCAGCATCTCGGATCCGGAAATCGTCACGCTTGTACACAAGAAGTACCTCGAAGCGGGTGCCGAGATGGTGACTACCAATTCGTTCGGGGCGAATGAGATCAAACTTGCCGGGACGGCCTCCGTTGACGAGGCGTGCGCAGCGGCGGTCGCATGCGCAAAGGCATCCGGTGCACGCTATGTTGCCGGCAGCATCGGTCCTTTGGGGAAACTGCTCGAGCCGTATGGCGAAGTGCCGTTCGAACGCGCCTACGAACTGTTCTTCCAGCAGGCGCGTGCGCTTGCGGAAGCCGGCGCAGACGTCATTGCCATCGAGACGATGACCGACCTGCGTGAGGCGAAGGCCGCGCTGCTCGCCGCGAGGGCTGCGTGCCGCCTTCCTGTGTTCGCGTCGATGACCTACACCGAAAAAGGCCGCACGCTGTTCGGCACGCCCCCTGCCGTTGTGGCGGCGACGCTTTCGTCGCTGGGAGCCAACGTCGTGTGCGTCAATTGCTCGCTTGGTCCACGCGAACTGCTGCCCATCGTTCACGAGCTTGTGGCCGCCTCGCGGTGCCCTGTTGCTGTGCGCCCCAATGCGGGCATGCCGCGCCTAGAAGACGGCAAGACTGTCTACGATGTCACACCTGACGAATTTGCCCAGGTCATGGAGCAGATGCTGGATATAGGTGTGAACATCATGGGTGGTTGCTGCGGAACCGACCCTTCGTTTACCGAGAAGCTTGCCGAGCTTGCGGCGCGCAAGGAAGCGCCAGCGCCGCGACCCTATCTGCCGGCGCTGCGCATCTGCGCTGCCCAGGGCATGGCGCAGGCGGATTTCCGCGCGGGTGATGAACTTGAGATCGCGTTCGCGGTCGATTCCGATGATGAAGACGTTTTGGACGACGTGCGCGAGGGCGATGCCGATTCGGTGGTCGATGAGGCGATGGATCTTCGCGGCGAAGCCGATGTCGTTGAGCTGAACCTGGCGCCGGCGGGCGTGACGGGGGAGGATGAGCGCGAGCTTCTGGAGGAGGTTGTCGCCGAGCTGGAAGAGACGTCTCCTATGCCGCTGTCACTGCGCACCGACGATCCGGAAACGCTTGAGGCGCTCGTGCGCGCTATCGCAGGCAAGCCGCTTGTCGGTACGGCGCAAGGCGGAGCGGCTGCTTTGGAACAGCTTCTTCCTGTTGCGAAGCGCTACGGATGCGCCATTGCCATCCCTGCGGCGGGTGACGCGGCGCAGCATGCGGCAGAACGGGCGATGGAGCTGGGCATTCCCGGAGAGGATATCGTTTTCCGCGGTTAACAGCGTTGAAGCGTGCTCGAAAATCGCATCTTGCCGCAGGTTGTGGGGCTTGAGCACCTGCGGTTATTGTAAGATAGGGATAACGACATTCCCAAGGGAAAGGGGTTCACTATGGGAATCAAAGCACCGGAGGCGCTGGATGTCACCTTCGACGAGCTGACGACCTACCTGCATGCCAATCACGCGGTATACATGGAGGTCGGCGGTGAGACCTACTACCTCACCGACGTGAACGACCGTTACTGGCGCGTTCAGGACACCACCAAGTTCAACGACAAGGGCCATTACGTCGACATGAGCGAGCTCGTCCCCACCATCAGCGAGTTTTTGGAGCTCCCGTTCCTGGACGGCAAGTCTATCAAGGATCTGTTCGACGACGCTACTTTCTATGCGTCCGAGAAGAAGGCTGAATAGCCCCATTCAAAATCGAATAGCGAACCGAAGGGCGGCCTGCGGGCCGCCCTTCTTCGTTAATTTGTCTAGTGTTTGCGAAGATGCTGGAAGAAGCCCGTTTGCCTTTTCGGGATGGTACGGGCAGCTGCGTCTCGCATGGCCGTGCTCGCGTCTTCCACGCCATCCTTCACCGCATCGAGCATATCGCCCACGCGCTCGGTTCCCGAGCGCACGGTGCGGCCGACGGAATCGCGGGTGGCGTCTAAGGTTTCCGCCGCTTTCTCGCGTGCGGCCTTGCCAGCTTCGGCGACCTTTTCCTTCGCTGCGTCGCGCATGGATGCAGCGACCGATGCCACGGCGGCGCGCAGATCATCCAACAGACCGCACGTCCTTAAGAATTCGAGCGCTTCGCCATAGGAAGATCGCCTGAGCTCGCGCATGTCGGCTGGAGCATCTTTTGACAGAAGCAGCTTCTTGGCTATGACGCCAACGCGCACCGTGAGGAAGGCGTTTGAGGCACCCTGCGCCGCCGAAGAGAGCACCATGCCAGAAGCACCGATAAGCGTGTTGCCCCCGGCAAGCGCGATGACTTCTTCCAAATCCATCTGCTCAATGCCGCCGGCGAAAAGAGTTGCCTTCATAACGCGTGCGTAAAGCCCCCACAGGGTTGGTCCGCTTGGACGAAAACCGCAATCAGTGGCGATGGAGCGCACGAGGCGTAGGTTCACGGCGGCAACCGAAAGCATGTCGAATGCCGGAGCCTGAGAGATGGCGGTGCTGACGAAAGACGCTTTCGCTGCACGCTTGATATCGGCATCGACTACCGGTTCAAGCACTCTAACGTAGAGATCGGCGAGTTCGGCGGGGGAGGGATTCGTTATGCGAGCGATGGCGTCGCGTTCCTTGCAGGGAATGCGCGCTCGCTTCAGCAGGTTGTCCACGAGGAATTGCAGCTTTCGTCTCTGTTGGCGGGTGTTCCCTCTTTCTAAACAGTCTAGACCGAACACGGGTCGTGAGAGCGTGCGTGCTATCGGTACCACTGCACCTACAACAACGCAGACGCCGCACAGCAAGTAGAACAGCACTCCCAAGGCGAAATTCGCTGCGCCAAGCTGTTGTCCCAGCGAGACGATGCTACCTGTGAGTGCCAGAGCCACAAGCAGCACCGCAGCGGTGGCAGATGCAACGATGCGAGGATTGACCCCTTTGCTTAGTGTCTGGGGTTCTTTGTAGGGGACATCAGGTGCAGGAGCGCCACTGTCGGGCGTTGCGTTTGCGGATTCTTTCATCGGGCTTCCTCTCTTTCCGCGATTTCGTTGCGTTCCATGGTAGAGAGGCGTGTTCATAGGCGCTGCGTGGAACGGAGGGGGAAGCGGGGGAATGGGTCGCTTTGCGCTTCCCTTGATAGTAGGTGTGCTGTGCCAGGCTTTCCTTCTCATTGGGATGCTGCTTCGGAATTTGCCATGGCGCACTATGCGAAAGAATGCTTTCCGCTTCGGATAGTCCGCAGAAATCTGAAGCTTCACAGTAGGAAAATTCCCGAAAAAAGGGTCTTGCGCGGGGTAGGAGGTTCGGATAATATATCCGTTGCTGCTTCGGTAGCAACCCATTTCGGGGCATTAGCTCAGCTGGGAGAGCGCATGGCTGGCAGCCATGAGGTCAGGGGTTCGATCCCCCTATGCTCCACCAAATTTTTCAGGCCGTCGGGGAAATCCGGCGGCCTGTTTGCTTTTCTGTAGTGATTGTTTCGCTCGCCGAAATGCGGCGGTCTTAGGGGCCGCTTCACTATAATTGAGTGGAACCAAAGCTGCTCTTCATGCCAAGGAGGCCCCATGTTCGGAGAGAACCTCGACCAGATCGTCAAGGCGATCGAGAAGAACTACGAAGCAGATGAGATCTTCTTCACCAAGCCTGGGCGAAAGTTCCCCAGCCGCCTTGCGGTCAAAAACGTCCTGAAGACGCTGCGCCGCGTTCTGTTCCCGGGGTATTTCGGGCCGGAGATGCTGTCGGCGGCGGCGAGTCCGTCGTATTTTATCGGCAACACGCTCATCGAAGTCGAGCGCGAGTTGCGTGGGCAGATCGTCACGGCGCTTACCTACACTTCTGACGATCCTGACGCCCGCTGCGCTCCCGACGAGGTCCAGCAGCGCGCCGACGAGATCATGGCGGCGTTCTTCGCCGAGCTTCCCAACATCCAACGCATCCTGCTGACCGATGTCGAGGCGCTGTTCGAGGGTGACCCGGCAGCCGGCTCCAAGGAAGAGGTCATCTTCGCGTATCCGGGCCTGTACGCCATCTACGTGTACCGCGTTGCACATGTTCTTTACGAGCAGAAGGTGCCCATCATCCCGCGCATCATGACCGAGCTGGCGCATTCCGGCACCGGCATCGACATCGGCGCGGGCGCCAAGATCGGCGAGTACTTCTTCATCGACCACGGTACCGGCGTCGTCATCGGCGCGACCACCGAGATCGGTGACCATGTGAAGATCTACCAGGGCGTCACGCTGGGCGCGCTGTCCACGCGCGGCGGCCAGCGCCTTGCGGGCGTGAAGCGCCATCCCACCATCGAGGACAACGTGACCATCTACTCCAACGCGTCGGTGCTTGGTGGCGAGACGGTC
This sequence comes from uncultured Eggerthellaceae bacterium, assembly GCA_944320405.1. Lineage (GTDB taxonomy): Bacteria > Actinomycetota > Coriobacteriia > Coriobacteriales > Eggerthellaceae > Aphodovivens. The sequence goes on from CALUHI010000011.1 coordinate 15,720, forward strand.
ATCGGCGAGGGCTCGGTCATCGCCGGCTCGACGTTCGTGACGTTCTCCGTTCCGCCGCACTCCCGCGTGTCGGTCAAAGAGCAAGAGATCACCGTCCGCCAGCCAGGCGAGCGCGACTAACGGGCCAAGCGGCAATGTTTTGAGAGAGGCGGGCGAATTGTCCGCCTCTCTTTATTCTGCCGGAGAGGATCCGCCTACTATTCCGCGCAGCAGAATCGCAGGTCGCGCAAGTAATCGGGCAGTGTGGTTTTCAAGGGATGGCACTGCATTTGGTCGGTGCGGCGTTCCCAGTCGCAGTTGCCTAGGCAGATGGGCAGCAGGGCGCATTCTCGGCATTGCGGGTCGGCGAAGGGGTCGTGGCTGATGGCTTGCAGCTTGTCCGGCGCGGGGCAGGGCTCTTCCAGCAGGTTGAACACGACGTGTTCCTTGTTGCCGACGTATCCATCGCAGGCGTACACGTCGCCCACGCAGTCGATCACGTAGTAGTTGTCGCTCTGTCCTCCACAGAACACCGGGGGAGCGGCAAGCTTTGCGAGGATCGTCTGCTCATCGAACCCGCGCGAGGCGAATTCCTCGTACTCAAGCTGCGCAAACTCTTCCGGCTTCAGCAGAACGAACTCTGGTTTGCAGAAATCGCGCGTGCCGTAAAAATGACCGCAGTCGGAAAGCCGTCCACAGGACAGGTCGATGCCCAGCGTGCAGTGCAGCTCATCGCGCAGAGCGTGGTATTCCGGCCAGTTCGTGCGGTCGACGTTCATGATGGCGTTTACCTGGATGCCGTGCTCGATGAACAGCCTTGCGGCGGTTATGACGCGCTCGAACGAGTTGACCGAAGGGTCTGCGGGCATGCGACGTTTGTTGTGGGTTTCCTCGAAACCATCGATGGTGAGCAGTGCGGTACTTACGCGGCAACGTGCGAGCATAGCAGCGGCAGCATCGTCGATGAGGGTTCCGTTAGTCAGGATGAGCGCGTCGTAGGCGACGTCTCGTTGGTCGCAAAACGCGATCTTGCGCTCGGAAAGCCGTTCCACCTGGGGGAGCGCAAGCGATGGGTCGCCGCCGTACCACTGCACAGAAAGGCTGCGGAAGGGGTGCTGCGCGTAGCGATCTGCCATGAAGCGCAGAATGGCGTCCATGACGTCTTCTTGCATGGTCCCTTTGATTGCGGGTATTCCCTGCTCGTAGCAGTAGGGGCAACGGTAGTTGCAGGCGTAGGTGGGCACAAGCACGAGCGTCAGCGCAGAGAGGTCGTGGCGTGCTGCTTCGAAGCGCGTCTGCAGCGCAGCGAGCTCTTCTTCTGGTGAAGCGTCGGTGAGGAATCCGTCTGCTGCAAGTCGTTCAACCAACGGCTGCGCCTTCGCGTTGTCGTGCCAGTCGATGCCGTTTTCCTCAAGCGTTTGGTAGATCTGCGCCGCCGCCTCGTCGAGCGCGGTGAATGCACCTGTTGCTGTGTTGAACAGAAGGGTCTCGCTGCCGTTCTCGACGGCTATGTTGTAGCGCGATGCGTGCATCGTGGTACTGGCCTCCTTGATGCTTGGACGGTTCGATGATACTCCCTCGAGCACATGCGTCAAAGGTTCACAGCATGCGGAATGCGGGCAGTCGGTGCAGCAAGGAGGGGAGTTGTGGATTTATGTTCGGCTTGCGGGGAAGCTCTTCCCTTGAAGTGGACTCCAGGGTGTTCAATAGTGGAATCGATCCCGCATTGAGGCAAGCTGCTGCGGGGAAATCTGTTCAGAGGGGTTTCAAGGAGGCAATTCGTGCAGTATCGCGATTTTCAAGACGAGAAGCTTTCGCTGTACGCCATGGGCTGCATGCGTCTGCCGGTAATCGACGGCGATGACAACAACATTGACGAGCCCGCTGCTGCGGCGATGGTAGATTACGCCATCGAGCATGGCGTCAACTATTTCGACACCGCTTGGGGCTACCATGGCGGCAATTCCGAGTTGGTGGTGGGCCGCGCGCTCGCCAAGCATCCGCGCGAGTCGTTCAACCTGGCCGACAAGTTCCCCGGCTATGACCTTTCCAACTTTGGCAAAGTCCAGGAGATCTTTGAGAAGCAGCTTGAGAAGTGCCAGGTGGGCTACTTTGACTTCTATCTGGCGCACAACGTATGCGAGCTGAACATCGATTCCTACTTGGACGACGAGAAGTTCGGCACCATCAGCTACCTTGTTGAGCAGAAGAAGGCTGGCCGTATCCGCCATCTGGGCTTTTCCGCCCACGGCAACCTGGATGTCATCAAGCGCTTCCTCGATGCGTACGGCGAGCACATGGAGTTCTGCCAGCTGCAGCTGAACTACCTGGATTGGGAGTTCCAGGCAGGTAAGGAAAAGGTGGAGCTCGTGGCGTCGCATGGCATTCCCGTGTGGGTGATGGAGCCGGTGCGCGGCGGCCAGCTGGTCAACATTTCCGATGCTGTGAAGGCAAAGCTTGCCGCTGTCAATCCTGACATGCCGCCGGTTGAATGGGCGCTGCGTTGGTTCTTCGGCATCCCGCAGGTGGCCACTGTGCTTTCCGGCGCATCTTCGATGGAGCAGATGGCTGAGAACATCGCCATCTTCGACAAGGCGCCGCTTTCCGATGCGCAGCGCGCTGTGGTTGCAGAGGTTGCCGAGGACATGAAGCGCGGCGATGTTCTGCCTTGCACCGCATGCCACTATTGCACGAGCCATTGCCCGCTGGAGCTGGACATTCCGCATCTGCTGGCGCTTTACAACGAACACAAGCTCACGAAGGGCGGGTTCATTGCGCCCATGGCGCTTGCCGCGCTTCCCGACGACAAGCAGCCTTCCTCGTGCATCGGCTGCGGAAGTTGCGCGGCGGTTTGTCCTCAGCAGATTGACATTCCCGCCGCACTGTCCGATTTTGCGGAGATGTTGAAGGCGTAAACTGGAATTCTTCTCATCAGCGAAAACAGAGTATGAAACAAGAAGGCCGCAAAGCGATGCGGCCTTCTTGTTGTGTGCGGGGGCAGTTCTGCGCTCAATCGTTCACGTCGAAACGAGAAAAGGGGACGGCTGCTCGCCTCCCAACAATGACGCCCGGAGGCGTATGCCTGCCGGGCGTCGGGCTGTGTGGGTTTGCTTTGCCGGAGCGAGGTTACTCCGCTTTCTCCTCACGATGGGCGGCTTCAACCTGCTCGACGATGGTGTCAAGCGCACCTTCGACGTCGTAGTCTTCGACCTTTCCCGCATCGCACAGGCTGGCGAACGACGGATCGAGGGGCAGCGTGGCATAGGCGGGGATGTCGTACTTCTTGGACACGGCCTCGCCCTGCGGCTCGCCGAAGATGAAGTGCTTCTTGCCGCACTCGTCGCATTTGAAGTACGCCATGTTCTCAACCAGGCCGATCACGGGCACGTTCAGGCTGTGCGCAAGGTTCACGGCTTTGCCCACGATCATCGCAACGAGCTCCTGCGGCGCCGAAACCGTGACGATGCCGTCAACGGGCAGCTGCTGGAACACGGTGAGGAACACGTCGGAGGTTCCCGGAGGCATGTCGACGAACAGATAGTCGATGTCGCCCCAGTGCGTCTCTCCCCAGAATTGGCTGATGATGCCAGACACGACCGGGCCGCGCCATGCGACAGGCGCATCCTCGGAGGGCAGCAGCAGGTTTACGGACATCACTTTGATGCCGCTTTCGGTTTGCGCGGGGAAGATGCCGTCAATGTCTGCCACGACATGGCCGGTGATGCCGAAGGTTTTGGGGATGGACGGGCCGGTGACGTCGGCGTCCAGGATGCCCACCTTGAAGCCGCGTTTCTGCATCTGGCTGGCAAGCAGGCTGGTGACCAGCGATTTTCCCACGCCGCCCTTGCCGCTCACGACGGCGATGACGTGCTTGATGTTGCTATGCGCATCGGTCGGCAGCGTCGCGGGGCCCTGCTCCGTGCGCTCGCCGCAACCGGCGACACCGCAGCTGCCGCACTCGTGCGTGCATTCTTCTGCCATGAAAAACCTCCTTTTTGCGCCGTGTTCCGCGCGGCGCATCTCGTCTGTGCGGGATGATAGCATATATGTTGACAACAGCTATGTAACGAATGCTTCGATTCTTCGCAGCGGTGGGGGTGGCAACCGTTTTAACGGGATTCCGCCATGTTTCGCGCTGTGTTCGCCATTATTGGATATAATCCTATACGCAAAATGACCAGAAGGGCGGTACCGATCCGTCTTTGTGAAAGAGGAGGGCGCATGCTGTTCAGGAACATCGACCTGCTTGACGAGAATCTCGACTTCCAAGCCCGCCAGTGGGTGGGCGTGAAGAACGGGCGCATCGACTACATCGGCAGCGAAGCGCCTGCCGACGCCGATGCGTATGGAGAGACCTACGACGGTGCCGGCAAGCTGCTTCTGCCTGCGTTCTACAACGCCCATGCTCACGCACCGATGACGCTTCTGCGCGGCTTCGCCGAAAACCTGCCGTTGCAGGCGTGGCTTGAGACGAAATGCTGGCCCTTCGAAGCGAAGATGACGCCCGAAGACAATTACTGGGGCACGCTTCTGGCATGCGCCGAGATGGCGCGCTATGGCTGTGTGAGCTTTTCGGACATGTACTATGCCACCGATGAACGCGTTCGCGCAGTCGATGAAGCGGGCATCAAGATGAACGTGTGCGAAAGCGAGCTGTTCTTCGAGACCAAGCCCTTCGCCGATTACGCCATCGCCGCGAAGATGGAAGACTACATCAAAAAGTATCATGGCGCGCTGGACGGCCGTATCCTGGTGGACTACAACATTCACGCTGAGTACACCTCTAACGAGCAGACCTGTCGCGACATCGCCGAGGTCACGAAAGCCGCCGGCCTGCGCATGCACCTGCACCTTTCCGAAACGAAAAGCGAGCATGAAGAGTGCAAGCAGCGCCATGGCGGCATGACGCCGGCAGCATACTTTGCCAGCATTGGCGTGTTCGATTCGCCCACGACTGCAGCGCATTGCGTGTGGTGCGAGGACGACGACCTGGAGATCCTCAAGCAGCACGGCGTGTGGGTGGCCTTCAATCCCGCATCCAACATGAAGCTGGGCAGCGGTTTCGCTCCGGTGAAGAAGATGCTTGATCGCGGCGTTAACGTTGCGCTGGGCACCGATGGTATGGCATCCAACAACAACCACGACATGTTCCAAGACCTGTACCTGATGGCTCTGCTTTCCAAGGGGTATTTGAACGACCCCACCGCCGTTACGCCCCGACAGGCGCTTGGTGCGGCAACCCGCGGGGGCGCGCTTTCCCAGGGTCGTGAGGACTGCGGTCAGGTGAAGGTGGGCATGAAGGCGGACCTCGCTGTGCTCGACGTTACCGGCCCGTCGTGGCATCCCATGACCGACCCGCTGATGAACGTCGTGTATGCGGGCCATGGCTCCGACGTGGTTCTTACGATGTGCGACGGCAAGGTGGTTTACCGCGACGGCGTTTGGCCGGGCATCGATATCGAACGCGCTAAGGCTGAATGCACCCAGCGCACCCAGCGCATCATTTCCGAGCTGCAGAACACGCCAATTTAGCGCACGACGAACAAAAACGGACCCGGCGGGAGTCGGGTCTTTTTTGCTACGTGAACTATTCAGAAAAAAAAATAAGCCGAAAACAGAATAAACCTTACTGTATATATTGCAAAACGCGAATAATGTTTTCTATACTGCTGGTAAGGGGCGAACGGAAGACTTGCCCCGTGCATCGGCATTGCTCCAAGGGGAACACAGGGGCGTCGACTCCGTTCGCAATAACGTCGTGCGGTGCGCTTGCAGCGCCTGCGCGGGGAGCAAGAGGAGGAGACATGAAGTCCCAAACGAATCGCGTCAAGGCTCTGACCAGGAAAAAGTTTGCTGCAGTGGTCGTTGCTGCGGCATGCGCCCTCACGATGGCGCTTGCGGGATGTTCGGCGGGCGAGCCGTCCTCGCAGGGAGGGGACAAAGCTGCCGAGCCCGCCGCTGAAGAGCAGGCGAGCCTCGAGGGCAAGGAACTCAACATCTATTGCGGTGCCGGCATGACCGATCCGTTCCAGGAGATTGCCGATGCGTTCGAAGCGGAAACCGGCTGCGCGATGAACGTAACGTTTGCCAACGCCGCTCAGATCCAAACCCAGATCACTACGACTGAAGAAGGCGATTTCTTCGTCGCTGGCTCTGCCGACGAACTCAAACCCGTAACGGATTACGTTGAGCAGCAGACCGATCTGGTCAAGCATATTCCCGTGCTCGCTGTTCCGGCCGACAATCCGAAGAACATCACTGGCCTTGCCGACCTCGCCAATTGCGAGCGCGTGCTGGTAGGCGACCCTGAGTCTACCCCCATTGGCAAGATCGCCAAAAACGCGCTGACCAAGCAGGGTCTTTGGGACTCTATGATGGCCGGCAACGTGCTGACTACAACCACCACCGCTCCTCAGATCTCCACGGCACTTGCCAACAACGAGGGCGATGCGGGCATCGTGTGGAAGGAAAACGTCACCGACGATGGTGCCATTATCGTTGAGACGACCGATCTCGACGCGTTCGTCAAGACCATCCCCGCCGCTCAGCTGACCTGCGCCGCAGACGCTGATGCCGTGGCTGCGTTCAACGAGTTCCTGCAGTCCGATACCGCGTGGGACATCTGGGCTGACTACGGTTACGAGCGGGTGTAGTCCATGGGCGCCCCCTTCGGGCGCCGTTCCAAGGTAGTGGGGGGACGTGAAAGAAAGCACCGCGGGCGAAAGCGCGACGTGTTCTCCGCTGTGTCCATCGTGGTGGCGACGTTGGTATTGTTGTTCGTTGGCAGTGCCATCGTCGCCATCGTCGCAGGTGGAGTGGCGCATTTCGGCGACGCGATCCGTTCCGAGGAAGTGCTGTTCTCGCTGCGCATGAGCGTGGTGACCTCCACCATCTCCACGGCGCTGTGCTTGATACTGGCGTTGCCGTCAGCCTATGCGCTGTCGCGCACGAACATGCCGTTCAAACGCGTGGCTGAAGTGCTGATGGAGCTGACGCTCTCGCTTCCTTACATTCTTCTGGGCTTTGCCTTGCTTCTCATCTTTTCGTCGCCGCTTGGGAAAGCGCTGCGTGATATTGGGTTTGCTGTGGTCTTTGAGCCAACGGGCATCGTGTTTGCCCAGCTCATCGTGAACCTTCCTTTCGCCATTCGCATGGTGCGCACTGCGTTCGCCGATGTGAACCCGCGCATGGAGTTCGTTGCGAAGACGCTGGGGGCAACACCTGGTGATGTGTTCCGCACGATCATCCTGCCGCTGTGCCGCAATTCCATCATCAGCACGCTTGTGCTCACGTGGGCACGCGGCATGGGCGAGTTCGGTGCGACGTTGATGCTGGTGGGCGTGACGCGTATGAAGACCGAGACCCTGCCTGGCAGCATCTACCTGAGCATATCCACCGGCAACAACGAAACCGCCATGGCCACGGCAATGATCATGCTGCTGCTTTCGGCAGCGACGCTGGTGGTGGCTAACGTGCTGAACCGCCCGGTGGGCGAGGTGCGCGTGGGCGCAACCGGAAAGAAGCGACGCAAAGAAGCGGAAAGGTGATGAATGCGCTATGGCTGGCAGCATCTCGATACGCGATCTGACGGTAACGCGCGGGTCTTTCACGCTTCGGGTTGATGCGCTTGACGTGGAGCCGCGCGAAGTATTCGCCATCCTTGGTCGCACTGGATCGGGGAAGACCGTGCTCATGGAGTCGATTGCAGGGGCGTTTCCGCTTGACGGCGGCACCATCTTGCTTGACGGGAAAGACGTTGAGTCGCTGCCCATTCAGCAACGTCATATGGGTGTGGTGTATCAGGATCACGCGTTGTTCCCCCATATGACTGTGCGTGAGAACATCGCTTACGGGCTCAAGATGAACGGCTGTCCGCGAGACGAGGCGGAGCGGCGCGTGAGCGAACAGATGGCGCTGTTCGGCATAGATGGCATCGCCGACAAACACCCTGGAATCATCAGCGGTGGGGAGGCGCAACGCACGGCGCTTGCACGGGCTTTGGTGCTGCAGCCCGAAATCTTGCTGCTTGACGAGCCTTTCTCGGCACTCGACCCGTCTACAAAGGAGCGCATGTACGACACGATCCGCGACATCCATGCGCGCTTCGACTGCACCATTGTGTTCGTGACCCACGACTTCAACGAAGCGGCGATGCTTGCTGATCGCGCGGGAATCGTGCTTGACGGAAACTTGCGCGCCATCCTTCCGGCCGCCCAGCTGTTCGCCGCAGAGTGCGACGAGGATGTCGCGGCGTTTCTGGGGCGGGAGAGAAACTCTCTTGCCTGAAATTATTATTGTGCGAGAATAGATCGAAACGTTTCAGCCCTGCCGGTGGATTGCGGGGCGGATGCCATGGAGAAGGAGAGAGCGCGATGGTGTGGTTTCCCGCAGCCCGAATCGATCAGTTGATTTCCGAAGACGTGCCGTATCTTGACCTCACAAGTGAGGTCTTGGGCGTGGCTGACCAACCGGGCGAGATGGAGTACTACACGCGCGAGGATTGCGTGCTTGCCGGCGTCGAGGTCGTCAAGGCGATTGCGAAACACCTTGGCTGTACGGTGGCAGAGGCCCGTGCTGATGGCGATCGCGTCATTGCCGGGGAATCGTTCATGGTGCTGCAGGGCCCTGCATCCGCCTTGCACCAGGTGTGGAAGGTGGGTCTGAACACCTTCGACCATCTGTCTGCGGTCGCTACGAAGACGCGCCAGATGGTCGACGCGGCTCATGCGGTGAACCCGCGTTGCGAGATTCTCACCACGCGCAAGAGCATGCCGGGCGCGAAGGACCTGCTGACGCTGGGCGTGCGCGCTGGCGGCGCGTGGCCGCATCGCCTGGGGCTTTCCGAGACCGTTTTGGTATTCGACCACCACATGGAGTTCATGGGCGGCTTCGATGCCTTCCTCGAGCAGCTTCCCGCCATCAAGGCTCGCTGCGTTGAAAAGAAGCTGTTCGTCGAAGCGGGCGAGGAACAAGCGCTCCGACTGGCGAAGGCGGGCGTTGACGGCATCCAGTTCGACAAGATTCCCGTCGATCGTTTGGCGGGGCTGGTCGGCGAGCTTCGGGCGATCGATCCGCATTTGACGCTCATCGCTGCAGGCGGCATCAATCCGTCCAACGTTGCCGACTACGCTGCAACGGGCATCGACGGCGTTGCGACTACGGCGCCGTTTTCTGCCAAGCCGCTTGACATGAGCGTTCGAATGCGGACGAAAAGCGCGTAAGCAGGCTTCTGAGCAAACCACCATTGTCCGTTCATCAGCAAATCTGCTGTAACTGCAGGTAATGAGCGTTATCGTCTGATCTGGCCGCGCAGCCGTGTCGACAACAGACGTGGCGCGATAGAGCTCTTCTTCATACCAAGCATCGAACGTCTTATCGCTTTCGAACCGAATGCGCTCGAAGTTTCTGCCGCCATCGATCACGCGTGCGAAACGGACGAGGTATCGTCGCGTTTCGTCGGGGGTTTGAACAACGACCTCGGCATGGTCATGCGCCCAAGCGGGATCGGCGTAGCGAGCGATTTCGCTGAACATGGTGCCGTCTTTGGTGTGGTGGCCGTATACCAAGGCGTTCTTCGATCCGAACAACCCTCCTTTGCATTCTGCATCCAGGTAGACGCAACCCCAGGGGCTGAGGTTTCCGAATACGTCGTGGTCTAGATAGCGGTCGGGGTCGTTTGCCTGCGCTTGGACGATGGGTTGGGATATCGACGTGCCGGCGATGGACACCCATCCGATGACGTCGGGATTCGTTTCCTTCCACCAGCTCCAATCGACAACGGGCCCCGAGTTTTCCTCTTTGACGTCATAGGTTTCAAGAGCTGGGGAAGGCAGGGGTTTGGTCGCTGCCTCCTTAAGGGACAGCAACCATCCCAAACAGGCGATTGCGATGATGCACAAGGTCGATCCTGCAGCAATGAGAAGCCCTGCTGTTCCTCCGGTTCGCGCCATGAGATCTCGTTTCAGCGACGTCAACGGATTTTCTGACGGCGCGGGGTCTGACCTCGACGCCGTTTGATGCCAATCAAGAGGACGGTAGCGCCAAGGACGGCAAGCGCGCCTGCAGCAAGGATCGCCATTCGGGCATTTGTTCCGGTTTTATCGAAAGGCTCACCAGGTGTGGTGGGCTCTTCTATAACAGTGGGTTCGTCAGGTTTTTCCACCGTTACCGTTTGATCGGCGTCGTCGGGGTCGGCGTGTTCGAGAACGAGGGATCCCTCTTTGTCGTAAACCCATTCGTACATGACGATCATCTGGCCTCCCTCAAGCCCCCCGGTATTGCAAGGGGTCTGGACTTTCGTGGTGCCTTCTGCGGTTTCGGGCACGAAAAGCCCCTCTGCGCTTCCAAGCGCTGCGTCCAAGTTGCCTTCCGACACCTTGCTGGCATCTTCGCGAAGTATCGCTGCCGACACGATGCGGTATTCAGAGCCTGCTTCAAGATGGGTGTATTCGATGACGTCGTTGATCACCGTGTTGGCACTTCGCGAGATCATCGAGTCTCCGTCTTCAGCGTCGCTTGCCGTGGTGTCGATGGTTGGTTCAGGGAGGCGTAGATTGTCGATTGTTCCCAAATCAACGACGTGCTTGTCCCTTGTTATTTCAATGCCGGTTAGCTTGACGAGCTCATGGCCTTCGTTGGCGCTGCAGGCAAGCTCTTCTACGGTATAGGTATCAAAGGGCAAAGCGCCCAGATCGTCGCGCGTCGGCGCCCCTGCCTCCATGCCGAACCACACGCCGCATTCGCTGTCGTAGGCGTTATTTTCCACGTTGTCATTGCCGTTGGTCTTTTGCGTGTGAGGGTTCCATGATGCCGCAGTCGATGCGTACCCGTTTGCGTCGGTTACGATGACATGGGCCTCGCCGGTGGTTTCCGATGCGATGCGGAACGGAATGCCTGCCATCTTGGCGTTTGTCAGCTCATCCGCCTTGATAAGTTCAAGGTCGCCGCGCTTCACTTGGTTTTTAAACGAGCGCCCACCGACCAGCTCTTCTATCTCTCCGTCTTGCTCTATCGAGAAAACGATGGAAAGATCGGTTCCCAGGTACCCTTCGGGTGCGTTCACTTCGGTGACGGAGTACGTGCCGTACGGCAGCAGGTCTTCTGCTGTGCGGGCGAAGCCTTCTTGATCGGTCTCGATGTCGCAAACCCAGCCGCCAGCGGGAACCTCTGCTCCGTCAATGAAGACCGCGTGGTCGCTTTCGTTGACGATTCTGAACACCGCGCCTTTAAGCGTTGCGCCGCCGAGCGCGCCTTCTCCGGTTTCGGCGTCGTTTTTGCCAATGATAACGCCACCGCGTCCGACCTCGTTGGGAACGATGGGCGCATTGTAGCCGTTGACCTCACCGGAAAATCCCTCGGCCGTCACAGTAATGAGGTGTGTCGGAACGGGCTGGGGGAGCAGATATCCTCTCGGTGCTGCAATTTCTGTGACAAGATAGGTTCCCAGAGGCAGTGTGCAAGCTCCGCCGATTCGGTACAGCTTGTCTCCGTCGACTTTATAGGAATCGTCGAGCCTGATGAATCCGTCGGAATCGGTTTCAAACACCCAACGGCGCACGGGCTGCGACGACGCTTCGGCGAGTTCGGGCGTGGCGTAGACGCTATCGTAATACGCCACTTCAAACCGAGCGCCGGCCAACGACGCGGCGCCTTGCGGGAGGTTTCCCTTATCGCTGTAGGTGCGCTCTCCATCGTGTTTTCCCAACAGAAGCTGGGCGGTGTCTGTTTTCGGCACATCGCGAACGATTCCTCCGCTTGCTGCATTTGCAGTTCGCGTTTCCCCGCCGACGACTTGGGCGTCGTAGATTGCTTCATCGAGCTTGAAGCCTTCCGATGGCTTCATTTCGCGCACATAGTACATGCCTGCGGGCAGATTGCCCGAAGATGCCTTGCCTTCATCATCGGTGACGAGTACCTCCACGGCATTTTTGCGTACATCGGCATCGGCTTGCGATCGGAATATGCCGTATTCGGCACCGGCGAGGGAATACATGCGATTGTCGTTGGTGATCTCAGGTGCTGTGGAGTCCTTGTCGAGGGAAAGCCTACCCTCGTTCACCCAGTCTGCGTAAACGTAGGTCATGCCGGCGGTCGCCTGGTCGAATTCGTCGTCCACCCAGGTACCGTTCACCCAGAAGATAAAGCAGGCATGGTAGACGCTTCCCTCCCACCATGAGTTCTCTTCGATAAGCAGCAGGTGGGCGTCTCGTTCGTGCGGGGAAGTTGCTTCATAGCCGCGTTGCGCGCAGTGCGCCGTGTCGGGAAGGGTGGTGAATTGGATTCCGTTGAGGTTCTCCAGCACATGGATGTATCCGTATTTGAACTGCGACACGCCCCATCCGCGGAAATCGGCGGTTCCGAGCTGCTCTGCTTTGATGAAGCATTCAGGGTAGGGAAACGGTGCAGCGTCGTAACCCGGGCTGTGGGTCTTGCGGATGTCGCCCACGCGGATGTTCATTCCGGCTATCTTGTATGTTTGGGTGTAGTCGTCCCAGACGAAGTCGCCGTTTTCGAAAGGGTTTCCCTGGTTGACAGGCGTCGCCGCGCGGGCTTCGCTTGCAGCTGCCAAGGTGAACACGGGCATGAGTCCCGCAACGAGCAAGAGCGCGAGCAGGATACGCGGTGCTTTTTTGCGGCTTGCGATCTGATGCAACGATGCCATGGCGACGTCCTTCCCATCGGCTGCGTCTTCTTGCACGGCGCCTTGATGGCATGCCGTGCCTTTGGGAAGGGCATTGTATCTGCGCCGTTCAACGTACGAGCCGTAAGAGCGTCGTCTGGATGCAGCGTCTATTGCCCGCCTGTTCCCTCTGGGGTGGGTCGTGATCCAATGCGGATCCAACGCAGATCTAACGCGGATTCAAGTGGTGCTCTATCGGCATGCGGAAACAGGGAAATGAGCTGCAGGCAAACAGCGCAGAAGCTGATGACGGGACGCATTTCCCGTTGTTTCAGGTGAGGTTACAGGGGGAAGAAGCTATTCCTCGCGAGGGGTTTCGTCTTCTTTGTCGCTGCTGTAGTACGTATGTCTTCTCGGGCGCGGGTTGTAGTGATGCTTCAAAACCGATCCAAGAAGCTTCAGGCGCACAATGAAAAACGCCGACACGCCGAGCGCGAGCAGCGCGAATGGAATGCGCGCGGCGCCACACATCTCGGTGATGAAGATGGCGCATATGGCTAGGACGGCTGTCCAACCCCACATGATGAGAACGGTCTTGCGCTGGCTGAATCCCTCGTTGAGCAGCTGGTGGTGGATGTGCCCGCGGTCTGCCTTCTGGATGGGCTGGTGAGCGCGAAGGCGGCGGATGATGGCCGCGGCGGTGTCGATGATGGGCACGCCCGCCACGATGATGGGTACGAACAGCGAAACGAACAACGCCGAACGTGCCGTGGCGAACAGAGACACCACGCCTAGTCCCATGCCCAACAAAAGCGCTCCTGAGTCGCCCATGAAGATGGACGCCGGATAGAAGTTGTAGCGCAAAAATCCAATGCAAACGCCAACCAACGCGACGCAGAAGAACGCAGCGTTAAAACGCATCGTGATGGTTGCGAAGACGAATATCGTCAACGCAGCGATAGCGGTAATGCCCGATGCGAGACCGTCGAGGCCATCGATGAGATTGATGATGTTGGTGAACGCAACCAGGTAGAACACGGTGAGGGGATAGGCGATCCAGCCAAACGAGATGTAGCCGGAGCCAAAGGGGTTGTGCATGTTGTCCAGAAGCAGCCCGGATGCGGCAATGATGGATGCTGCAACGATTTGACCAGCAAGCTTGACGGGAGGCTTGAGGTCCCAGATGTCGTCGGCGACGCCCACAAGGAAGATGGCGATCATTCCCAACGCGACGCCAGGGTAGGAAAGACGCGTTCCCAACGGCGTTTGCGGGGGAAAATACCAGCCAAAGAAGTTCACGCCGATGCATATGACCGCTATGGCGGCGACGAGTCCGCAAAACATCGCGACGCCGCCGAAGCGGGCGATGGGTATCTTGTTGACGCGCCGGGCGCTGGGGTAGTCGACGGCGTTGATGCGGAATGCGATGAATCGCGCGGCAGGAACAAGGGCGACGGTCACGATACAGGCGACAAGCGCCACTATGGCGAACTGGAGCCATATCATGCCGACGATCCCCCTTTCTGCAGTGTATTATTCGTCGGGGCGATGCTGACCGCGCAACGCCCTAACGAGTTATTCTATAATATGCCGCACGCTAGGTCGATGAAACTAATGGGAGCCTTTTGGTGCAACACATTCCTTGCATAAGCATCATTGTGCCCGTTTACGGGGTTGAGAAGTGGGTCGGCCGCGCTATTGAATCCGTTCAGGCACAGACATTCGCAGATTTCGAACTCATTCTCGTCGATGACGGAAGCCCCGACGACAGCGGCCGCATTTGCGAAGAATATGCCGTGCGCGATGAGCGCATCAAGGTCATACATAAGGAGAACGGAGGCGCTGCCAGTGCGCGCAACGCTGCAATTGGCATCGCGCGTGGTGAGTATCTGTTCTTCATGGACGCTGACGATTGGTGTGAGCCTTCCATGCTGGGGGATATGCATCTGCTCGCCGAGAAGCATGACCTCGACCTGCTCATAGCAGGCTTCTACATCGACACGTATTACAGCGATTCGAGGTTTTACCACGAGAAGAAAAGCTGCCCCGCGCGGATTTATGCCAGCCAGCAGGATTTTCGCTTGGATGCGCACAACCTCTTCGACAAAAACCAGCTGTATCCGCCGTGGAACAAGCTTTACCGTGCGGCGTATCTGCGCGAAAAGGGAATCGAGTTCCCCGACACCTGGTGGGACGACCTTCCGTTCAACTTGGCGGTCATCCGCGACGTTGAACGCGTGGGCGTCACCGATCAAGGGTATTACCACTTCCTGCGCGCTCGCGCGGAAAGCGAGAACACCCGCTATCGTCCAGGGACGTTCGAGAAACGCGAAGAGGAAGATGGCTGGATCAAGGAGCTTTATGCTCACTGGGGCATTGATACCCCCGAGTCCCGTGAGTTTATCGCGCGGCGTCATGCCGAGCGCGTGCTGGGTTGCATCGAGGCGGTTACCAGCCGAGACTGCCCCTTGTCGACAGAAGAGCGCAAGGCGGAGGTTGAGCGCATGGTGATGGCGCCTTCCGTCCAGCAAGCTGCTGAGGCGGCCCGGCCCGGCTCGCTCATGCTCCGTCTCCTGTTTGCTCCGATCCGCATGCGCAAACCCGGCTTGATGATGCTTGAGAGTCGTTTCGTCTCATGGGTGAAGCGCAATTTCGTGGGCGTTTTTGCATTTTTGAAGGCGCACCGCTAGGCCGCTCTCCCTCAATTTCGGTGCTGCTAGCACTTTTTCTCGATGAGGGCTAAAAAGAACCCTTCGAACAAATCAGTGGGGCACACGACTGCCGCTTCGGGCAGGCGGCAGGGCAGAAGCGGCACGCCTTCGAGCAGCCCTTCTGGAAGAGGTGCAAGGTCGGCTTTCGATTTTGCCAGCACGCGTTCGAGAACGCCTTCGTTTTCTTCCGCCAAGATGGAGCAGGTCGCATAGACAAGGGTGCCGCCTGGTGCGAGCACATCAAGCGCACGGCGCAAAAGGGCCTGTTGCGTCTTGACGCTGCGCGCAAGAAGCTCGTCGGAAAAGGAGCATTTGCGTGTATCCGGTCCAATGCGCACGGTGCCCGATCCGCTGCACGGTGCGTCGAGCAGAATCTTGTCGAAGCGGAAGAACTCGTCGAGCTTGCGGGCATCGCATTCCATTACGTTGACACGTGGGGCGCCTTGTTTGGCCAGGTTGTAGCGCAGACGCTCGGCGCGCACGTGGTTTTTCTCGCAGGCGGTGATGAATGCGCCCCCACCCGAGAGCGCCGCCATGTGGCACGTTTTTCCGCCGGGCGCCGCCGCCATGTCCAAGATGTTCTCGTTGGGGCGGGGGTCGAGCGCGAGTGCAGGCAGCATGGCTGAAAGGCTCTGAAGGTACACTTCGCCCTTGTCGTAGGCGGACAGTGCGCGCACGGCGTCTTCGTGCGCGTTGCGGATGACGAACGCGTTGGCAAGTGCCGGAGCGGGTGCGGGCTCCCATGCGATGCCGGCTTCGTCTAGCTGGCTTGCAATGTCGTCGCGGCTCGCTTTGAGCGTGTTGGCGCGCAGCGTCGTCGGGCGCTGTGCTTTGAACCCGGCGCGGATGCGCGCAGCGGCTTCGCTGCTGTACTGGGCGTCAATCCTGCGCGCAAGGCTTTCGGGGATTTCCGTTGGGGCGTTGTTCTGGTTGTCTGCCATGGGGTGTCCTCGGTTGATGCATTGGTGCAAGCGGTCGGGCGTGGATGGTTTTGAGTGGCCTACGCCAGAACCTTGACCACGATCTTGCGGATGCGCTGCGCACGCCCTTCATGCGCAGAGGGGATGCAGCGGGGTTTGTGCGCGTCTTCGGGCGCCACTACCGCCAGGTCGCCCGGCCTGAGGACGATCTCGCTTTCCGGCGCGCCGAGAGCGGGGGAGTACAACCCACCGTCTCCCTCTTCATCGAAATCGCCTTCGGGCGCAAGCTCATCAAGCGGCGCGTACCACATCGACTCGACGCCATCGACCATGAACTGCACGTCGTAATAACGCCGATGCGCTTCATAGAGGCGCTCGCCGGCCGGTGCCGTTTCGTATTCTTGCACGTTGGCGAACACCTCGTCGCCGTCGATGTCGATGCGTCCGACGGGAAGCGCACAGAGGTCGTCGCGCTCAAGGAACGCATAGGCTTTGCGGAAGCGCTCGGAGAGGTAATCGTGGGATTGCGCGTTTTTCAGAGGGGCTACCAGCACGATGGGCCTTTCTTCTTGAGATCGTTTGATGCGTTTCTGTATTGTAGCGCCGGCGAAGCGGCTATACTGCGGAGCATGGATACTTCGAAATCATCACAAAGCCAAATGAAGAGCGCGGCATGCGCTGCAGGCTCGGTCAGCCTGCCGAAAGCTGCGCCGGATTTCGCCATCAACATTCCTGACGTCGCGCTCATCATCGAGGGCGGCGGAATGCGTGCGAGCTACACGGCGGGTGCCATGGTCACGCTTTTGCAGCGCAACCTCAACTTCGCGAACGTTTACGGCATCTCCGCCGGCTCGAGCCATTCGGTGAACTATGTGTCGCGCGACATTCCGCGAACCAAGGCGTCATTCGTTGATCTGGTGGACGATGCCAATTTCGGCGGCCTGCGCACGATGGTCGAAGGGAAGGGCTACTTCAACGCCGCGCACCTCTACGAAGGTTTGGCTGAGCAGCTTCTGGGAACCGATGATGTGATGGCCTTTGATTGGGAGACGTTCGTTGCGAACCCTGCCGATTTGCACATCGAAGCCATCGACTGGGACACCGGCGAGACCGTTTCCTGGACGAAGAAGGACATGCCCGACGTGCGCGCCATGGGCCTGCGGGTGCGGGCTTCCTCCACGATGCCGCTTTTCATGCCGCCCACTCGCGTTGACGGACGCGTCTACATGGACGGCGGCATGGGTTCGAGCTGGGGCATCTGCCTTGAGGCGGCTCGTCGCGACGGTTACGAAAAGTTTTTTATTGTGCGCACGCGTCCGCGCGGGTACCGCAAGAAGCCCTTGGGTGCCGGTGCGAAGGCGCTTATGAAAGCGGCGTTTCGCAAACATCCTGTTATTGCTGAGAGAACCATTGAACGCTGGCAGCCCTACAACGAGCTGTGTGACGAAATCGAGCAGCTTGAGAAATCTGGCTCCGCCTATGTGTTCTATCCCGAAACGATGGAGGTCTCGAACAAGGAGACTGACCGCGCCAAGTTGGAGGCAAGCTTCTTGCGCGGGCTCGCGCAGGCGCAGCGCGAAGCAGATGCGTGGGAGGAGTTCCTGCGATGACGGCGGTGGACCGCGAGGCTTTGGAGGCATGCGATGCGGGCGATGCGCAGGCAGCCGAAGCGCGGCCCGAGGTGATGGAGCCGTGCGACGCCGCCGAGGCTTCTGCGGGGGATGCTTCCGAGAAACTTGAGCTGATCATGGGCGCCGATGGTCTTGCTCGCCTTGCTGCGGCGCATGTTGCCGTGCTGGGTTTGGGAGGTGTCGGCTCGAACTGCGTGGAAGCGCTTGCGCGCGGCGGCGTGGGGCATTTGTTTCTGGTTGATCGCGACATCGTGCAGGTGAGCAACATCAATCGGCAGGCAATCGCCTTCCGCAGCACGCTCGGGCAGCGCAAAGTGGATGTGGCGCGTGCGATGATCGCGGACATCAATCCGTCCGCCAAGGTGGAAACGCGTCATATGCTCGTACTGCGCGAGAATGTCGGTGCGCTGCTGGACGAGGCGCGCGCGTGGGCCGAGGCGGACGGTGGGACGCTTGACTACGTGGTTGATGCCATCGACACCGTGTCGACCAAGCTCGCGCTCGCCGAGATCGCCCAGGAGCGAGGCATTGCGTTGATCAGCAGCATGGGGGCGGCCAACAAGCTTCATCCCGAGGCGCTGCGCATCACCGATCTCTACGACACGGTGAACTGTCCGCTGTGTCGCATTATGCGCAAAGAGGGACGCAAGCGCGGCATTCGGCATTTGCGCGTGCTGTATTCAGCCGAGGAGCCGGTGCGCGTGCCGCCACGCGAGGGTGCCGCTCGCAGCGAACGGTCGAACCTGGGCACGGCATCGTTCATGCCTCCCATCATGGGCCAAATGATCGCCGGCGCCGTCCTCCGCGAACTCGCCCTCCTCGACAAAGCGTGACAGGCGTGACAGGGGACGGTCCTTCTGTCACATTTGGATAATATGCGCTGAGGAAACCAGCTGATGCTTCTCTTTCTGCGCCGGGGAGCAAGTCTGCGACGGAAAGGACTAAGGCTCGATGCCTCTGTACGACATGCATTGCCATCTGGGATTCGCCGAGAATGCGTGCGAGCTGGCTGCCGCGCTGGCAGGAGATGGCGGCGGCGCGCTGTCGGCGACGGTCGAGCCCTCGGAATACGTGCGCATGCGCGAACTGCTGGCTGATGAGCCGGCGGTGCGTGTGGGATTGGGCTTGCATCCATGGTGGCTCGACGACGGGCGATGCGGCGAAGATGATGTCGCAAATTGCATCGAGCTTGCACAGGAGGCGCGCTTCATTGCCGAGATCGGGCTTGATTTCGGAAAGCGTTGCGAAACGTCGCGCGACGTTCAACTGGGTGCTTTCGAGAGGGTCTGTGCCGTAGCGGGCGCGGCAGGGAGAAAGGTGCTGTCGCTTCATGCGGTGAACGCTGCGACAGAGGTGTTGGATGTCCTTGAGAAGACCGGCTGTCTGGCACCCGGCGGGGGAGGCTCGTGCACCTGCATTCTGCATTGGTACTCCGGCTCTTCGGATCAGCTTCAGCGCGCCGTGCGTTTAGGCTGCCACTTTTCGATCAACCCCCGCATGCTGCAAACGAAACGCGGACGTGAATACGCCCGAATCCTTCCGGCGAGCCGCCTGCTGCTCGAAACCGATCTTCCTCCCTCGGCGGGTGGAAGTTTCGATCCGGACAAGATTCTCCGCATTTTGCCCGACACTCTTGAAGCTCTCGAGGCGTTGCGCGGCGAGCCTCTTGCCGACCGTATCGCCGCAAACAGCGAAGCGCTCCTGCTTGCATGACCGGGCGTGACAGGGGACGGTCCTTCTGTCACCTTTGGATAATCGATTCTCGGCTCTAAATTGTCGCGCTTGTCGGAGAAGGACGCCTCTCCTGACAGTTTGACAACAAGATCCTTAAGGATAATTACAGGTAATTGTCTAGACGATACAATGCAGCTCCTGCGAAAGCGACGATTGTGGTTGCTTCGGTTCTGGGAGGTGTGTGGCGATGCGCGCTGCAAGAAGACCATGCGAGACCAATGTTTATCATGTGTTCGCCCGCGGAGTCGGTCGACAGCTTATTTTCGAAGACGAAGAGGATCGGCTTTTGTTTCTCGACTTGATGAGCCGGTTTTCGACGCGAGACGGCATTTCCTTTCTCGCGTGGGCGCTCATGGACAACCACATTCATTTCCTTTTGAAAGCGCCCTTGCCGGCAATTTCGAAATTCATGTCGAGGCTGGAATCCGCATATGCGACCGCATTCAATGCGCGTCATGACCGGGTGGGCCATCTTTTTCAAGGACGGTTCGGATCACAGGGAATTGACTCCGATAGGCATCTTCTCGCGGCAGTGCGATACATTCACCAAAACCCGGTGAAGGCAGGAGTGTCGTCGGGGTGCTTCTATCGGTGGAGCAGTTACGACGAATACGTTGGCTCCCCGCATCTGTGCGACACCGACATGGTTTTGGGGCTGTTCGCGAATCGAGAAGAATTCGCGTCGTTTCACGAGGTGGCAGAGACCTGTCGGTTCGCGGACGTCGAAGAAGAAGGGTCGCGTAAAAGCCGCCTCAGTGATCGGCGGGCCGAGGAACGGGCAATGGAGCTGTTTGGCGCCGAGTGGCGGCGCGACCTTTCCCTTATGGGCAAGCAAGATCGTGATGCGCGTTTGAGGGAGCTGATAAGCCTAGGATTGTCAGTGCGTCAACTTGAGCGGCTCACGGGAATCGGGCGCGGCATCATCCAGAGATGCTAGATTGCATCTGCGAAAAGGAAGTGCCCGTTTTGGATTATTCAGATGTGACAGAAGGACCGTCCCCTGTCACATCCTGTTGTAGATGCTTAATCGCCGAACTCGAAGAGGTCTTCCAGGAAGCTTGTGGGCTTCTTCTTTTTCTTCTTCTTGTAGTCGTCGTGGCGCTTTTCGTGATCGTAGTCGTAGTCGCGCGAACGATGCTCGCGGTCGCGTCGGTCGTCGTAGTCGCGCGAGCGATACTCGCGGTCGCGTCGCTCGTCGTGGTCACGAGCGGGCTCCGCAGCGGATGGCGTCGAGCGTTCGATGATCTTGTCGAGCTCTCCGCGATCGAGCCAAACCCCGCGGCACTGGGGGCAGTAATCAATCTCGATGCCTTGGCGTTCGCTCATCAACAGATCAACATTACACAGGGGGCATTTCATGGGATTCCTCCATTCCGCCGCGATCGGTCACTGCGGGAAAGCGGCATTGCCTGTAGTGTAGCGGACGCTCAAGGCGCCTCTTCCATCGGTAACCATGCCGTAAACCTGAGTTCAGGAATCTTGTCAACATCGCGATGCTTTCCGTGGCCAATTCTGCGAGAAGAACGAGAAGAAGGGGGCAATTATCCAAGCGTGACAGAAGGACCGTCCCCTGTCACGCTGTGGTAGGATTTCCGTGGTACGAACATGGGCGGCGATTCGGGCGCGGTGCCGGGGTCGCTGCCTTCTTGCGATGGAGGAACCATTCATGTCCAACGAAACCGACATCGTCATCATCGGCGCCGGGCCATCCGGCATCTTCACGGCGTTGGGACTGCTCGCGCACCAGCCCGGCGCGCGTATTGTGCTGATAGACGCCGGTCTGCCGGTAGAGCAGCGGAAGTGCCCAAAGGAGCACACCGGCGAGTGCGTGGGCTGCGATCCGTGCCGTATCACCACGGGGTTCTCGGGCGCAGGCGCGTTCTCCGATGGCAAGCTCTCGCTTTCGGCTGAAGTGGGTGGCGACCTTCCCGAACTTATTGGCTTCGACGTTGCCCAGGCGGCAATCGGCGAGGTTGACAGCATCTACCTTTCCTTCGGTGCGGACGAGCACGTGGAAGGTGCAGGCGTTGACGAAGAGGTCAAGGAGATCCGCCGGCGCGCCATTCAGGCAGGTCTCAAGTTGGTGGATTGTCCGATCCGTCACCTGGGCACCGAATGCGCCCAACAAATCTACGCGCGTATCGAGAACCACCTGCGCGAAGCAGGCGTCGACCTGCGCTTCCGCACCATCTGCCGCGACATTTTGGTAGAGGGCGGTCGATGTGCGGGTGTCGCACTTGAAGGTCCTGGCGGTGTCGCCGAAACGTTGCGCGCCGACCGCGTGATCATCGCGACTGGGCGTCGCGGTGCCGACTGGCTCGAACAGCTGTGCGAGCGCCACGGCATCGCGCACGAGCCGGGTGTGGTGGACATCGGAGTGCGCGTGGAGCTGCGCAACGAGGTTATGGAGCGCGTGAACAACGTTCTCTATGAAAGCAAGCTCATCGGGTACCCCAATCCGTTTCGAGACAAAGTGCGCACGTTCTGCCAGAACCCTGGTGGGTTCGTCAGTCAAGAGAACTACGCTGAGGGCCTTGCGGTGGTCAACGGTCATTCCTACAAGGACCGCAAGTCGGACAACACCAACCTTGCCATCCTGTGCTCGCATCGCTTCACTGAGCCGTTCGACCAGCCCATCGCCTACGCGCGAAAGATCGGAGAGCTGGCAAACATGCTGGGTTCGGGACGTCTACTGGTGCAACGCTTCGGCGACATCCAGGACGGCAAGCGCACCTGGCAGCACGAGCTTGACCGCTCCAACGTGCGCCCAACGTTGCCCGACGCGGTGGCGGGCGACATCACCAACGCGCTGCCGTACCGCACGATGACTTCCATCATCAATTTCATGCTGGCGGTTGACGAGGCGATTCCCGGATTCGCGGCGGGCGAAACGCTTCTGTACGCCCCCGAGCTCAAGTTCTACAGCAACCGCGTCAAACTTGGTGACGGGTTCGAGACAAGCATGCCGGGCCTGCATTGCCTGGGCGATTCAAGTGGTTGGACCCGCGGTCTTATGATGGCGTCGGTGATGGGCCACCTGATAGGGAAGTGGCTGGCGGAAAACTAGCTGGCGGCGGCTTGTTGCGCGGACGCTAAGTCCGTATGATTGCAGCATCGGGAAAACCGGGAGGGCCTGCCTTTCCGGAAAGATACCGGCTTCGCTCCGGTGGGACAAGCCGCTTTTGCGGCGGAAAGGCGGAACCATGATCGACAAAAAGGCATTCTATAGCCTGAGCTACGGGCTCTATATCATCACCACCGAGGCTGACGGGTTTGCTGCTGGGTGTGTGTGCAACACATTTCAGCAGGTCACGTCTGATCCCATGCAGGTAAGCGTGGCGCTCAACAAGCAGAACGCCACCACTGAAGCCATCCGAGCATCCAAGCGCTTCGCTGTTTCCGTGCTCGCGCAAGATGCGACGATGGAACTCATCGGCGCGTTTGGTTTCCGCTCCAGCAAGGAAACCGACAAGTTCGGCGCTTTCGCAGTCGAGCGGGACGAGGCGGGCGTTCCTTACGTTGCCGAGCAATCCGTGGCGCGTTTTTCCGCCCATGTGGTGAACGAACTCGACCTGGGCACGCACATCCTGTTCATCGCTGAGGTTGATGAAGCGGCAGCGTTGGGCTCGGGCGATCCGATGACCTATGCCTACTATCATCTGGTGAAGGGCGGCAAGACTCCTCCGAAGGCGTCGAGCTATCTGGGTGCCGACGAGCCTTCTGCCCCTGCTGCGGAAGCCGGCGCTACCCGTATCGCATGGCGCTGCACCATCTGCGGCCACATCGAATACGTCGACGAACTCCCCGATGATTTCGAGTGTCCCATCTGCGGCATGGGCAAAGAAGTCTTCGAAAAAATCGAGGTCCCGGCATAGCAAGCGGCGCTACGACGCTGCGGCGCTGACGCGTTGCGTTACTTCCCCCATGCGATGAACGCCCAGCCGATGGTGCGGGGGCGGGTGGTTTTCAGCTTTCCTTGCGGAACGCCTTTGCGGTCGGGCTTTCCGGCGTCGGGGTTGGAGATGAGGTTGTCGTTCAGCCATGCGCGCAGGCGTTCGTGCGCCTTGGCTCGCTCTGCCTCTTCCGCTGCGTTTGCCATCCCGTCGGGTGCGAAGCGAAGTGCGCTGTCAACCATGCGCGTGAAGCTTTCCCAGGCGTCGTCCCAGGTTTCGAACGTGTCGTCGCGCATGCTCTTGATGTAGGAGATCTCGGGGGAAAGTCCTTCGTTGGCCAAGATGTTGAACGCGTACAGGTAGTCGCGCCCAGCGCGCCCCGCCAGCCCCAGCTCGGCAAGCAGCGTGTCGTCGGATCGCGGAGACGACCCGGTGGACAACGTGACGCACACGCGTCGACGGGCGACGTCGGTCAGACGCAGCAAGGAATCGCGCATGTCGGCGGTGGCGATGGAGCGCGAGGCGAGCGCGACATCAACGCAGTCGGTGCCGACGCCTTGGGCTGCCCAGTCGTCCTCCCAGCTCATTTGAATGAGATGGGCGAATCCTTCCTCGTTCGTCGCTTTTTCGAAGGGGGCGGATCCGCTGCCATGGGCGATGCCGGCATCACCCAGCAGTCCCTCCAGCACGCCTAGCATTCCGCCTGAAAAATCCGCCGCAACCACGCGGTGTCCCGCGCGTGCGAGCGGCACGGTGAGTGCGCCGGTGCCGCAGCCCATGTCGAACACGGTCTCGCCGGGTCGAATGCCCGCCAGTTCCAAGAATCGATCAACGTAGGGGTTCGGAGCGTCTTTCGTGCCAAACGTTGCAGAGCGTTTGTCCCAATAGGAGGCGTCGTCTGCCGCTTTGCGCGAACGCTGCAGCGCTTTCCACTCCTCGTTCCAGTCGTACGTGGTCAGGAGCGGGACAAACGGCTCGTCAGCCTTGGAAAAGGCGATCGCGTCAGAGCCGTGCAGCGTCGCCTGGACGGCTCGGGCTGCGGCGGTCGATGTTAAGTTTTCGCTCATGGTTGAACTCCCTGCGCACGTTTCCTACGATTGCGTATCATACTAGCGTACCGGAAGTCGGCGCGAGGTATCATCCTTGCGTGCGAATTATATTTTCAGACGAGGAGCAATCTGCCATGCAAGTCGAGCTGCTGTACCACACCCCTGACCCTGAGCGCGCCATCGCCACGGCTGCGCGCCTGTGCTATGCGCCGGTAGGCGCTTCCGAGCTGATGGAAACCATGCCCGAGGAACGTGTGAAAAGCGTTTTGACCACCATCATGGCGTCGGGACATTTCTCCACGCTCGAGCACGCCAGCTACACGTTCGCCATCGACGGCGTGTCGCGTGCGCTCACCCATCAGCTGGTGCGCCACCGCCTGGCCAGCTTCAATCAGCAAAGTCAGCGCTACGTGAAATTCAAAAACGGCATCTCGGTGGTGAAGCCCGAAACCGTCGCCGCGAACCCCGAGACCGAGGCGGTGTTCGACGATGCCATCGCCGCCTGCGAGGCCGCCTATCAGAAACTGCTTGACGCAGGCACCCCCGCCGAAGACGCGCGCTATCTGCTGCCCAACGCGTGCGAAAGCAAGATCGTCGTCACCATGAACGTTCGTGAGCTGCTGCACTTCTTCAGCTTGCGCTGCTGCAATCGCGCCCAGTGGGAGATCCGCGACCTCGCACATCGCATGCTGGAGCTCGCCTGCCCCACGGCGCCGTTCATTTTCGCCGACGCTGGCGCAGGATGCGTGCGCGGCGCCTGCCCCGAGGGCAAGATGTGCTGCGGCAACCCGTACCCGCATGTGACGAGGGACTAGCGTGACTGAAGAATCCGCCGCCGAACAGAAAACGCGCAAGAAAAGCGAAGCTGCACGCGCGTTCGCCGAAGACGGACCGCGCAAGACCCATGTAGGCGGTCAGGCGCTCATCGAAGGCGTCATGATGCGCGGAAAATACAATTGGGCTGTCGCCGTGCGCGAGCCCAGCGGCAACATGCATGTCGAAGAACACGACCTTGCCAGTGGTCGCGCCAAGAACGGCTGGATGCACTGGCCGGTCATTCGCGGCTGCCGTGCATTCGTGGAGTCGCTGATGCTAGGGTACAAGGCGCTGGAGGTCGCCGCCATCCATGCATTTGCGGATGAAGATGAAGAGCCAGGGGACGATCCCGGGTCGTCCGCGGCCCTTTCGGGCGCGGATGCTTCCGTGACGCGCCGCTTCGCTGCTCAGGATCCTGCGGATCCTTCGTGCGCTTCGCTACTGCAATCAGATGAAGTCATAGATGGTGTGCAGACGGTCGCTCCAGCATCCGCGCCCGAAAGGGCCGCTACGTTTTCATGCTCGGAGCAGGGGGCGGCGACTCCGAAGGGGGAAGAAGAGAAAAAGTTCTCTTGGAAGGATGACTTTGGGAATCCGGATGAGATGATTGATGCGTTGGGGGCGCAGCGGACGTTGGAGGTTGTTGCCGAACCTGTGCCTGAGCCTGAGCCGGAGGCGGACGCACCTGAGAAGGAAAAGGAGTCTTCCGAAGAAGGGTTCGGGAAGAAGGAGATGGCCGTCTCCATGGTGCTGGGCCTGGTTTTGGGCGTGGCGCTGTTCATCGTGGCGCCGGCATTCATCACCAATTTGGTGGTGGGCGAGTACGATTCCAACCCGGTGCTCTGGAACATCTTCGACGGCATCCTGCGCGTGCTTGTGTTCATCTTCTACATCTGGCTGATTGGGCGCATGTCCGAGATCAAGCGCATGTTTTCCTACCACGGTGCCGAGCACAAGACCATCCATTGCTACGAGCACGGCATGCCGCTCACGCCTGAGAACGCCCGGTCGTTCCCGCGTCTGCACGTGCGCTGCGGCACGGCATTCCTCATCATGGTGATGATCATCGCCATCTTCGTGTACACCGCCATCCCACTCGACGCGCTCATCGGCGCATGGGGGGTGCCCGACGGCGCTCCCAAGCTGGCGCTCGTCATCTTCGTGCGCATTCTGTTCCTGCCAGTGATCGCGGGCATCTCCTATGAGATCACGGTGAAGTGGGCGGGCAGCCATCCGGAAAACCCGCTGGTGAAAGTGGTGCTGTGGCCAGGCATGCAGATGCAGCGCCTCACAACCAAAGAGCCTGATGACGGGATGCTGGAATGCGCGATTGCGGCCATGCAGCGTGTGCTCGACCGCGAGGAAGAGGAGGCGTCGTGCGCCGCCCGGCCAGCGGAATCGCGGTCGTGAGCCCTTACAGATACGCCAGGTATCCCATATATTGGCGCGCCGATTCGGGCACTTCCAGCGTAAGGTTCTGCCCGTAGGCGTTTACGGTGACGTAAGAAGGGTCGTCGTATACGGTGAGCGTGCCGTCCACGCCGGCGGCCGATGCACTGAAGGTGCCTTCTGCCTGCGCGCTGGCGGGGAGGTCGGTCACCTTCCATTCTTGCACGGCTAAGTCGTCGATGCCCTTCTGCACCTCGGCGGTGGAAAGCCCTGTGGCGGCGGCGATGTCGCCCACATGGGCGTCAAGCGCCTCTTGCACGCGATTTTTCGCACCGCTTGCGTCGAGCGCGGCGTTTGCGGCAGCATTCTTTGCATCGCTGGCGACATCGCCAAGGATGCCGTCGGTTCCCGAAAGCGCGGTGATGCCGATGATGCCCACGATGATGAGGGCGATAAGCCCCACGAACAGCTTGATGATCTTTCCCATGGTTAGAGCCTCCGTCGGTCGGCGGTCCGCCGATTCTGCGTTGATGCGGCGTACGTTCTCGTTCAGGGTGCGTGTGTTCAGCGTTCGTCGGTTTGTTCCGACGGCCCGCCTCGCCCTCTAGCCTAATCGAACCCAGCGCGCTTCACGAAACGTCCGCCCATCCTCCAAAGAGTGCGGACGGAAAACCCACGGGAACTCCGTTTCGCAAATGATATTATACTGATGGCAATTAAAGGGCGCCTCCGCCGGGCGCCCTTCGATCAACTGGAGGCGAGCAGCGTGCGGAAGGGGAGGAGGCGGCCTGTGCTCGACAAGAACATGTTCGCGCTTCCCGGCGCATCTCGCATGCTTGCCGTCCTCTGTTTTTTCACGCTGCTGAAGGCGGCCTCGGTGGTGGGGCAGGCGTGGATGCTGGCGACTGCCGTCGATCTGCTGCGCGCGGGAAGCCCGGTGGTCGATGCCGCGTTTGCGCTTGCAGGCTTTCTCGTCTGCTTTATGGCGCGCCAGGCCATCGTCTTTTTTCAGGACGGACTGCTCGAACGCTATGCAGATGCGTGCGTGACGCAGCTGCGCTCCAGCCTGCTCCAACGCGTGTTCGCCGAGGGTCCGCTTTTCGTGGGCGCGATGGGGACGGGCAACGTGGTGACGCTGGCGCTTGAGGGTGCCGAACAAGTGGAGAACTATCTGCGGCTCGTGCTTCCCAAGATCGCCGGCGTGGTGATCATCCCGCTGGTGCTCCTGGCGTTTGCGTTCCCCTTCGACTGGGTGTCTGGCCTGATCATGCTTGTCGTGTTTCCGTTCATCATCTTCTACATGGTGCTTTTGGGCAAAACGGCAAAAGCCGAAGCCGACAAGCAGCATGACGAGTTCAACCGGCTGGCGAACCACTTCGTCGACACGCTGCGCGGCATCGATACGCTGAAGCTGTTCGGTCGCGGAGCCGACCGCGGCGAAGAGGTGTTCGCCGCAAGCGAGCGCTTGCGCCGTGCAACGATGAAGACGTTGCGCACGGCCATCTTGAGCGGGGCGGTGCTGGATCTGTTCGCCACGTTTTCGGTGGCGGCGGTGGCCATCATGCTGGGGTTCCGCCTGGTGGATGGATCGATTGCCTTCTTCCCAGCGCTGTTGATGCTCATCCTGGTTCCCGAATACTTCAAGCCTATTCGCGAGTATGCGTCTGATTATCACGCGTCGTTGGATGGAAAGACGGCGCTGGCGTCTTTGTTGAAGGCGGCGCCGTTGGATGCGCCGGCATTGCGGCTGGCGGAGCCAGGCGCGTCGTATCCGCCTTGGTCGGCTTCTTCGGTGCTTGAGGTTCGCGGAGTCTCGTTTGACTATGCGGATCATCGGGGGCTCGAGGGAGTTTCGTTTTCTGCTCGCGGGTTCTCGAAGATCGCGATCGTGGGGATGAGCGGATCGGGGAAAAGCACGCTTGCCAATGTGGTTGGGGGGTTTGCGAAGCCATCCGAAGGCGGGTTCTGCGCATCTTTCGGCGACGGCGAGGAGCTGCGCCCGTTCGATCTTGCTTCGGACGCGTGGCGCAGGCAGGTGGCCTATATTCCGCAGGATCCTTACCTCTTCCATGCGTCGTTGCGCGACAACATTGCGTTTTACCGACCGGATGCCGATGATGCGGCCGTTGCGCGCGCGATTGAAGCGATGGGGCTGCAATCTTTGGTGGAGCAGCTTCCGCAGGGGCTCGACACGCCTATTGGCGAGGGCGCGCGGGCGCTTTCTGGCGGGCAGGCGCAGCGCATCGCGTTGGCGCGTGCGTTTCTTGACCCGTCGCGGCGCATCCTGATCTTCGACGAGCCCACGGCGCATTTGGACATTGAGACCGAGCTCGAGTTGAAGGAGCGCATGCTTCCGCTGATGGAGGGGCGGCTCGTGTTCTTTGCGACGCATCGCCTTCACTGGATCGGCAACATGGATGCGGTGCTGGTGATGGAGGACGGGCGCGTGGCGGAGTTCGGCGCGCCTGATGAGCTCTTGGCGCGTGGAGGCGCCCTGACGCGTTTGGCTGAACGGACGTTGGAAGGTGGGCGACGATGAGCCATTCTCGCGAATTTGCTCCAACCGTTCAGCGCTCAAACGCAGCGTCGGGCTCCGTCTGTCGAGCGCCGCTTTGGCGTCGCGACACATGGATCAAGCCGTTTTTCAGGCAATATCGCCGCGCGCTGCTACTGGCGCTTGCGCTGGGCCTTGCAACGTTTGTGTTCGCGGCGGCGCTGATGTTCACTTCCGGCTATCTGATCAGCGGTGCGCCGTTGGTGGTGTCGGTGCTGGTTCTCAATGTTCCGCTGGGGCTGGTGCGCCTGTGTGGCGTGGGCAAGCCAATCCTCAATTACTTCGAGCGCCTGGCCAGCCACGATTGGGTGTTGCGCATGACCAGCGCCCTTCGTCTGAGGCTCTACCGCGCAGCGGAAAGCGAAGCGATGGCGTTTGGGTCCAAGCGCTCTACCGGCGATGTACTGGGCCTTCTGGCGCAGGATGTGGGGCATATCCAGAACCTGTACCTCAGGACGCTGTTCCCGTTGGCGCTTGGCGGAATCCTCTACCTTGCGCTGGTGGTATGCACCGGCGTGCTTTCTTTTCAGCTGGGGCTTGCGATCCTTGTACTGACCGGGCTTGCCGCCGTAGCAGCGCCCCTCATCTCCGTGCTGGCAAACGCCGCGCGCGAGGCGCGTCGCAAGCAGCAGCGGGCACGCCTGTACGACACGCTTTCCGACAACGTCTTAGGCGTGGCGGACTGGATGTTCGCTCAGCGCGGCGCCGATTACCTTGCGGCGCACGAGGACGCCCAACGTGCCCTTCGTGCCGAGCAGCGCCGTATCGAGCGCTTCAACCGTGTGCGCGACTTGGCGTTGCAGCTTGTGTTCGGGGCGATCGTCGTGGTGCTGCTGGCGTGGGCAGGAACGCGCTTTGGCGGGCTTCCCGACGGCGGGGCGAACTGGGTGGCGGCGTTTGCTTTGGGGTTCTTCCCGCTCATCGAAGTGTTTGCGCCGCTGTCATCCGCCGCGCAGGAAGCGGGCGCCTACCGCGATTCCATCGAGCGCCTGAACGATCTGCCCGACCCGGATGAGACGCCGCGCGCAACGCATGTGGCGCCGCGGGAACCGTTGGACATAAGCCTTGAAGGAGTGCAGTTCCGCTACGAGGGAGAAGCCGAAGACACGCTCCGCGGGCTCAGCCTCCGCATCCCCTTTGGCCAAAAGATCGCCGTTCTTGGGCGCAGCGGGGCGGGCAAGTCCACGCTCGCATCGATAATCCGCGGCGATCTTGTGCCCCAACAGGGCTCGGCCATGCTTGGCGGCGTTCCATGCGCGGCGCTTGGCGACGGCATGGCGCGCTACTTGGGCGTTATCCAGCAACGCACGTATCTGTTCAACGCAACGCTATTGGACAACCTGCGTATCGGCAACCCCGACGCCACCGAAACGGAAGTCCGCGCGGCGCTGGTTCGCGTGGGGCTTGACGAGCTTTTGGAGCGTCTTCCGCAGGGGCTGCACACGATGGTCGACGAGGCAGGGAAGCGCTTCTCGGGCGGCGAGCGCCATCGTATCGCGCTTGCGCGCGTGCTTCTGCAGGGCGCACCCGTCGTGATTCTGGACGAGCCGTTCGCCGCGCTCGACCCCATCACCGAGCGGGAGCTGCTCGACACGCTGCTCGATGTTTTCGCTGATCGAACACTCATTTTGATCACGCATCATTTGCAGGGGGTCTCCAAGCTCGACCGCGTGGTGTTCATTGCTGACGGTACCGTCTCGCTTGATGGAGCTCCGGATGACCTCGAACGCGAAAGCGTCTACTACCGCCGCTTGCTTGCGCTCGACCGCGGCGGCCGCCTCGGTTAGTCTTTCGCTTGGTTTTCCCCTTTCCGCGGAAATCGTGTATGCTTACGCACGTTGCGCTTTCGGCGGCGGTGTTGCCGGTGCGCGCATATCCCCGCACACGCTAAACAATTAGGTGGGGCAACCGTGTGAACGATCCGCGCCGGCGCTGAGGACGCCGCGCAAGAAGGAGGAACCCCATGAAGCTGGTGGTTACCGAGAAGAACGACGCCGCCCAGAAAATCGCCGATCTGCTGGGCGCGACCAAACCCAAAGCCGACAAAGTCTACAACACCCCCGTCTACCGCTTCAACGTAGACGGCGAGGAATGGGTCACCATCGGCCTGCGCGGCCACATCCTTGAACCCGATTTTACTCCGTCGCTCGTTTACAAAAAGCGCGGCGGCTGGCAGGGCGTGACCGCCGAAGGGGAGGCCATCCCCGCCGACATTCCGGCAAGTCTGCCCAAGCCCCCGTTCAAAAAGAAGAAGCCCTTCACCGAGGACGGCGTGGAGCTCAAGGGCTGGAAGATGGATGCGCTGCCGTACCTGGTGTACGCGCCGGTGGAGAAGCTTC
This sequence comes from uncultured Eggerthellaceae bacterium, assembly GCA_944320405.1. GTDB lineage: Bacteria > Actinomycetota > Coriobacteriia > Coriobacteriales > Eggerthellaceae > Aphodovivens. The sequence continues at coordinate 47,354 of CALUHI010000011.1, forward strand.
CCAAGGAAAAAGACATCATTCGCTCGCTGAAGAATCTGGCGAAGAAGGCTGATTCCATCATCATCGCCACCGACTTCGACCGTGAAGGCGAGCTTATCGGATCTGACGCGCTCGAGTGCATCCGCGAGGTCAATCCAGCGGCACCGGTGAGCCGCGCCCGCTATTCCGCATTCACCAAGGGCGAGATCACGAGCGCGTTCTCGAATCTGGTGGAGATGGACGACAACCTGGCGGCGGCAGGCGGATCCCGTCGCGACATCGACCTGATCTGGGGCGCCGTGCTCACGCGCTACCTGACGCTGGTGAAGTTCGCTGGTTACGGCAACGTGCGCAGCTCTGGCCGCGTGCAAACGCCAACCCTGGCGCTGATCGTGGCGCGCGAGCGCGAGCGTTTGGCGTTCGTGCCCGAAGACTATTGGGTCATTCGCGGCCGCTTCGACGCTGCTGCGCAGGCTGGCCCTACCGATGGTGAGGGAGAGCTTGCCTTTGAAGCGCCGCATGCTACGGCGCGTTTCAAGGAAGAGGCGGCCGCAAGGGCAGCGATGGCGCACATCGAGGGTGCGAAGTCGGCCCGCGTGGAGGCCGTCGAGAAGAAGCGCCGCCGCGTGGCGCCTCCCGTGCCGTTCAACACCACCAGCCTGATGGCAGCCGCATCCGCCGAGGGCCTTTCCCCGGCGCGCACCATGCGCATCGCCGAGAGCCTGTACATGGACGGCTACATCAGCTACCCCCGCGTGGACAACACGGTGTATCCCTCCACGCTCGATCTGCGTGAAACCGTGCAGACCATCGCCGGCAATCCCGCTTATGCGCCGTATTGCAAAAAGCTGCTGGCGAAGGGCAAGCTCACGGCTACGCGCGGCAAGAAGGAAACCACCGACCATCCGCCGATCTATCCCACGGCGCTCGCGACGCCGGACAATCTGGCGCCTGCCGACTGGAAGCTCTACAACCTGATTGCGCGCCGCTTTTTGGCCACGCTTTCCGATGCGGCGACGGTCGAGGGCACCAAGGTGACGCTGGACGTTGCTGGCGAGCCGTTCGTCGCGAAGGGCGACGTGCTGGTGGAGCCGGGCTTCCGCGCCATTTACCCCTACGGTTTGAAAAAAGACGAGCAGCTGCCTGCACTTGAACAGGGCCAGCAGATCGCCTTCAACGGCGCAACCTGCACAAAGAAGCAGACCGAGCCCCCTGCGCGCTACAGCCAGGGCAAGCTCATTCAAGAGATGGAGAAGCTGGGCCTGGGCACCAAGTCAACGCGCCACAGCATCATCGAGCGCCTTTACACAGTGAAATACATCCAAAACGACCCCATCGAACCCAGCCAGCTGGGCATGGCGGTGTGCGACGCGCTCGACAAGTTCGCGCCTCACATCACGCACCCCCAGATGACGGCCGAGCTCGAAGAGGAAATGGACGCTATCGCCGAGGGCGGCAAGACGAAAGCCGCCGTGGTCATGAATTCCCGCAACCTGCTGTCCGAGCAGCTTGCCAACCTGATGCCCCACTCCGAGGAAGTGAAAGACGCGCTTGCCGACGCCGTTGCGGCCGACGCGTATGTGGGGAAATGCCCCAAGTGTGGAAAAGACCTGCAGCTGCGCGCCAGCCAGAAGACCCGCGGCATGTTCATCGGCTGCGCCGGTTGGCCCGACTGCGACGTGACTTACCCGCTGCCCAAGGGCAAGATCGAAGCATTGCCCGAACCGTGCCCCACGTGCGGCATGCCGCAGGTGAAAGTGACGGCATTCCGCTCCAAGCCGCGCACCATCTGCATCGATCCCAATTGCGCTTCCAACAAAGAGCCGGACGTGGTGGTGGGCGAATGCCCGACGTGCAAGGAGAAGGGCGTTTCCGCCAAGCTCGTTGCGCGCAAGAACCCCAAAACGTTGAACCGCTTCATCCGCTGCGAGAACTACGATGACTGCGGTACGGGCTATCCGTTGCCGCAGTACGGCAAGCTCACCGCCACCGACGAGGTGTGCGAGCACTGCGGCGCGCCGATGGTCATCGTCACCACCAACCGCGGCCCGTGGAAGCTGTGCCCCAACTTCGATTGCCCCGGCAAGGAGAACGATGAATCCAAGAAAGCCTCCGGCCGCGGTGGTCGCCGAGGTGCGAAGGGCGCCCGCAGCGGCGCCAAGCGCACGACAACGAAGAAGAAGGCGTAGGCCATGAGCGATTCCAGCTCGCCGGTGGCGCTGAACGCCGCCGAAACCCAGAAGGCCATCGAGCGCGTAGCGCTGGGCAAGACGACGATGCCGCCTGCACGCGTGCTCGTGTCGGCCATGCTCGCCGGCGCCTACATTGCGTTCGGCGCGCTGTTCTTCTGCTTGGTGACCTCTGACGCCAGCCTGCCGTTTGCCGTCTCGCGCGTTTTGGGCGGCGTGAGCTTCTGCTTGGGCCTTGTGCTGGTGGTGTGCTGCGGATCCGAGCTGTTCACGGGCAACATCATGATGATGGGCGCGCTTGGCACGGGCACCGTCTCGTGGGGGCACATTGCGAAGAACTGGTCGCTGGTGTGGCTGGGCAACTTTGCGGGCGCCTTGATTGCGGTCGCACTTGTGTTTTTCGCCAACATTGGGGCGATGAACGGCGGCGCGGTCGCTGAAACCATGGTGAGCGTCGCTGCTGGCAAGGCGGTGTTCGATGCGCCTGCGCTCTTCTTCAAGGGCGTTCTTTGCAACATCTTTGTGTGCCTGGCAGTGCGCATCGGGTTTTCATCCCGCGCCATCGTCGACAAGGTCGTGGGCGTGCTCTTGCCCATCACGGCGTTCGTTGCTTGCGGATTCGAGCACTGCGTTGCCAATATGTTCTTCCTGTTCATAGGCTTGGCGCAAAATCTTGCAGGCGTGGGTGTTGCCGGCGCGGTTGATCCGGCAGGCATCGCGTTCAACCTGGTGGTCGTCACGCTGGGCAACATCGTGGGTGGCGTCATCGTTGCCGGCGTGTACTGGTTTTTGCTGGGCACCCGCCGCGAGAAGCGATAACCGCCGCCGCTTATCTGGACGGATGGTGGAGGGACCTGCGCACCGATGCCCGGCGGTGCGGGAGGGTATACAATGGCGCCCGTTGGATCGCAACGGCGGGGTAGCGTCCGCATTTCGACTGAAAGGCTCATCATGGATTTGAAGGAAAAGGCCCTCGAACTGCATCGCGAGTGGAATGGCAAGCTGGACACCGTGCCCAAGATGGATATCTCCACGCGCGAAGATCTGGCGCTTGCTTATACGCCGGGCGTCGCCGAACCCTGCAAGGTGATCGCGAAGGAGCCCGCCGCCGTCTATGAGTACACGCAGAAGGCCAACACCATCGCCGTGGTGAGCGATGGCAGCGCCGTGCTCGGCTTGGGCAACATCGGGCCTTTGGCCGCTATGCCCGTTATGGAGGGCAAATGCGCTCTGTTCAAGTCGTTCGGCGATGTCAACGCTGTGCCCATCTGCCTTGACACGCAGGATGTCGATGAGATTGTCGAAACGGTCATCCGCATTGCCCCCGCTTTCGGCGGCATCAACCTGGAGGATATCTCCGCGCCGCGCTGCTTCGAGGTGGAGCGTCGCTTGATTGAGGCGCTCGACATCCCTGTGTTCCATGACGATCAGCACGGCACCGCCATCGTGGTGCTTTCTGGCGTTATCAACGCGCTGCGCCTGACCGGCAAGAAGAAGGAAGACTGCCGCGTGGTGGTCAACGGTGCTGGCTCTGCAGGCATTGCCATCGCGAAGCTGCTGCTCACCTACGGCTTCAAGCATCTGACGCTGGTTGACCGCTGCGGCATCATCAGCTCGCGCTCCGAGGGCATCAACGAGGCCCAGCGCGCGATGCTGGCCACCACCAACCTCGATGACGTCGACGGTACGTTGGCTGATGCGCTCAAGGGTGCCGACATCTTCATTGGCGTGTCCGCTCCCAACATCGTGTCTGAGGAAATGGTTGCCTCCATGGCCGACGACGCCATCCTGTTCGCGATGGCCAACCCCGACCCCGAGATTCTGCCTGATGCGGCCAAGCGCGCCGGTGCTCGCGTGGTGGGGACGGGCCGCTCCGACTTCCCGAACCAGATCAACAACGTGGTGGCGTTCCCTGGCATCTTCAAGGGCGCGCTCGCGGCGCGTGCGACGCGTATCACCGAGGAGATGAAGCTTGCGGCTGCCGAGGCGCTTGCGGCGCTCGTGTCCGATGAGGAGCTGTGCGAGGACTTCATCATGCCTGAGCCGTTTGATCCGCGTGCGGTTGATGCGGTGGCTCATGCGGTGGAGGCTGCTGTTTAGGCGCAATCTGATCTTTTCGACCTGTTCGCCCCGGATGGCGGGCGGGGGCTCCGTGCTCAAACAGTCCTGAGCTCGCTCAAAAGCGCCCACCCGCCCGCTCGGGCGGATAAAATGTTTGTCAACAGTCCACTGGACTGTTGACCATGCGGAACTGCGCGCGGAACCCCCGCCCGCCATCCGGGGCTACGTTGTCTTTGTTGGGAGTTTTTTTGCTTCTTATACGGCGACGGGCGCACAGGGGAGGGAAGTACCTGCGCGCCCGTCTTCGGTTCGAGCTTGCCACAGCAAGCTGGTTGCCGTGTTAGGCCTTCGGCGTGGCCTTTGCGATGAGCTCGTTGAGCTCTTCGTCGGACAGGTCGTAGCCGTAGAACGTGGAGTAGTAGCTCTTCGTCACGTCGGCGATGGTGTCGTCGAACTTGTCGGGATACAACAGGCGCGGCAGCCACTGCATGCCCATCACCTGGTTGACCGTCGGCGGGTTGTTCAGCCAGTTGTACGGGGTGCCGGGGGCCTCGTAGTAGTTGCCGTTGTCGATGGCGGAGATGCCGTCCCATGCGGGATCGTCGGCGACCGCATCGTAGATGCTGCCGTAGCCGAAGATGATCATCTCGGGATCCCACAGCGCGATCTGCTCAAGGCTGGACTCGCTGCCGGTGCCTTTGTTGCTGGCGTTCTCGAGCACGGCCACGTTGTTCGCGAACATGTCAACGACCTGCGCCTGGTAGGTGTCCTTGCCGATGACGTTGGTGCCGTCTTCGCCCAACAGGTACAGCACGCTGACGCGCTCATCCTCGGGGATGGTCTCCATGACGGCGGTCACTTCGTCGTAGGCCTGCTGGCAGTACTCGGAAAGCTCGGTGCCGCGCTCTTCCATGCCCAGCAGCTCGCCGAGCTTCTCGTAGGCGGCGCCGTAGTCGTCAAGCTTCGTTTCGATGAACACGCAGGGGATGCCCAGCTGCTCCTGCAGGGTGTCCAGATCCTCGGCGATGCCGTCTTTCATCTCGCCGGTGTCGATGAGCACCTGCGGGTCGGCGGCGGCGACAGCTTCTTTGTTGAGGTCGCCCTTGGCGCCGAAGATCTCACCGAACACAGGAAGGCTGGTAACGTCGATCTCGGAGCCCAGATACTTCTGCTGCGATTCCGAAAGCTCCTGAGACAGGCCGACCATCTTCTCGGGTGCCATGGTGAGCAGCACCTGGTTGGCCGTGTGGCCAGAGGGTGCGATGCGGTCGATGGTTGCGGGAACCTCGACCGTGCGGCCTGCGTCGTCGGTGAACTGCACGGTTTCGGTGCTGGCCTCGCTTGCGGGCTCGGAGGTTCCGCCGCTTGAATCGCCGTTGCTCGACGAGCAGCCAACGGCGCTGAACGCCAGGCCCAGGCACAGCGCCATGGCGGCCAGAACCGCCAGTAGCTTCGCATGCCGCTTCTTGCTGAGAGTGCTCATGATTCCTTCCTTTCCGTTGCTCTTCCGACGTCGAGATCCGCCCGCCGTCGGCCTGCCGGCCTCCCTTTGCCGGCTATCGCGCGATTTCGTTCACAGGTACGCAGACGCGCACCTTATCGCCGTACAGTGAGTTCACCTCTACGTCCACGCCGTAGATGTCGCTCACCAGCTGTTTGGTGATGACGTCTTTGGGGTCGCCGTAGGCGAACACGCGCCCGTCGTTGATGACGAGCGTCTTGTCGGAATACAGAAACGCCTGGTCGGGCTGGTGCGTTGACTGCACGATTGACAACCCCTCGCGCGCCAGCTGCCGCACGCACGAAAGCACGCGCACGGTGTTGCCGTAATCGAGCGCGCTGGTGGGCTCGTCCATGATGATGGTGCGCGCGTTTTGCGCCAGCGCGCGGGCGATCAGTACCAGCTGCTGCTCGCCGCCGGAGATCTGCGTGTAGGTGCGGTGCGCCAGATGCTCCACACCGATGCGTTCGAGCGCCGCGTAGGCGCGCTCGATGTGGCGCGGGCCGGGCGAGCGCAACATGCCCAGGTCGGTGCCGGTGCTCATCAACACGACGTCGAGCACCTCGTAGTCGTACACCGGCGCATGGGACTGCGGGATGTAGCTGATTTCGCGGGCGCGTTCTTTCACCGACAGCTGGCGCATGTCTTTCCCGTTGACGAAGATGCTGCCTTCGTAGCGGCTGTTCAGGCCCAGGATGCAGCGGAACAAGGTGGATTTGCCCACGCCGTTGGGGCCCAGCACGTTCACGAGCGTCGCATCGGGGATGGAAAGGCTGATGTCGTGAAGCACCTCGTGACGACCGTAGGAAAACGACAGGTTCTTGATCTCGATGCTCATCGGCTACACCTTCTTCTTCCGCGTGATCAGGTACAAGAAGAACGGCGCGCCGACGAATGCGGTCAGGATGCCGATGGGGATTTCCGAGGTAGATGCCAGGCGGGCGATGTTGTCGACAATAAGAAGGAAGCTTGCACCCAACAGCATGCTGGTGGGGATGAGCTTGCGGTAATCGCTGCCCACCATCATGCGGCACAAGTGCGGGATAACCAGGCCAACCCAGCCGATCATGCCCGATACCGCCACGCTGGCGGCGGTGGCAAGCGTGGCCGCCACGATGACCAGGATGCGCAGCCGCTTGGCGTTCACGCCCATGGTGGCTGCCTCGTCGTCGCCCATTGTGAGGATGTTGATGCGCCAACGCAGCGCGAACAGCACGATCACGCCCACGGCCATGGGGACGGACGCCAGCATGATGTTGGACATCTTGGCGCCGGTGAGGCTTCCCATCAGCCAATACGTGATGGCGGGCAGGTCGTCGGTGGGGTCGGCGACCAGTTTGGTGAATGAAACGCCCGCCGAGAACAGCGAGCTGATCATCGTGCCGGCAAGCACCGTCACCAAAATGCGGTTGCCCTTCGCGCGGCTGCTTACCAAAAGCACCAGCAGCACAGTCGCGATGGAGAAGGCGAACGCGGAAAGCGACACGCCGAATGCTGCCGATCCGGCAAGGATGGCAAGCGCCGCACCGAACGCCGCGCCCTGCGAGGCGCCCAGGATGTCGGGGGAGACCAGCGGGTTTTGGAACGTGCCCTGAAACGCCGCGCCTGCGGTTGCCAGGCAGCAGCCCACCATGATGGCGAGCACGATGCGCGGCAGGCGCACGTTGAAAAACAGGGTTGCCTGCTGGTCGGTCCAGAACTGATCGATGGAGATGCCGGGAATCTGGTTGACCAGCATCGCGATGGCCTGGCCCGGTTCGATGGGGTAGCGTCCCAGCATCAGCGACACGCACACCGTAGCCACCAGGAAAACAGCAAGGCACACGATGATGACGCCTGCGCGGCGCGATGCCTTGCTGGGGGCGAGCGCCGGCGCCTTGGCGTCCTTCGCTGCTTCGACCCCTTTGCAGTGCGTGCTGTTTTCCATACTATCCCCAAATATAAATATACGGAAATAAGAATAAAACTAGGTAGAGTATAGCCATTCCGGAATAATATGCAAACGCGAATATTCGAACAGCTACGACTCGAGTGGTGATGCAGCGTGGTTTATTCGGTGAGCTTTTCCAGTGACAGCATTTGGATGGCTTCGCCGAACAGCTTCCCTGCACCGTTCTTCACGGCAAAGCGGGTCTTTTCCGGATCGCCCACGACGCTGCCAGCCAGCATGTCCACGCCCCACTTGAACAAGAACGGCGACATGACAACGCTTGGCCCCACCATGATGGTGCGCGCGTTGGCGGTAAGATCCAGCAGGCGCGGCGCGGTCTTGTTGATGATGGTCACACCCGTGATGAACGCGAAGTCGGTGCCGGGCATGATGTATTCGCAGGCCGGGTCGGGCGTGTCGTCTTCCGAGGAAGGGTTGCGCTCGAGTACCGTGAGGTTCGCGTAGGCTTTGATGCGGTCGACGTGCGGGAAGTGCCCTACCACGGTCACGTTTTGGAGGCGTCCCGTTTCTGCTTCGGCTGCCTCAACGCGCGGACGCCACATCTCGAACGCGTCCATCTTGCGGATGGTGCCGTCGGGCCGCTCGATGGGCTCGTCATACACAGCACCCAACGGATCCAGCAGCTCGGCGCGCGCGTACCAGGCGTTGAGCGCTGCCACGCCCAACGTCGCCTCGGGGAAGTTCCACGATTTCGAAAGCTCGGCCACTTCGCGCAGCTGCATGCCGCGCATGTCCAGCGTGTAGCGTCGCGGTGCCCCGCCCGAGCACGTGAAGCTCACGCCCATGCCGCATTCCGCCTCCAGGTAGCTCCAATGGGTTCCCAGGCAGTAGTCCAGCACACGGACGTCATCAGGGATTCCGTCGATCAGATGGTTGTAGAACCTCCACGGCGTATCGCGGCTTTCGGTGCCGGGATAGCAGATCGTCGTGTTTTCGGGATGGTCGGCGCGGCAGTGGTTGCGGCAGCTCATGGACGGCTTCCTTTCCTCAAGCGGAGGTGCTCGTATCTACATTATTCACAGACACGAATCTTAGTAAAGAAGTATAATGCAGAAGCAAGGATAAACCAATGAAAAGGCGGGGGAATGCTGTTCGTCCTGACGGGCGGGATACAAACGGGAAAAACGTGCTGGCTGGGACGCTTAGCGCGAAACCTTGCTGCTGAGGGCGTGCGGTGCGCGGGTGTGCTCGCGCCGGGCGTGTGGCGTTGCCGCGAAGCTGGTGACGTGCCTTCGGTGGAAGAGAGAGCCGCCGGCGCACCGGAGGGCTCGGCGTATGAGAAGCTCGGCATCGACAACGTATTGCTTCCCGGCGGTGAGTGCGTCGCCTTCGCTCGCCGTGCCGACCTTGCGTGGGAAGAAGGCAGCTATGACGAGGGGAGCCAGGCTGCTCGCGCGGGTTTGGGCTGGGCTATCGATGACGCGGCGATCGCGCGTGTGAACACCCACTTCGAGGAGTTGCGCGACGCGCCCAACACGCATCCTTCTCTGTTGATCGTCGATGAGTTGGGAAGGTTGGAACTTGCGCGCGGAGAAGGGCTTGTGGCGGCGATGGACATTCTTGACGCCGGCCCGTCGGGCGCGTTTCCCGTTGCGCTTGTCGTGGTGCGCGCCGATCTGGTTCCTCTGGCGCGCGAGCGTTTCGAGCCTGTATGGGGTACCCTGGCTGTCATTTCCCCTGACGACAACGGTGAGCGCCTCCTTCGCGCTGCGCTTTAAACTATCCTTCAATTCAACATTGCAGGTGATCAGTGGGGAGCTTTGCGGTATTGTTCCATATGAACGAATTGCTTCCTTTGCGAAGCGCTGTGCATCAAGGCGACGATACCGGAGGTGCCGAACATGAGATGGGCGATCGTGACGGATTCAAGCTGCGACCTGCTTCCATCCCCGAACAACCAGGGGGAGGTGCGGTGCGGAAGCGTTCCGTTCGTCATTCGCGTGGGGGAGCGGGATTTCGTCGATGACGAAGCGCTCGACCTTCCCGAAATGGTAGACGCAATGGAACAGGAAGCTCATGCCAGCCACACGTCGTGCCCTTCGCCTGAGGCGTGGCTGAAACAGTTCGAACAGGCTGATTGCATCGTCGCGATAACCATTTCGTCACAGCTTTCCGGCAGCATGAACAGCGCGCGCGTGGCAAGGGACATGGCAAAGCAAGCCGACCCAAACAAGAAGATCGCCGTGGTCGACTCCCGCTCAACCGGCCCCGAACTGGTTCTGTGCGTGCAAGAGATTCTGCGCCTGATCAGGGAAGGGAAGGCTTTCCAAGACGTCGTGTCTTACGCCGAATCGTTCTTCCGCAAGGCCCAGATCGCATTCGCCCTCTGCTCGTTCGACAACCTGATCAAGAACGGCCGTTTGGGCAAGGTGGCAGGTTTTTTGGCGAAGAAGCTGAAGCTGTGGGGAATCGGGATCGGCTCGGAAGAGGGCGAGATCGAGGTCGTCGGCAAAGTCCGCGGCCAGAAGAAGGCCTTGGCACGACTGCTCGCCGACATGCACGAGCGGGGTTTCCAAGGAGGAAAGGCCGCCATCAGCCACTGCCTCAACCCGTCATTTGCGATGGAGCTGAAAGAGCGGATCGTCGAGACGTGGCCGGGAACCGCTGTCGAGGTGATGTCGACAAGGGGTTTGTGCGGATACTACGCTGAACGAGGCGGGGTCATCGTCAGCTTCGTTGGATAACCTGGCGGGAGCCGCACCTGTTGCGATAGCTTTCGACCGCGTTCGCAGGCAGCCCCTGCGCTACAATATCCGTTATGGATACCATCATCACGAAACAGGCGGTGGCGACCGCCGTATACGAAGCAATTCCCCAGCTGGCATGCGAGCTTCCTGCTGACATTCTGGCAGGCCTGCAGGCGGCCCTCGAGCGCGAGGAGGCCCCGCGTGGGCGCGCGGTGCTGCAGCAGCTGGTGGAAAACGCGCATATCGCCAAAACGGATCATGTTCCCATCTGCCAGGACACCGGCACGGTGTGGGTGAGCCTGGAGGTTGGCCCCGGCGTGCTCGTGCCCGCCGACGTGTTCGCGAATGTGAACAACGCCGTGGCGCGCGCTTACGACGAAGCGCGTCTGCGCAAGTCGGTTGTGCGTGACGCCATCCTCGACCGCACGAACACGGGCGACAATACGCCGGCGTTCTGCGACATCCACCCCGTGGACGAACCGGGTGTTGCCCGCCTGCGCATCATGCTGAAGGGCGGCGGGTCGGACAACGCCAGCCGTGTGGTCATGCTGCCGCCGGGAGCGGGACGTGCGGGCATCGTCGAAGAAGTCGTGAAATGCGTGCGAGAAAAAGGCGCCAACGCCTGCCCGCCGCTTGTCACCGGCATCGGCATCGGCGGTACGTTCGACAAAGTCGCAGGCCTTGCGAAGCGCGCGCTCATGCGCCCGCTGGATGAACCCGCCGAAACCGAAGACGTCCGTGAGCTCGAAGAGGAGCTGCTTGAGGCCATCAACGCCACGGGAGTGGGACCGGGTGGTATCGGTGGCGCGACTGCCGCGCTTGGTGTACGCGTTGCGACCGCCCCTTGCCACATTGCCGCGCTGCCGCTGGCCATCAACATGGGTTGCAGCGCGATGAGGCGCGCGACGGTTGACCTTGCGGTTCAACTTGCGGGGGCGTCCGCAGAGCCCGTCGGGGATTCCGCGACGCGCCGCTCCGCTGCTCAGGATCCTTCGGATCCTTCGTGCGCTGCGCTACTGCAATCAGATGAAATAATAGATGGTGTGCAGACGGTCGCTCCATCCCCGACGGGCTCCGCGGACGCTAACGATGCTGTTCGCCTTACTCTTCCGCTTGACCGCGCCCAGTTGCGCGGGCTCAAGGCGGGGCAGGCGTGCTTGCTTTCGGGGCCGATGTACACGTTGCGCGATGCGGGGCATATGCGCCTGATGGAAGAGCTTGCCGAAAACGGCGGCGTGCTGCCGTACGGCCTTGATGGCCAGGCCATCTTCTACGCGGGGCCCACGCCTGCGGCGGCTGGGCGGCCGTTTGGCGCTGTCGGTCCCACGACGGCGTCCCGCATGGACTTTGCCGCACCGGCGCTCCATCGCGCTGGCATTGCGGCCACGATAGGCAAGGGGCATCGCAGCGCTGAGGTTCGCGCGGCGTGCGCCGAAACCGATTCCGTTTATTTCGTGGCATGCGGCGGGGCCGCGGCGTTGCTGGCGCGTTGCGTGGCATCATCGGAGACGGTTGCGTATGCGGATCTGGGCACCGAGGCCCTGCGCCGCATCGAAGTTGAGGACTTCCCGGTGTTCGTCGGCGTGGACACCGAAGGTAAAGACGTTTACGAGATCGTCTAGGCGAACACCGCCTGGGTATTATTCGGAAGAGGAACCGTGTCGGACGGCATCGAAAACATCGCGGCATCGCATCGCGGGCTGTTCATCACCTTCGAGGGGGGCGATGGCGCGGGCAAATCCACGCACATCCGCTTCCTTTCCGAAGCGCTGCGCGTTCATGGGTGCGAGGTCGTCAGCCTGCGCGAGCCGGGCGGCACGCGCATTGGCGAGAAGCTGCGCGAGGTGCTTTTGGACCCCCGCAACGACGATCTGTCCGACCAGGCCGAGCTTCTCGTGTTCGAGGCGGCGCGTGCGCAGATCGTGGCCGAGGTCATCAAGCCGGCGCTCGACCGCGGGGCGGTGGTGCTGTGCGACCGCTTCACCGATTCCACGGTGGCCTACCAGGCGTACGGGCGCGGCCTGTCGCTTGACTTCGTCCGTCGCGCCAACGAGTTCGCCTGCCAGGGCATCGTGCCCGACCGCACCATCTTGCTGACCGCAGGAGGGTCTTCCGCCAGCATCAAACGCGCTACGCGCCGCGGCGCCGACCGCATGGAGCGCAGCGGGCAGGAGTTCTTCGAGCGCGTGGCCGCCGGCTTCCGCGATGCGGCCGAGCGTGAACCTGATCGCATTCGCGTGGTGGAAAGCTCGGGCGCGCATGCCGATACGGCGCGTGCGGTGTTTAGGGGGCTTTCCGATCTGTTCCCCTGGATGGCAGACGAGTCGCAGTGCGACGATGCGTACTTTTCCCTGATCAACCGTCGTCCCGCACGCAAGGGTGCTGACGGCAAGCGCTCTGGCGGCAAGCACGGCAAGCGGGGTGCCTGATCGTGGCAGATGCGTTTGAGAACATCTTAGGCCAGCCGAAGGTCCGCGAGTTTTTGCGCGCCAGCGTGGTGGGCGAGCGCGTGAGCCATGCCTACCTGTTCGTGGGGCCCACCGGCTCCAACAAGATGACGGCGGCATATGCGTTGGCCCAGGCGCTTATCTGCCCGAAGGGGCCGAAGGGGCCGCGCGGCGGTCAATGCGGCGCCTGCGACGCGTGCGGGCGCATCATGCGCCGCAAGCATCCCGATGTCGTGCTGCTGCAACCCGAGGGCGCGCACGGCTATCTGGTCGATCAGGTGCGCGAGATCATCGCGGCGGCAAACCTGGCACCCATCCAGGCAAAGCGCAAGGTCTATATCGTGGACGAGGCCGACCGCCTGAGCATCCAAGCTGCCAACGCCTTCCTCAAAACACTGGAAGAACCTCCCGCCGACGTGGTGTTCATCCTTTTGGCGCGCATGCGCGAGGGCGTGCTTCCCACCATCGCGTCGCGCTGCCAGGTGGTGCCGTTTCGGCACATCCCGGCAAGCGAGGCGGCGGGCATCCTGGCGCAGAACACCGGCGCGTCGCTGGAGAAGTGCCGCATCGCCATCGAGTCGTGCGGCGGGTCCATCACCCGCGCGGTCGACTTCCTGAAGTCAAACGAGCGCCTGGCGTTTCGCACGCGCGTGCTGGAAGCCATGGAGATGCTGCGCAACGCCGACGACTGGGACATCCTATGCACCGCGCGCGATCTGGTGGTGCTTTCCAAGGCGCCGCTTGATGTGGTCCGCGCCGAGCAGGAGGAAGAGCTTGCCAAAAACGCCGATTTCCTGGCGAAGTCGGCCATTCGTCAGATAGAGGCGCGCAACAAGCGCGCGCTGTCGGCGAAGTCCCTCGAGGCGCTCAGCCAGCTGACGTCAATCGCGTCGTCGTGGCTGCGCGATGTGCTGGCCATCTGCGCCGAAACGCCGGAGCTGGTCATCAACGTGGATGCCCGCGGAGCGCTCGAAGACGCCGCCTACGCCACCGACGAGGCGCGTGTTGCCGAGGCGTTGGCCGCTGTGCGCCGCTGCAACAGGGCGATCTCCTATAATGTATCGCCAGAAACATGCATCGACGGATTGCTGCTTGAGGTGCGCGAAGCGCTGTACGCGCCGCGCGGCACGCAGGCGGCGCCGTCGCGATTCCGATAAAAGCGAGGTTTGCATATGACGCGGGTTGCACCCGTTAAACTGAAGAACAACCACCGCACGCTCTGGTTCGATCCGGCCGAGGTGGACGCCAAGAAAGGCGACGCCGTGGTGGTGACCACCGCCCGCGGCACCGAGCTCGGCCACATGGCCGACGACGTGATCGAAGTCGACGAGAAGCGCATCAAGGAGCTGAAATCGCCCCTGAAGCCGGTCGAGCGCCTGGCTACCGAAGCCGACCTTGAGAAAGCCGAAGAAATGGACCGCAAGGCCGCTGAGGCCCTGCCCATATTCCGGGAAATGGCGGCAGAGACCAGCGAAGACATGCATCCGGTGTCGGTGGAGTATCTGCTGGACGGCGAGCATGCCGTGTTCTATTTCGAAGCCGAAGAGCGCATCGATTTCCGCGAGTTGGTGCGCAAGCTGGCGTCGCGTTTCCATGTGCGCGTGGACATGCGCCAGATCGGCGTGCGCGACGAGGCACGCATGGTGGGCGGTCTGGGCCATTGCGGCCAGGAGCTGTGCTGCAAGCGCTTAGGCGGCGAGTTCTGCCCCGTGTCCATCCGCATGGCAAAGGAGCAGGACCTCTCGCTGAACCCCCAGAAGATCTCTGGCGTGTGCGGGCGCTTGATGTGCTGTTTGCGCTACGAGTTCGACGCGTACAAGGACTTCAAGTCGCGCGCGCCCAAGAAGAACGCCTCCATCCAAACGCCCGAGGGCCCCGCGAAGGTGGTGGACCTCAACGTTCCACGGGAGATCGTGACGCTCAAGACCGAAGAGGGCCAGGTGGTAAAGGTTCCGCTGGCAAACTTCGAGCCCACCGCCGACGCCGCACGTCCCACTCAGGTGGGCAAGCAGGCATGGGAAGAGGCTACGGCTCCGGTGGATTTGGTAACGTCGAGTTCGCTGTTCGCCGACACCCACAGCCTGTCCGGCAAAGACAAGCTTGCCGAGCCGGGTGCGGTGCGCCATACCGGTTTGGGCAGCTCGAACGCGAAGAAGCATTCGAACTCCAACGGTGCGCAGCAGAAGGCAGCTGACACGCGCAAGCCGCGCCGCCGCTCCAAGGTGTCCACCGGCACCGATGCGGCGACAAGTTCCTCCCAGCAGGGAAAGAAGCGCGGCCAGTCGCAGGCGGGCTCCAAGCAGGGCAACCAAGCAAAGCAGTCAGCCAAGCAGGGCGGTCAGCCGAAGCAGGGAAGCGGTCAGAAGCAGAAGCGCCGCGCAAGCTCCGAAGTGCGTGGTGGCGAGTCCAAAGCGCCTCAGAAGCAACAACGCCAGCAGACGGCGCGTCCGGGACGCAAGTCCTCTGCTTTGCGTCAGCACGCGCAGCAATCTGCTTCTGAGCGGCCCTCCAAACAGGGGCAGAGCGGCTCGCAGCGCAGTGCCGGCGAAGGTTCGGGACGCCGCAGCAGGCGTCGCTCGCATACTGCCCACGGCCACGACGAAGCGTCGGGCGCAAACAACGAATAGGAGCGCATTCAGCGGACGAATTCACGGAAAGGTCCTGATAATCGATGCCAGTTTCCATTAACCACGCGTTGCTCACCGACCTGTACCAGCTCACCATGGCGCAGGGGTATCTGGAGTGCGGAAAGGGGCAGACGCAGGCCTGCTTCCACATGTCGTTTCGCGACTACCCGTTTAAGGGCGGCTACGCCATCGCCAGCGGCATGGCGCATCTGGCCGACCTCGTGGAGGGGTTTCGCTTCTCCGATGAAGACCTCGCCTACCTGGCCTCGGTTCCTGCGCCGGGTGGCGGCGCGCTGTTCAAGCAGTCGTTTTTGGACTACCTGCGCGATTTCCGACTTTCGGTCGACATCGACGCCGTGCGCGAGGGCACCGCGGTGTTTCCCAACGAGCCCATCGTTCGCGTGGTGGGTCCCATCATGGAATGCCAAATGCTCGAGACCGCGCTTTTGAACTGCGTGAGCTTCGAAACCCTCATCGCCACCAAGGCTGCGCGCATCTGCCTGGCCGCGCAGGCGCCTGTGGCCGAGTTCGGTCTGCGCCGTGCGCAAGGCCCGGCAGGCGGCGTGTGGGCATCCCGCGCTGCCGTTGTGGGCGGGTGCGCCTCCACTTCAAACGTGATGGCGGGCAAGCTGTTCGGCATTCCTGTGTCAGGCACGCATGCGCATTCGTGGGTGATGGCATTCCCCGACGAGCTCACCGCTTTCCGTGCTTACGCCGAACAGTTCCCCAAGAACTGCGTGCTGCTGGTTGACACCTACGATGTGGAGCGCGGTATCGACAACGCCATCACGGTGGGGTTGGAGATGCGCGAGCGTGGCGAGCGGCTCACCGGCATCCGCATCGATTCGGGCGACCTTGCGTGGCTCGCGAAGATGGCGCGCCGCAAGCTGGATGCGGCGGGGCTTGAGGATTGCGGTATCGTCTTGTCCAACGATCTCGACGAGCACACCATCCAGTCCATCCGCGACGAGGGTGCCCAGGTGGCGTCGTGGGGCGTGGGCACGAAGCTTGCGTGCGCGTACGACCAGCCCACGCTGGGCGGCGTGTACAAGCTGTCAGCCTCGCGCGAAAGCGCGGATGCGCCGTGGCAGGACCGCCTGAAGATCTCTGAAACGGCCGCCAAGCTCACCGTTCCCGGCGTGCTGGACGTGCGCCGCTACTACTATGAAGACGGCCGCATCGCCGGCGACATGGTCTTCGACGTGAACGCGCCCATGGATGGCTGCGAGACCATCGTGGACCCGTTCGATTCGCTGCGCCGCAAGAACCTGCATGGGAAGCGTTTCGAAACCCTGCTGGAGCCGCTGGCGCGCAACGGAGAAACCGCGCTTGCCGCCGAGGCGCGCGATGCGGTGACGGCGCGCGAGCGCACGGCCGCCCAGCTTGCCACCCTCGACGAAAGCCAGAAGCGCATGCTCAACCCGCACACCTACCCGGTGGGCCTGGAGCGCGGCCTGTACGACCGCCGGCATGCCCTGGTGGCGCGCATGCGCGGTATCGCGTAAGATTCACCTGATGGTTTTGATCGCGCGGGGCGCATCCGCCCTGCGCGCAAACGTTCACCCCGACGTAAGGAGACCCCTGTGGCCTGTGCGTGCAACCTCATCATCGATTCGTGCTGCGACCTGCCCTTCGAGGTGGTGGATCGCGAAGGCGTCGAGCTGATCAACTTCCCCTACATCATGGAGGACGGCGAGCACGCCGACGACCTGTACCAAACCTCCACCGCCCACGATTTCTTCCAGGCAATGCGCGACGGCGCGCAGCCTACCACGTCCCAGGTGCCCATGCCGGTGTACCGCGAGGCGTTCGAGCGCGCCATCGAAAGCGGCGTGCCCACGGTGTGCCTGGTGTTCTCCAGCGGTCTTTCCGGCAGCTACGATGCCGCCGAGCTCGTGTATTCCCAGATCATGGAAGAGCATCCCGATGCCGAGCTGTACCTGGTGGATACGCGTCTGGCGTCGGTGGCCGAGGCGCTTCTGGTGCATGGCGCGCTGCGTCAGCGCGAGAAGGGCATGACGGCCAAGGAGCTCGCGCAGTGGGCCGAGGAAGCGCGCTTCTTCGTGGATGCCGAGTTCATGGTGGACGACCTTGAGGCCCTGCGCCGTGGCGGCCGCATTCCCAGCTCGGTGGCGTATGCCGGCGCGAAGCTGGATGTTAAGCCGCTTCTGAGCATCGGTCCTGACGGCAAACTGTCGCTGTGCGGCGTGGCGCGCGGACGCAAGAAGGGTCTCAAGCAGCTTGCCGACTACTACGCCAAGCGCGTGGACGACAACGGCCCCATGAAGTACGTGGTCATCGGCAACGCCGACTGCCCGAAGGATGCCGAGCGCCTGAAGGAAGCTCTCAGCAAGATCGACGATTCCATCCTGTTCCTGGAAAGCAGCATCGGCCCGGTCATCGGCAGCCATGTGGGCCCGGGAATGATCGCCGTGGTGTTCTGGGGTGGCGACAAGCGCGAGCAGTTGTCGGTTGCCGACCGCATCGCGCGTCGCGTGAAGCAGGGCTAGCACGAGCCTGCGGAGCGGCATCGCTCCTGGCGGCACCAGGGAAACAAGACGCGGCGCCTTCACGTGGGGCGCCGCTTGCATGGCGCGGCGGAATCGCGGCGCTGGTGGATGAAACGAGAAAGGTCGGATGTCATGGAGAACACGTTCGCGTTTTTCGGCAACGCTGCAGTTGGGGGCGCGGTTGAGCGCTTGGCGGCGAACGCCGGATGGCAGCGCGTCGAGGGGCTTGAAGACGTTGCCGCGGTGGTGACGTACTGCACTAACCAGCAGATGCTGGAAGACGCCTACTTCGACGAAGGCGGCCTGGTGCAGGCGGTTCATCCGGGCACGCTGCTGATCGACCTTTCTCCGTCCACGCCCGGGTTCGCGCGCGAGCTTTCCGCTGTGGCGATGGTCAGCGACCTGCGTCCTGTGGAGGCTCCCATCGCCGTTGTTGATCCCACGTGGGAAGATGCGTTCTCGCGTCCGGACAACCTGATCTGCTTCGTGGCCGGCGAGGAAGACGCCGTTGCCGATGCGATGCCGCTTCTGCGCGCCATCGCGGGCGAGGTTCTGGAAGAAGGTCCGCTTGGATCTGCCCAGCTGGCACGCGCGGCCCGCACGGTGCAGCAGGTGGCGGCGCTCATTTCGGCTGCCGAGGCGCAGGCGCTCTGCCATGCAGTGCGCAAGGCGGCATCGGCGGGCAACCTGGCCCCGAACGCCCCTCACCCCATTGGCGACGTGTCGCAAACTTACCTGCAGGCAATCCTCGAGGAGCGCTTCGCTGGCACCTACACGCTGGAGATGATGATGGGCGAGCTCGCGGCGGCGCTGATGGCGGCCGACGACGCTGATCTGATCATGCCCCAGACCGAGGCGTGCATGCACTTGCTGGAGCTTCTGGCGGTCATCGGCGGGTCGGACAAGTCGCCCGTGGCGCTTTCGCTTGTGTACGGCGAGGAAGAGGCCTGCGCCGACAACGGCCTTGACTGGACGCGTGCCGAGCATTTCTACAGCGAAGAGGGCGGTGCCGAAGGCGTGCTGCACGAGCACCATCACGGCGACGATGACGACTACGACGAAGCCGGCGACTACGATGACTACGACGGTTGCACCGGCTACGACAACGATGGCGTCTACCACGGCGGCTACGGCAGCTACTCGCCGAACTAGGGTGGCGTTGAATGGAGGACTCCGAGCTTCTTCCCGATAGCTGCGAGCTGTGCCCGCGTCGCTGCGGCGCCAATCGTCGCGGTGGACAGCGTGGGGCATGCGGCGCCGACGGCACGCTGGTGGTCGCGCGCGCAGCGCTCCACTTCTGGGAAGAGCCTCCTATCAGCGGGGAAGCGGGCAGCGGCACGGTCTTTTTCGCCAACTGCCCCTTGCATTGCGTTTATTGCCAAAACGCCGTTATTGCAGCTGGACAGGCCGGCGTGCCGGCGACGGTGGACCGTGTGGCTCAGATGTGCGTGGAGCTGCGGGAACAAGGCGCGCTCAACATCAACTTCGTCACGCCCACCCACTACGCCCCGCAGGCGCGCGAGGCTGTGCGCCGCGCGCGGGAGATGGGCATGGATCTTCCCATCGTATGGAACACGTCGGGTTACGAGACGGCGGAAGCCGTTCGTGCGAACACAGGCACGGTGGACGTGTACCTGACGGATTTCAAATACGCTTCGAGAGATCTTGCAATGCGCTATTCGAAAGCGCCCGACTACCCGGAAGTCGCCCTGGCTGCGCTGGACGAGATGGTCGCGCAGGTGGGGGAGCCCCGTTATGACGAAGTGGGCGGCGAGCCCCGCATGGTGCGCGGCGTGGTGGTGCGCCACCTGATGCTGCCTGGCGCGCTGGAGGATTCCAAGCGCGTGGTGCGCCTGCTGCACGAGCGTTTCGGCAGCGCAGTGCGGCTTTCGCTTATGAACCAGTACACTCCTGTGCTCGCTGATGCCGCCGAAGCGGGCGATGCGTGGGCCGCGCACGTGCTCAAGCGCTTCCCCGAGCTTGCGCAGCGCGTTCCCGATTCCGAATACGAGGAACTGCTCGACTACGCCGACGACCTGGGCGTTCAAGACTACTTCTGGCAAGAAGGCGGCGCGGCGGAGGAAAGCTTCATCCCACCCTTCGATCTGACGGGCGTGCAGTAGCACGCGATGCTTTCCAAGCGGTGCGGGTTGTCGTACAATAGCTGGGCGTTTGGACGGGCCAGTGTGGCGCAACGGTAGCGCAACTGATTTGTAATCAGTGGGTTGCAGGTTCGATTCCTGTCACTGGCTCCATTCGCACCGTCCTCATCACGGCGAAACAGCCGCCGCCGTAAGACCACCGACTGGTCTTCGCTCTTAATTTCCCGCATGTTATGGCCGTTATCTGCAGCTGCTGAAGCGCACGGCTTCGCATCTTCTTGTAGCCACTTCGGACACCGCCGCAGCCTGTGGGCCACCACTTTGCAGCCCTTCCGGACGTTTTTCAGTCCCTAAAAAACGCTTTGTAGCCCATCCGGACATTTTCACCCTTCTGGAGGGCGCCAAAACGTCCGGATGGGCTGCAAAGTACTTTCCAGAACCCCCAAAAACGTCCGGATGGGCTACAAGATGCCTCTCGGGCAAAGCTGCAAGTGTCCGAAACGACTACGAAGTTGATTACTGCATCTGCTTTGAGCGCACAGGGCGGCTGCAGGCAACAAAATGCAACCAAAAGTGGAGGGTTCCATTCGGATAAGTGCACATTGTTCGCCGCTGCTCGAATCTTCAGCTATTCAGCGGTCTCGAACGCAGAGTCCAGGGCCTGGAAGCTTTGATTCACTGCCGTTTTGGCTTTGTCGATGCTGGTCAGGGCGGCCATCGTTCGGTCGTCGAGCGAGTAGCGGGCATCCAGAAGCGCGGCGGCGATGTTGCTGACCGCTTCTTCGTTGTTGGAGCCGTCGGGGGCGCTCGTCATGATGACCAGCAAATAGGGCACGTTGCCGTCGTAGACGACGGCGCTGTCGCAGACGCTGTCGTAGTCGTCAGACGATCCGATGCACCATCCGCCCTTGTTGTACACGGTTGCCTCCATGCCCTCGATCTCGGTGCCGTTGCGTATGAACGAAACCTCGGTCGAGCTCATCAGTTCGGCGAGCCATGCGGCGTTTTCGTTGGTTTCCGCCTGGGTCAGGTACTGGTAGATGCTCATCCACATGATGGCGGAATCGCGGGCGGTGTAATGCGCGAACCATGCGCCGTCGTGCGCGATGTTGGTGTCGGCGCTCATGTCGGCAAGCCACTGTTCAAAGCCCAGATCGTCATACGAAGAGCGCACGAACCTGAGCGCGTCGTTGTCCGACCACACCACCATGTCTTCAATCAGCGATTCAACGGAATAGGTCGACTGATCGCGTCCGCTGCCTTCATCAAGCCTCCAGGTGTTCTTGCACCGGGTGTCGCGCGAGATCTGCCCCTGGTCCATAAGCGAGCACAGGTATGCGGCGTAAGGGCCTTTGATGGAGGAGGCAGCGTAGACTTCGGTATCGACGTCGCGCGCCAAGCCCATGCCCGTTTTCAGGTTGAGGAAGACGTAGCCAACAGTAATCTCTTGGTCGGTGAGCACGGCGGTGGCGTTGTTGATCGCTTGCATCTTGTCTTCGGGAACGGAGGGCACGACGTCGGTGCGGCTCAGGTTGAGCGTGAATGGTGTGGCGTCGGCGCTGGAAAGCTGCAGGGAAGCAAGCATGCTTGTGTCGGGAGTGTAGTCTACCACCGTTGTCGTGGTGTTGGCTTGTTCGGTGTTTGCGTTGGCGTTCTGATCCGTGGCGGGTGCCGGGGCGGAGGAGCGGTTGAGGACAGTAAGCACGATAACAGCGATAAGCGCCAGAGCGGCAATCAGGAGCACGAACTTCCCAATGGGATACGATGCGATGGTGCGCAGGCCCCTGAACACGGCTTCGACCAGGAAAAGAATGATGTTCTTGATGGCGACCAGCACGCGGAAGATTACCGAGAGAATGCGCTGGGGAACCGAAGGACCAGGTTCGGGGCGATACCCGCGGCCGCTGCCATGCTCTGCATTGCGCTTGCGCCCGCGACCGTTGCCTGCGGCGTGTCGCCCGCTGCGGCTTCGATCCTGCGTGCGGCCATGCCGACCGAAGTCGCGCTCCTGGTAACGATCGCGACTGCTTTCGTATGATGATTGGCTTCTCGATCTGTTAGACGGCGTCCTGATGGGGTCCCCTTGGTAGTTCACGCAACTTGAACCGTTCAATTATAGCCGTGACTTCCTTCTTCTATAAGCAAAACGTGCCAACCTCGTCCAGCGGGTGAGTCAACGGCCAAGTATTTTTCTTTCCCTTGTGGACAAGTGCGGTATTCTTGCTGCTGGCAATTCCGAGCCGCCTTGTTGCTGAGTGTTGATAAGACGGCTTAACTGAATGACTAGATGCGGAAAGGGAAGCGAATGATCACCGAGCAGCGGATGTTCCTCGATGTTTTGGGGGCGCATAAAACCCAGTACACCATCCCTGTGTTCCAACGCGTGTATTCCTGGAACCAGGACCAATGCGACGAGCTGTGGGGTGACATCTTACGCGCTGGGCGTACTTCGAACACGCATTTCATTGGCACGCTGCTGTATTCGGTGGACGAGGACGAAGGCGACGGCATCACGCACCTTTCCGTCATCGACGGTCAGCAGCGCACCGCCACGCTCACGCTGCTGCTGGCGGCGTTTGAGCGCTATCTGCGCCGTACCGGTGCGGCCATCGGACATGTGGATGCCGACTTCGTACGCAACAACTATCTGTTCGTGGAAGGCGACCACAAGCTGGTGCTTTCGCGCACCGACCGCAAAACGCTGTTCGCGCTTTTGGACGGCACTGCCATGCCTGAGCGCGTGTCCGAGCGCGTGGTGCAGAACTTCGAGTTCTTCTGCGGCAAGACCGAGGAAGAGGGCTTTGCGCCCGAAGAGCTGTGGGCGGGCCTGCAGCAGCTGCTGCTGATTTCGGCCGATCTCACCAAAGACGACAACCCCCAGCTTATCTTCGAGTCGCTGAACTCACGCGGCACGCCGCTGACGGTGGGCGACCTTGTGCGCAACTACCTGCTGATCGCCGAGGGGCGCAAGGAGCAAGAGCGTCTGTACGAAGAGTACTGGAAGCCCATCGAGCTGATGTTCGGCGACGATCCGGGTTCAGAGAAGCTCAACGCGGGCATCCGCATGTGGCTGACCATCCGTTTCGTGAAAGAGCGCATCCGCGACAAGAGCCAGACCTACAGCGTGTTCAAGGCCTACATCGAAGATGAGTACGACGGGCCGCTGGAGGACCTGCTGGTGGAGCTTCGCAACTTCTGCCTGATGTGGTCGGAGAACTACAAGGCGCATGACGTGATGACCGGCTCGAAGGAGTTCCGTTCGTGGGATTGGGCGAAGGGCAAGCGCACCACGCTGGTTCCGCCGCGCGCCAGCCAAGGCGGTTTCTAAAAGACGGGGAAGCGGTCTGGCGTTGCTGGTGACTCTGCTACCTGGAGAAACAGAAACTCGTAGCCTTATGACCTGCGGGCGGCACCTTGCTGGACGCAGGGTGCCGCCGCGTTGAAAAATGCCTTGATGCGGTAGGTAATTGCGCATCCGATCAGGCATTTAACCTGGTACAATAAAAAGTTGAACAACATTTGGCTTCGACTGCAGTGCCGGGGGAGGTGAACATGGGGCCGAATGCCGATCTGCATATCGCATCGGCGGCGATTCTCGTCGTGCTGTTCCTGTTCGCCGTGTTCGGCTACCGCACGCGCCATAACAGGCGTTTCGGCATATTCGTAGCCTTCTTCGCAACTGTTGCGGCGTGTGTGGTGCTTGGTGCTGCGCGCTCTATCGTTGCGTCCGTTGCCGGCGTCCTTGCAGCTACGGTTGTTGTTCGCATGGCAACCATTGTGCTTCAGGGCGTTGCCTCGATGCTCATGCTGGCTTATACGGCATCGCTGTGCCGCAACGACGAGGCGTTCCGCATCGAGCGCGTGGTGACGGCATGCATTCCCTTGGTAATTGCCGCCGGTGCCATCATCACCGCGTTTTTCACGGGTGCCACCAGCGCGTTTGTGATGCCAGGGGCGGGGTTCGGCGACCCGCTCTACATTGCTGTTCACCTGTGCATGGCGTTTTATCCCATCATGTGCATCGTTTGCATTGCGATCTACCACAAGATGCTCAGCCGTCTAGACGTCGTTGCTGTTTTGTGCGCGTCGATTGCCCTGCTTGCCTGCATCGCGGTGGAGCTGCTTCCGGGCATGCTGCATCCTGTATCGTTTGGCCTGACCATTGCAGTGCTTGCCGTGTTCGTGATGGCGGACAACCCCTTCGAGTACGTCGACTCCCTGACGTTTGCCTATGATGCGGCAGCCTTCCGCCGCTACGTGATCGATCTCATCACCCGCAAGCGCCGTTTCTCGGTGATCGTCGTGGCGCTGCAGCACGTGAACATGCTTAATGCCTTGCTGGGATCGGCCGTCGCCGACCAAGCCATCCGCCAATGCGCGCAGCTTTCCATGCGCGTGGGCCGTACGCGCCAGGTGTATCGCGTGCGCAACAACGCCTTTGCGTTCGTGACGTTCTCTCGCCGCGAATGCGCGCGCGTGACCAACGAACTGACCGAGCAGTTCTCGCACCCCCAAGTCATTGGATCGTCGTCGGTTGACCTGGACGTTTCGGTAACGTGCGCCTCGAACCTGGATGCCTTCAACGTAGCCGAGCAGGTGACGCAGTACATCGACTTCCTTATCGACCGCATGCAGGCCGGCACTGCTATTCCCGAGGACCAACACGCACTCGTGGAGGAGTTCAGCCGCTGGCGCGAGGTGCGTCGCTATCTGGTGCATGCCGTGGAAAACAACCTGGTGGATACCTATGTTCAGCCCATCTATTCGCTCAAAGCTGGGCGCTTTGCCAGCTTCGAGGTGCTGAGCCGTTTGGTGCACCCGCGTTTGGGCAAGGTGCCTGCCGACGAGTTCATCGAAGCCGCCGAAAGCGAGGGGCTCATCGCTGCGCTGGGGCGCCATCAACTGGAATCGGTGTGCCGCTTCGCTTCCAAGCATGCCGAAGAGCTTGCCGATCGCGGTTTTGAATCCATCAAGGTGAACCTTTCTCCCATCGAGCTGATGGAGGTGGGTTTCGCCTCCAACGTCATCGACACTATGAAGCGCTGGAACGTCGATCCAACGCTCTTCCAATTCGAGGTCACCGAAACGGCGGCGACCCGATACGGCAAGGATGTCGAAAACACCATCAAGGCGCTGTGCGATGCGGGCTCAAAGATATGCATGGACGACTTCGGCTCAGGCTTCGCCAATCTTGACTCTTTGCTTACGTTGCCGTTCTCGGTAGTGAAGATCGACAAGACGCTGCTGGACAACACCGAAGACGACCATGCCGCGCGGATGCTGTACCGCTCCGTGGTGGAGATGATGAAG
Source organism: uncultured Eggerthellaceae bacterium (assembly GCA_944320405.1). Lineage (GTDB taxonomy): Bacteria > Actinomycetota > Coriobacteriia > Coriobacteriales > Eggerthellaceae > Aphodovivens. Next base: position 72,718 of record CALUHI010000011.1, read on the forward strand.
GGGCAAGGTGTTCTGACGGTTGCCGAAGGTGTGGAAACCGCCGCGCAAGACGAGCTCGTTCGCAGTCTCGGCATGGATGAGGCGCAAGGGTTCTTCTATGCCAAACCCATGCCCATCAGTGAAATTTTAGGTACAATACCGGTCGAGGGGGCTTGAATTTAAGAGCCCTGCCGATTTGATTAAGGGAATGGAGCTGCATGCGTAAAGCCGGGCTTGGCATATCTCGCCTTCTTCGTGGCGCTGCGCCGTTGATCGTTGCTGCGCTGCTGGCGGCTTTCATGTGCGTCCCTGCTCTTTCGTCCCCTGCGTACGGCGATGGGCGGTGGAGCGGATCGTTTTGGCTTGATGGTTCGAGGGATCGCGAAGCTGTCGTCGACGTCGGGTTCTTCATTGCCGAAGTAGAAGAGGGCGCGACGTCCTACCCTGAAGACCAAAGCCAGCTCGACGGATTCATCACCGGTAATTACACCGACGGCATCATTTTGGAAGACGCCTTCGATGCGTCGGACTTCGCGGAGTTCGGAGGAGAGCTCTATGGATTGGAGCTCTACGACTTGAGCGGTGCCGAGATCGTTGAGCGCATGCTGAAAGCTCCGACCGAAGAGCAGATCGCCTGGGCATGCGCGCATTCAGCGACGAAGATTGATTACGATCCCGAGACCCAGACCGTCGTGTGGTACGTGGCGAAAAGCACCACGCTGGTGGGGCATAGCTACTGGCATATCGATGGTTTGCTGGTTCCCAAGGAGATTGCGCCCGACCCTGAGCCAGACCCTGAGCCAGACCCTGAGCCAGACCCTGACCCAGACCCTGACCCAGACCCCGACCCGGAGCCCGACCCTGAGCCAGACCCTGAGCCAGACCCTGACCCAGAACCCGATCCTGGTCCGGGAACCGACCCAGATGAAGGCGAGGATCCTGCGCCCGATCCGGACCCCGATCCGGAGCCGACGCCCGATCCCAATCCTGATGACGATGTCGATTCCGACGAGGATCCCGACAGCATCATCAACGATCCTGCCGACGAATCGAATACCGGCGACTCAGGCAATGCTGATGCGAGTGCCGGTGGCTCTTCCCCTGAAACCATAATCGATCTTCCCACTCCTGCAGCGCCAAGCCCGTCTTCTTCGGCGGCATCTGTCGCTGCCGAATCCGCGTCCTCTTCCCTTGGCAATGCGATTCAGGGAAGCGCGTCCAACACGCTTTCGGGCGTGTCGGCGGCTTCTGGCCCCGATGCCGTTCAGACTGCGTCAACGGTCCTTCATGTCGCTGGCGCTGCCGGGTTGGCTGGCACGGCGATCGCCATTGTCGTCGCCAACGTCGGCATGGCGCAAGCGGGCAGTGCGCTCTCTTCGCTTGATTCCAGCTTGCGGAACAGAGGGAAGGGGCGTCGTCGATGAGCGCCTCCTCCAAACGCCGCCTTGCCAAACGTTTCGTTCCCCTTGCGCTGCTTGCCGTGATCTCGATTGCCGCTTGGCTGGTCCCCAGCGCGCTGGGGGCTTCCTCTTCAGTCGACGCGATCGTCATCGTGGCATGGCTTGCCGTTATGGCGCTGCTGCTGTTCGACTCGTATCGTCGTGATCACAAGCGCACGCAGTTTCTGAACACGTTTTATGTCGACGCGAAAAACCATCGCATGTTCAGTCCGTCGTCGGGTCTTATCTCCTATCCCAACGGGGCGTATCTGATCGACGTGATGGCAATAGTGCTTGTGAACGAAAGCGGTGCCCAGCACGCTGAGCCTCCTGCGGATTTCGTCCCAACATGCGTGGTTGAGACGTCCGAGTTCGCGTATGTGAGGGATCCCCGTATCAATGCTTCTGCGCCCATCAGCCGAGCCGACGACGTTACCATCACCCAGTGGGAAGGCGTCATCTGTGACCTTTCCACCGACAAGGAAAAGGCATTCGCCTCGCCGTTCGATCTGGAGGATGTCTTCAACCCTTGCATGGGCTGCACCGCAAGCGGCGGGCAAACATCGCGCACCATGGGCGACGCGTTCCAAAGCATGCAGTTCCAATCCAGCGACTCCGTCTACGCCATGACTAAGCGCATGTAGCGCGATAGGTGTTCGGCTCAAAGAACTCGCGAGTATTCCTTTGTTGCCAGACCGTGCAGGGGCTTGATCCTGCCGACGTCGTTGTCTCGCTTGATGGACGTATTCAGATCAGGCTTTCCATGTAAGAAAACGGGGGCAAATGAACGATCTGTTCTGCTGTTAGAGCACCTCGCGCAGCTGGCACGGCTTTGCTCTTGAGAATAGCGGCACGCCTACCTGGGGAAATGCGTTTTGCGACGATAGGCCGCTGTTTCATCAGATTGAAAATCGTTCATTTGCCCCCGTTTTCCTGCACGGGAGGGCGAAATTCTTGCGCAGATAGGCGTTGTTCTTGTGCAGGCGCCTCAGGCGTTGACTGGACGGGACTTTCCGGATTTGTTGCGGGACTGGGGGTTCTCGCGCAGGCATGTAGCGCGTTGCTTGATGGCCCGTTTTTGTGCAGACGGCGGGGGGAGGGCAATGCGGGCGGTGCCGTGTGGTACCCTAGCTGCGGAAAAACGGGCGGCGCGCTGGAGCAGGCGTGATGCCGCCTTCGGGATGACCTGCGGCGAAGCGGCGAACGCTGCCGTCCGCAAAACGCGAAAACGGAGGACTCAATGCCTGAGAACAACCTGCCCGAGCACTACGACGTGAAGGACCTTTCGCTGGCCGATGCTGGCCTGGCGCGCATTCTGTGGGCCGACCGCGACATGCCGGTGCTTGCCAAGATCCGCGAGCGCTTCGAAAAGGAGAAGCCGCTTGAGGGCGTGCGTATCGGTGCCTGCATGCACGTGACCACCGAGACCGCCAACCTCATGCGCGTGCTGGTTGCCGGCGGTGCCGACGTCACGCTGTGCGCGTCCAACCCGCTGTCCACCCAGGACGACACCGCTGCATCGCTTGTGCGTGACTTCGGCATCAAGGTGCATGCCATCACGGGCGAGGACATGGACACCTACAACAAGCACATCGCCACGGTTTGCGAGACGAACCCGCAGATCATCATGGACGACGGTGCCGACCTCGACACCGCCTTGCACACCAAGTTCACTGACAAGCTGGCCGGCGTGATCGGCGGCACCGAGGAAACCACCACCGGCGTGGTTCGCCTGGCCGCCATGGCCAAGGAGGGCTCGCTGCGCTACCCGGTGTTCAACATCAACGACGCCAACACCAAGCACTGCTTCGACAACCACTACGGCACTGGCCAGAGCACGCTTGACGGCATCGTGCGCGCCACCAACCGCCTGCTGTGCGGCCGCACCATGGTCGTGTCCGGCTACGGCTACTGCGGCAGCGGCCTGGCGCTGCGCGCCGCTGGCATGGGCATGAACGTCATCATATGCGAGGTCGATCCGCTCAAGGCGCTTGAGGCGCACATGGAGGGCTACCGCGTGATGAAGGCCGAAGAGGCCGCGAAGTACGCCGACGTGTGGGTCACCGTCACCGGCGACTGCAAGGTTATCGACGAGCCCGCCTTCAAAAACATGAAGGATGGCGCCATCCTGTGCAACTCCGGTCACTTCGACTCCGAGATCAACCTTCCGTGGCTTGAAGAGCACTGCGTGAAGAAGGAAGAGATCAAGCCGCTGGTCGACGAGTACACGCTCGAGGATGGTCGCACCATCATCGTGCTTGCGGAAGGCCGTCTGGTGAATCTTTCCTGCGCCGAGGGCCACCCGGCTTCCGTCATGGACATGAGCTTCGCTAACCAGGCGCTCGCCGCTGAGTACCTCTACAAGCATCAGGGCGACCTCGAATGCAAGGTCTACGACGTTCCCGCCGAGATCGACGACGGCGTTGCCCGCGTCAAGCTGGAGACCTTGGGCATCACCATCGACGAACTCACCGAAGAGCAGATCGCCTATATGAACTCTTGGAACTTCTAGCATTGAGCGCTTTCCAAGCCGCCTCGCGACGTGTTCGTGGGGCGGCTTGTTTTGTGGAGGTGGTGTGCAGAACGTTTGGCGAAACGGGTGATTCGGGCCGCGATTAGCCGCAAAACGGCAACGAATGCCGAATGACGCTACCAACACCGCTTCAAGCAGCCTATAATTCCGAAAGTTTTGCGTACGCGAAGAGAAGGCGTTCGCGGAACCACGGATGCGTGGATGCTGCAAACAGGACTGTGCAGCGAGCGCTCCGCGACCTACAGGCAGTTGAAGGAGCAAAGGTGTTCGATCAGTTCTTCTCCCAGATTTCCTTCGTGGATATCTTCAACTTCAGCGTGTTCGCTGTGTTCACGATCTGTTACACCTACCAGCTGTTCTACGTGCTGGTCGTTCTTACTCGCAAGCCCAAGCAGCATGTTGCCAAGAAGAACCATCGCTTCGCCGTGGTGGTGTCTGCGCGCAACGAAAGCGCGGTCATCGGCGACCTTATCCACTCCATCAAGGTGCAGAACTATCCGCAAGAGCTCATCGATGTGTTCGTGATTGCCGACAACTGCACCGATAACACCGCCCAGGTGGCTCGCGATGCCGGCGCCATCGTGTACACCCGCAACAATACCGAGCAGGTGGGCAAGGGCTACGCGCTGGACTACGGCTTCTCCATCATCCGCTCCCAGTACGCCGACAAGGGCTATGAGGCGTATTTCGTGTTCGACGCTGACAACGTGCTGGACGTGAATTACTTCCGCGAGATGAACAAGACCTTCGACGCGGGTGCCAAGGCCTCTACCAGCTATCGCAATTCCAAGAACTACGGTTCCAACTGGATTTCCGCTGGCTATGCCGTGTGGTTCCTGCGTGAGGCGAAGTTCCTGAACCAGGCGCGCCTGACGCTCAACACCAGCTGCGCCATCTCGGGCACGGGCTTTTTCATCGCCGCTGACGTTATCGAGAAGGCGGGCGGCTGGAAATGGCACCTGCTGACCGAGGACATCGAGTTCTCTGCCTCAAGCATTCTGCAGGGCGTCCGCATCGCCTACACGCCCACGGCCATCCTCTACGACGAGCAGCCCATCACCTTCCGTGATTCCTGGAATCAGCGCTTCCGCTGGGCGAAGGGCTTCTACCAGGTGTTCGGCAAGTACGGCTGGGGCCTGGTGAAGGGCATCTTCACCAACCCCAAGGGGCATCGTTTCGCCTGCTACGACATGCTGATGACCATCGCTCCCGGCATGCTGCTGACCATCGTGTCGGTGCTGTTCAACGCCATCATCATTGCGATGGCGGCGGCCGGTATGATGTCCACTGGCGTTATGGTGGCGTCCTCTGTCAGCTCCATTTGCTTCTGTCTGATGAACTACGTGGTGTTCATGTTCCTGTTCGGTGTGCTCACCACCTTTGTCGAGTGGGATTCCATCCGCTCCACCACGGGCAAGAAGGTGCTCTACATGTTCACCTTCCCGCTGTTCATGCTCACCCACATTCCCATCGCACTGGTGGCGCTGGTGAAGAAATGCAGCTGGAAGCCCATCACTCACAGCATCTCGGTGGATGTGGCGGAGTTTGCGGAAACGCCCGCCGCAGCAGAGCAGAAAAAGCTCGCGCGCTAGCACTTCGGAGGCCGACGCAAGTCGGCCTCTTTTGTTTCAGTACACGCGGGCGAAGGTGAGGCAGCGAACGCATTCTGCTCCGGCGGCAGCCAGGACGTCGGATGCCGAGAACAGCGTGGCTCCCGTTGTGTATACGTCATCGATCAACAGGACGCTGCCGGGGATGCTTGCTCCGGGTGTCGTTTGTATGCGTCCCGCCAAGTTCGCCATGCGCTCGGCGCGACCCAAGCCTCGTTGATCGAAGCTGCGTGGTCGTGCGAAAGGATGCACAAGCGGGATGCCGGTGCGGATTGAGAGCTCTTTTGCAACTTCTGCCATGTGGTCGAATCCGCGATGCCTTCGCGCTTTGGCGGTAGCGGGGACGGCGACGATAGCCTGGGCTTCAGCAAGCCATGTTGGATGGGCTGTTTGAAACATGATGCGTGCGATATCTGCCGCAAGGCGGCGCTCGCCGTGGTCTTTGTAGGCGCGCACGATGCGCGGAGCGCCTTCAGCGTACACGACAGCGCTCGCGCATGATGCAAACGGCGGGCGAGCGTATCCTGTTCCCGCAAGCATGGTCCGATTGCATTCCGTGCATTGCGTCCTTCCAAAGGGAGCTCCGCAGGCAGGGCAGGCGCGCCACCAGTCAAGATAGGGGAGGTTTCGGCGGCATGCATCGCAAAGGACTTCTCCGGGTGCGTCGCATACTGCGCAGCGGGTGGGCCAAAGGACTTCGGCTATTGCCTCGGATGCTGCGTGGCCGTACAACAGGGCTTTGTCTGCGAAGGGTTGCATGAACGCACGTTACCTCCGCCATGCTGCGCGCGGAACGTCGCAATGTCGCTTCCATCCGATGCCGATTCCCTGGCAACCCCATACGTCTCCAATGAAAAACTAACGCGCGTCCAACGCGGATTCATCGCCGTTTCCAAGTAGATGCTCGCAACGAAAAACAATGCGCACGACGTCCTGAGACCGAAAGAAATGCGCTTTCGACGTGAGGAAACGGCTCGTAGATCGCTTGTCGCGGGTTTCGGCGGCTTGCCCGATCTGCTACACTTTGTTGTGCTTCTTTCGGGTCTGTAGTTGAGGGAGAGATCCCAAGTCCATGGCAGACGCGGTCGAAAGGATCCACGTAAGTCGCTTGCGACGATCATGGCGCGTCCTAGAGGTAAGTCGCACCGTCCGCTTATACAAGCAGCATCCGGCTGCGGCGGGCGAGAGGGCACGGGTTGACGCTCAATCCCCGGTGCGCGGGTGTGGGGGCAAAGACTAGGTCAGCCGAAAGGGGCATAAGAAACATGAACGGAGGAACCACATGCGCTTGAAGGCTCTCATCGTTGCCGTTGCCGCCAGCATCGCGGCGCTGACGGCGTTGTCCGGCTGCTCGTCTCAAGAGCCCTACACACCCCCCGAGGCCACCCCGGTGGTCTCTTCTCCTGCTATCGGGCAGGATGGCGTGCTGCGCGTGGGCGTGAACTCTCAGGCGGCTCCTCTTGCTGGTTCGAACAGCGCGGGCGACATCGTCGGCTTCGATGTGGACCTGGCTTCCGCTGTGGCTGACGAGCTTGGCTTGAAGGTTGAGATCGTCGATGTAAAGGACGCGGGTGACGACGCGCTTTCCGGCGGCGAAGTGGACTTGGTTATGGGCGTCGAGCAGGATGCCTTCGGTGGAGACGTGTGGACGTCGGATCCGTATCTGCAGACGGCTATCGCGCTCTTCTCCTCTGATTCGAGCGCGAGTGCGCCTACTGCCGACTCTTCTCCCGTTATTGCGGTGCAGACGTCTTCGACGAGCTCCTGGATGGCCGAGAACGAGTTCGGCGCTCCCGCCCTTGTTCGCGAGAGCGGGTTGGTTGAGGCCTTCGAGGCAATGGGTTCGGGTGAAGCCGGCTACGTTGCCGCCGATGCCGTCCGCGGCACCTACGTGGTTTCTTCCAACGCCGATCTGAGCGGTTCTATCGTTGCGCTTATGCAGCAGCCGACTGGATATTCCGTTGCGATCCTTGCGACTAACACCGAGCTGCAGGAGGCAGTGCAAAACGCGTTGGGCACCATCGTCAACGGTGGCATGATCGACGTGCTTGACATGAAGTGGCTGGGAACCGAGTGGGATCTGTCTTCTGTTCCGCTGACCGCCGGAGCAACCGCCGGTACGACGTCGCAGGAAACCACTGAGGGCGAAGAAGGCACCACCTCTGGTCCGTCTGAAGCGGGCGGCAACGCAGTGACGCCTTCCGAGGCTGCCGAGGCGTAGGCGCGCTCTGGTTAACGCATCTCTTCCGGATTCGGGAATAAAAAAGGGGGATGGCTCGGTGCCATCCCCCTTTATTTGTGTCTCGTTCGGACTAGTTCAGGAAGTCGTCGATGATCTCCTGTTCGGCCTCTTCCTCGGTAAGGCCCAAGGTCATCAGCTTCACGATCTGGTCGCCGGCGATCTTGCCGATGGCGGCTTCATGGATGAGCTGCGCGTCTTCGTGCGCCGCCTCGATGCCGGGAATGGCCTTGACCTTCGCGTTGCCCATGATGATGGCATCGCACTGCACATGCCCGTGGCAGGCGGCTTCGCCGATCACCAAGGGGTTGAAGATCTGGACGGAATCGTCCTGCGCGACAGAGCGCGAAATTACCTGGACGGTGGAATCCTCGCCTTTGAGCTCCACTTTCATGTTCGAGGTTGCCATCTGGTTGTCGTGGGTCAGAAGCTTCTCGATCAAAACAAGTTTCGAACCTGCAGCGAGCTCGGCGTTGGTGTCGCGCACGGTGGAGGTCACGCCGCGCAACTGCACCATCTCCATTTCACAGAACGACCCTTCGTCCATATAGACGTTGGTCGTGGGGTTCAGGATGCGCTCGCCGGTTCCCTCGCCTTCGCCATAATGCTTTTCGACATAACTCACACGGCTGTTCTTGCCAATATGGAAGCTGTGGATGCCGTCGTGTTCGGAGTCTTGGTGGCTGTTGTTGTGGATGCCGCATCCAGCGATGATCTTCACGTCGCAGTCATCGCCGATGTAGAAGGTGTTGTATACGACGTCCTTCAAGCCCGACTTCGTGACGATGACCGGGATGTAGACGGTCTCGCCTTTGGTTCCGGGCTTGATGGTGATGTCGATGCCGGGGTTGTCGGTCTTCGTCTCGATGTCGATGAAGGCCGACGAGTGCCTTTCGACGAGTTCGCCGTCTTTGCGGATGTTGAATGCGCCTTTCGGCATGCCATGAAGGCTGGTTATCTCGGCGAGAAGATTCTCGTCGATGGGGGAGAGGTCGACTGCCATGATGTTCTCCTATCGTGTTTCCATCGGAAGGACGGCACGGTTGGTGCCAGGGTTCCGAGGCGTATCTAGCAGGTGGTGGGAATCTCGGTCAGGTGGAGCTCAGTAGGCTCGGAAAGGCGGCAGCCGGGAACTCCCTTGGAGACGAAGCCCAACTGCGGCATAAGCTCTGCCGGGGAGCCCGTGCGCTCGACGCGGCCGTCTTTCAGAAGGACGATCTCGTCGGCGAGTTGGATGATGCGCTCCTGATGCGAGATGATCACGATGGAGCGTCCGTCGCGCGCCTCGTGGATATCGCGGAACGTTTCGGTCAGACGGTCAAAGCTCCACAGGTCGATGCCTGCTTCAGGTTCGTCGTAGATGGCCAGTTTGGGGTCGCGGGCAAGGATCGTGGCAATCTCGATGCGCTTGACCTCGCCACCGGAAAGCGACTTGTCAACCTCGCGCGTGAGGTATGCGGCAGAGCACAGGCCTACCTTGGCAAGGTATTCGTTGCAAGCAAGCATGGGAAGCTTTTTGCCAGCGGCGATGTCCAGCAGTTTCTTCACCTTCATGCCCTTGAAGCGAGCAGGCTGCTGGAAACCGTAGCCGATTCCCAAATTGGCGCGCTCGGTGATGGAAAGGTCGGTGATGTCCTGCCCGTTGAAGATGATCTGGCCGCTTGTGGGCTTTTCGATGCCCATGATGAGCTTGGCAAGGGTTGATTTGCCACCGCCGTTCGGGCCGGTGATAACCGTGAAGCGGTCGTCGGGAATGGTCAGCGACAGGTTGTCGATGATGCGCTTTGTCTCCCGTGCGTTCTCCTGAACGGGAACGTCGAAGACGATGTTCCTCAATTCCAGCATATTCGATTCCTTCCGAATCTCTCGTCATTTACTACTGAAGTAGTAACATTTACCCCAAGCGCTGTCAAGCGCGTTTGCCGCCCACCCCCTAAGCGGCATCTGATCGTTACCGTTTAGTCCGCAGTCGAGCCCGCCTCCTATTCGTTGAGCAGATCGATGATCTGGAGGTCGGCCTTCGCGCTGCGAAGAATGTCGCTGTTGGCGAACGCACAGAACGCCTGCTTGCTGCAGGCCTTCCCAATGGCCTCGGCTAGCGTATCGAGATCCTGCTGTGTGGTGCCAAGCATCTCTGCGCGGGACTGAAGGCGGTCTTCGGGCGTGCGTCCGCAGAAGAAGCATGCATCTTGGCGACGCATCAGCGCGCGCGCCTTCAGCGGGTTGTCGAAACCGGCAACCGTGCTCACCACGTAGCCGTCGAGATCTTCAGGCGTCGGCTCAAGGTTGTGCAGCCATTGCGCCGCGCCGTCGAAGCGGGCGAGCGTCTCGTCAAGATGCGGGTCGCGGTACGAGTAGAAGCGCAGGGCGCCGGTGCGGTTTGCTTGGAATCCGACGCCGTAGGCACCGCCTCGCACGCGAACCTCGTTCCACAGGTAGTCGTAGGTGAGGGCACGTGCTCCCGCCTGCCATGCAGCGGTGTAGGGCGCGATGCCTTCCAGCTGACGGCGGTCAAAGCCTTTCGCGGCGTAGCAGATGTCGGTGGGAACAATGAACGCCTCGTTGAGGATGCGCGGTTCGGGAATGACAAGCTCGCTTTCCGCCGCTTTGCCTTCCGGAAGATCTTCAAGCAGGTTCCAGAACGCGTGGTAGTCTTCACGTGCACCCGCGAAGCTCATGGTGAGGTTGGTGCGCGTGAAGATGCGCGCAGCAAGGCTTTCCAAACGCTGCGGGAGCGTGCTGGCTTCCTCGTCGAATCGGGCAAGCAGCTCCTTCAGGAAACGATAGTAGTTCACGCCGCCCAGCTGCTCGCGCAGAACGCCGGCGGGTTGGCAGTAGGAGGACAAACGCGCCATGGCGGCAGAGTGGCCTGCCTGCGCGAACGATTGCTCCATGCCGATGCGGCGCTGCGTGAGGATGTCTTTGATCTTGGCAACGTCAGAAAAGTCGGTTTCCGAGATGATCTCGGAGGGAAGCGCGGCAAGTTGCGCGAGGTTCTTCGAGAGCGCGCTGGCGCTCACGACAAGCTTGAGCCCCACCTTCGACGGGTTGTCTGCATCTTCATACGTTTCGGTGAAAAACGCCAGGTTGCCAAGCTTTCCGTTTACGAGCGTGTCGATATCCGCTGCGCTGTGACGCGCCGTTCCAAGCTTTCCGAGCACGCTGCAAAGCACGGTGGCGTAGGGGAGCTCGTCGAACGGGATGCCGCCCAGGTCGAAATAGCGGTACGCGTACGCGATCCCATGCGTGGGAACCTCGTGTCTGATGCACGGCAGGGGCGCCGCCTTGTCCAATGCGTAGGCGGGCTCTGCAGGCGCGTCTTGAACGTCGGTGCGCAGCAAACGGGGGAGCGTGGCAATCGCCTCGGGCGAATCGGGCTCCGACTGCATGCGGCGCAGTCGCTCTACCGATTCTTCAATGCGGGAGAAATCCTCGTCGGTGAGAGTTTCCTCGATGGCGGCAAGGCGCTTCGCCTCATCGGAGGCACCTGTGCGTTTCTCGGGGCGCACCTCCGCTTCTGCTTGGTGCGGGTTGTCCAAGAAGACCTCTCGGATAAGCGTTTCGAAGTAGTCGGTTTCAAGCGCCTTGCGCAGGAAGGCGAAATCGACTTCGTAGCGCAGATAACGCGTGGCGGCGTCGTCGTCGTAAAGCCAGCCGCTCAGGCTTGAGATGGCGAGCGCCACGCCGTCTGCCATGCCGTATTCACATTCGCGCATGATGAACTCGTAGCGAGAGAGAGATGCCTCAACGAGCGCATGATCAAGCCCGCCGTCGGCAAGGCGGCCGAGTTCATCAAACACGACGTTGCGGAAGCGCTTCGCCGCGCCCTCCTGGAGGTCTTTGATCTCGATGATGGCGAAGGGCTGCAAGGCAGCCTCGGCAAGAGATCCCATGGCGTCGCCGGCAAGCTGGGCGTCAAGAAGCGCGCGTTTGAGGGGCGCTTCGTTGCTTCCCATGATGGCGTCCAGCAGCACGTCAACTGCCATGACGCGCGTGCGGTCTTGCGCGTGTCCAACTACGAACGCAAGCCCCATGCACGCGTTCTCGGGCGCCGTGTCCATTGTGCGAACGATTCCCACGCTGCATACAGGCTCCTGCAGCGTGAGCTCACGCGCTTCGAGGGCGCGTTCATCCACGCCTGCTTCCGCCATGCGCGCAGCGCGATCGGCCGCCTGCTCGTCGGCGACGGGGGAAAGGTACTGCTCGTCCAAAAAAGTTAGGATGCGGTCGATGTCCATATCGCCGTAGAGCGTGAGGTAGCTGTTGTCCAAGCGGTAGTGGCGTCGATGCTCGTCAAGGTAGCCCTCATAGGTCAGCGTTGGGATGGCGCTGGGCTCTCCGCCGCTTTCAAAGCGGTACGAGGTGTTGGGGAAAAGCGCTGCCTGAAGCTCATCGAACAGCACGGAGCTTGCGTCTGACAGCGCACCTTTCATCTCGTTGTACACAACGCCGTTGTAGCGCAGGCGGCCGGCCTGGCTGTCGGTTTCGGCCCCTTCCGGTTCGGCGAGCTCGAAATGCCAGCCTTCTTGCTCGAACACCTCGCGCTTGCGGTAGATGGAGGGGTGCAGCACAGCATCGAGGTACACATCCATAAGGTTTAGGAGGTCTTGTTCGTTGGTACTTGCAACCGGATACATCGTCTTATCCGCGAACGTAAGCGCGTTCAAAAACGTTTGCATGGAGGTTTTCAGCAGGTTGACGAACGGTTCTTTCACCGGGAATTTCTGCGAGCCGTTCAGCACGGAATGCTCCAGGATATGGAAAACGCCGGTATCGTCTTTGGGAGGCGTCTTGAAGGCAATGGAGAACGCCTTGTTGGAGTCGGCGTTTCTCAGGTACAGAAGACGGGCGCCGCTTTTCTCGTGCGAAAGCACGAAGGCATCGCCGTCGATTTCAGGGAGCTCCTCGGCAGACAGCACGGTGAACCCGTGCGCGCGGGAACCAGGAGTGAGGTCCATAAACAGCCTTTCCAAATTCATGTTGTGTTTCGTAGGCATTTTCTCACAACTTGCAGGATGGAACGTGTTGAATCACACATTGCCGCAGTACAACCACGCACGGTATGCCTGGCTTCGACGCTGCAGCAGAGGTGGTTTTCGGCGCATCGTTGCAGCTAACGAGGTAAAAGAAAACAGCCCGCCTTCTTTCGAAAGCGGGCTGTTCGGCATTCAGGGGAGCGATGCGGCTTAGTCGGTCGCAGCGGCGGGTGCCTTGCGGCATGCGCCGTAGCGGTGGCAGGCGCACCAATGATTCGGCTTGACCTCGCGAAGCTCGGGGATCTGCTCGTCGCAGCCTTCCACCTTCGCGAAGCAGCGGCTGGAGAAACGGCAGCCCGACGGCGGATCGATGGGGCTGGGCACGTCGCCTTCCAAAATGATGCGCTCGCGCTTGTCGTTGGGGTCGACCGACGGGATGGCCGACAGCAGCGCCTGGGTGTAGGGGGAAAGCGGGTCGTTGTACAGCGAGCCCTTCGGTGCGATCTCCATCATCTTGCCCAAATACATTACGCCAATGCGGTCGGACACATGCTTCACGACGTTCAGGCCATGGGCGATGAACAGGTAGGTGAAGCCGTAGTGCTCCTTCAGGTCGTCCAGCAGGTTGAGCACCTGTGCCTGAATGGACACGTCAAGTGCGGAAACCGGCTCGTCGCAGATGATCAGCTTCGGACGTACCGCCAGGGCACGAGCGATGCCCACGCGCTGACGCTGACCGCCAGAGAACTCATGCGGATAGCGGTTGCGCATGTAGCTCGCCAGACCAACGCGCTCCAGCAGCTCGCATACGCGGTCGTCCACCTGGTCGCGCGGCATCAGCTTATTGGTCAGGATAGGCTCGGCAATGATGTCGCCCACGCGCATGCGGGGGTTCAGCGATGCGTAGGGATCCTGGAAGATGAGCTGGATGTCTTTGCAGCGCTTCTTGCGCTCGGCAGCAGACATCGTGCACAGATCCTCGCCCTCGAAGATGATCTTGCCCGAGGTGGGGGTGAGCAGGTTGGCAATCATCTTGCCGATGGTGGTCTTGCCGCAGCCAGATTCACCAACCAGGCCGAAAGCCTCGCCACGGCGGATGAAGAAGCTCACGTCCTCCACGGCGTGCACGTAGGAAGTTGCCTTCCCAAAGAAGTTGCGATCGGCGGCGAAGCGCTTGGTCAGATGCTGGACGTCCAGCAAGATGTCGTCGTCGGCACCCTTGCGGCCGCTTTGGACGGCGACGTCGTTGCGCTCTTGTTCGGTCATTCTCTCGCCACCTCCTTATTCGTTCTCGGCTTCGGCCTTCACAGCGGGCGTGAAGGCGTCCAGCGCGTCAAGGTCGGGGTCATCGTCGCGCGCAGCCTCAGCAGCGGCAGCAACGGCTTTTTCCAACAGTTCTTCGTCGGCCACATTGCCCTTGGAGTCCTCGTAGAGGAAGCAACGGACCTTGTGGTCACCGGCCTGCACGAGCTCGGGCATCTTCTGACGGCAGATGTCCATGCACTGCTCGCAGCGGTCAGAGAAGTGGCATCCCGGAGGCATCTCAAGCGGGTTGGGCACCATGCCCTTGATGGTGTACAGGCGCTTGGAGTCATCGTCGGCAAGACGGGGGATGGACTTCAGCAGGCCCAGCGTGTAGGGGTGCATGGGGTGGTCGAACAGCGAGCGAACCTCGGCCTCTTCGACAACCTGGCCGCAGTACATGACCACCACATGGTCGGCTGTTTCGGAAACGACGCCCAGGTCGTGGGTGATCAGCAGCACTGCCATGCCCGTCTCGTCGCGCAGACGGCGAAGCAGGTCCAGGATCTGCGCCTGGATGGTCACGTCGAGAGCTGTGGTGGGCTCGTCGGCGATGAGCAGCTTGGGGTTGCAGGCAAGCGCCATAGCGATCATGACGCGCTGACGCATGCCACCCGACATCTGGTGCGGGTAGTCGTAGACACGCTTTTCGGGGCTGGGGATGCCAACCTTGCGCAGCAGGTCCACGGCGCGCTCCATGGCTTCTTTCTTGTCGATCTTCTCGTGGGTGCGGATGGCCTCGACGATCTGGTTGCCAATGCGGTAGACCGGGTTGAGCGAGGTCATGGGCTCCTGGAAGATCATGGCAATGTCGTTGCCGCGCAGCTCGCGGTATTCCTTTTCGGGCATGTTCACGAGGTCTTTGCCCATGAACTCCATGGTGCCGCCGGCAACGTGGCCGGGCTCGGCCAGAAGGCCCATCACCGAAAGGCTAGTGACAGATTTGCCGGAGCCGGATTCGCCCACGATGGCGAGGATCTCGCCTTCCTCCATGTCGAAGGAGACGTCCTCGACGGCTTTGACCACGCCCTTTTTGACCGGGAACTCGGTGCAGAGGTTCTTCACGGATAGCAGCATGGAATTACCTCTTCCTGGACTTGGGGTCGAGACCATCGCGGATGCCGTCGCCCAGCAGGTTGAACGCAAGCACGGCCAGCGTGATGGCAAGACCGGGGAAAATCATCAGCCACGGGGCGCGGAACAGCTCGTTGCGGCCACGGCCCAGCATGTCGCCCCACTCAGCGGCAGGCGGCTGGACGCCCAGGCCCAAGAAGCCCAAAGCGGCGCAGTCGAGGATTGCCGAGGAGATGCCCAGCGTAGCGCGCACGATAATGGACGGCAGCGCGTTGGGCAGCACGTGGCGGAACACGATCTTGAAGTTGGAGTCGCCAATGACGCGTGCGGCGGCTACGTAGTCGTTTTCCTTGATGGCAAGGATTTCCGAACGCACGATACGGGCGTATTCGGGAATGGACACCAAGCCGATGGCCACAACGGCCTTCTCGATGCCAGGTCCCAAGGCCGCCATGATAGCGATTGCCAGCAGGATGGAGGGGATGGCCAGCATCATGTCCATGATGCGCATGATGACCGTGTCAACCCAGCCGCCCTTGTAGCCGGCGATGGAGCCCAGGATGACGCCGATGGTCAGCGAGAACGCAACGGCGATGAGGCCCACGGACAGCGAGATCTGCGTGCCCACCATGACGCGGCAGAAGATGTCGCGGCCCTGCAGGTCGGTACCGAACCAGTGCTCAGCCGAAGGAGGCAGAAGCGACTGGCCCAGGTCCTGCTGGTAGGGGTCGTAGGGCAGGATGCCCGGCGCCACGGCGGTGACGATGGCGATGACCGCGAGGATCAGGATGAAGATGCCGCTGACCAGCGAGGCCTTGTTCGAAACGATGCCGGCGATGACGTCGCGCCACATGCCTTCGCGCTTCTCGCGCACGGGCTTGGCAGGCTGGACGGCAGTCTCGACGGAAGCGGCGGGCTCAGTTGCGAGCTTGTTGTTCTGGCTCACGCGGATCACCCCTCTTCCTTCGTGCCGAACTTGATGCGAGGATCAAGGTAGGCGTAGATGATGTCGACGATGAGGTTCATGAACACGAAGATCACCGCGACCAGGATGACGATGCCCTGGACGGCGGGGAAGTCGCTCTTCAGAACGCTGTCGACTGCGTACTTGCCGATGCCCGGCCAGCTGAACACAGTTTCGGTGAGCAGCGCGCCGCCCAGAAGGCTGCCGAACTGCAGGCCGATGACCGTGGTGACCGGCAGCATGGCGTTGCGCAGCGCATGCTTGATGTAGACCGAACCCTTCGACAGGCCCTTGGCGCGCGCGGTGCGCACGTAGTCGGCCTTGAGGGTGTCAAGCATGGCGGAGCGGGTCATACGGGTGATGATGGCCATCGAGTACAGCGAAAGCGTGACGGTGGGCAGCACCAGATGGTACAGCGCATCGCCAAGCGCCTCCCAATCGCCGCGGACGATGGTGTCGATGATGTAGAACCCGGAGCCTCCCGTGGGCTGCAGCAAAGGATCGATTCGACCGCTGGAGGGCAGGATTCCCAGGATGCCGGAGAACAGCAGGATGAGAAGAATACCTGACCAGAACACCGGCATCGAAATGCCGATGAGCGCGATGATCATGCTGATGTTGTCTGCCAGCTTGTTTTTCTTCACTGCCGCAAGCACGCCCAGCGCGATGCCGATGACCGATGCAACGACGATTGCGCAGATTGCAAGCTCTGCGGTAGCGGGGAAGCGGGCTGCGATCTCCTTGGTGATGGACGCATGCGTGTAATACGACTCGCCCAAATTGCCCTGGAGCGCGCCAACCAAGAAGTTGACGTATTGCAGCCAGATGGGATCATCCAGTCCGTTATCGGCTCGCCATGCAGCCATTTGATCAGGCGTGGCATGCTCGCCCAGCACAACAGGTGCCGGGTCGGCGGCAAGCACGCGCGTGATCAAAAAGATGATGACGGTCACGCCGAGAAGAACGGGAATCACCAAAAGTATTCGTTTGATGATGTATTTGAGCACAAAAGCCCCCTTCTTGCCGGTCCTGTTTTTCAGACAGGGTGGGAATGCAGACGATCGTCCGATCCCCAGCGTTTCGCCCCGTCTTGCGAAACGCGAAACGGCTTTCCGTATAGAAAGCCAGTGGAGAAGTGTATCGCAACCTTCGCCATTTTGGCGATAAAACACATCAAGCGGTGCGCTCCATGAAGAAAGCGGCGTTTCCAAGGAGCCTTTCGCGGGCTCCGACGGCTGGCGTGCCGCCTTTTTCATGTAGCGTCCCGCCGTGGTCGCGCGCGTTTAGGCAGCTTCGATAAACGAAAACCGGACCCGGTGGTGTTCCGGGTCCGGTTTCGCCGCGATGCTTGCGCCTATGCTTGCGCGGTCGCGACTACGAGACGGTCTCGCAGGGTTTACGCGTCCTTGGTGACGCCCTTCATGAACACGACTCCGGTGGGATGATAGTAGAAGTCATGCACCTTGGGGCTGTAGCCGCACAGGTTCTGCGAGTGGGAGATAAGCAGCCACGGCTGCTCCTCGGCCACCATTTCCTCGCACTGGTGGTACACCTGGTTGCGCTCCTCGCCGTCGGGCAGAGTAACGCCCTTGGCGATGAGGTCCTTGTACTCCTGGTTGTTCCAGCGAGCCACGTTCATGGACCAGTTGGAGTCGGCCAGCAGGTTCATGAAGTTGTCCGGGTCGCCGTTGTCGCCGGTCCAGCCGTAGAAGCAGATGTCGTACGGATCGGTCTGGCACTTGGTCTTGTAGGTGGTCC
>CALUHI010000012.1 GCA_944320405.1 uncultured Eggerthellaceae bacterium
TTGTGGCGGGGGTTCTCGCAGATGACGAGCACCTTGCCATGGCGTCGGATGATCTTGCACTTATCGCACATTTTCTTGACCGAAGGACGTACCTTCATTTGCTTTTCCTTTCGGTAATGCGTTTTCGTCTTATATTCACGCCCAGCCGCAGGCGATAATTTTCGTAGTTGTCGTGCGGTTTTCGCCGCACGGAGGTTCGGGCGGGTTGGCAGCCTGCCCGCTTGTTTCGGTGCAGGAGCCTACTTGAAACGGTAGGTGATGCGACCGCGATTGAGGTCGTACACCGAAAGCTCGACCGTGACCTTGTCACCGGGAAGAATCTTGATGTAGTGCATCCTCATCTTGCCGGAAATGTGGGCCAGGATCTTGTGGCCGTTCTCGAGCTCAACCCTGAACATGGCGTTGGGCAACGCCTCCAGGACTTCCCCTTGAAGCTCGATGACATCTTCTTTGCTCAAAAGCGCTCCTTAATGCATACCGGTACATTTGCAGCAACCATAGATTCTACCAAAGGGAAAGCATGTTTGAAGAAAAATCCACAAGGGCGCAGAAAACCGACAAAACCATGGTCGGTTTTGAAAAATACCTGCTTGCCAGGCGTGCGGCTTGTGCCGCGCAGCTCCCGCATCCGACTGCGGTGCCGCCAGGTATTCGCGCTAAGCGCAGCCGCCTTGTCGGCTTTGAAAACGCGGCGTGATGCCTCGTGTGGTTCGAATGGCTGGGGTACTAGGATTCCCGCGTCCGACTTCGGCGAACGCTCAACCCCTCCCTCGCAAGCTCGGTCGGGCGTTTTCCTAAAAACGCGCCACTGGCGCGTTTTCTTAACGGAAAACCACCTCGCGGTTCGAATCCCCGGGATTCCGCCTGCGAAGAAAAGCACACCCGCTCATTACTCATCTCGAATGGCTGGGGTACTAGGATTCGAACCTAGATAGCTGGCACCAAAAACCAGAGTCCTGCCGTTGGACGATACCCCAGCGTCGGGCTGATGCTCGCCGCCGCCCTCAGGCGCAGGAGATGTCGCTGAAATGGTGGGCCGTGAGGGAATCGAACCCGCGACCTTGGGATTAAAAGTCCCCTGCTCTACCGACTGAGCTAACGGCCCTTTCGCTTCAGCGCCCGTCCTCTGGCGAGAATGAGCAATTCGCTATTGTACCGGCACACGCCAAGGCGGTCAAACAAAATGCGCAATGCCTGCACAGCCCCGCACATCGGGATGCCGGCGCACCTTGCACGCCGCTTGCCGGAACCTCTTCTATATATATGTGAAGATGTACCCGCGCAAAGGCCGTAGCGGCAACAGCAGGTCTACAATGCCATCCGGATCATGCGGGGCCACTCGAAAGCGCGCCCCATCTGCACGTTTCGAAAGGCAGTGATTGACATGTGGTGCAAAAAGGTTCTGGTTGCCTATGACGGTTCGGCAGCCTCTCACAAGGCGCTCGACCTTGCGAATTCTATCGCCGAAGAGGAGCCCGAGGCGCGTTTCGTCTTCGTTCACGTGATGAAGCTCTACGCCATGGGAACCGGTGCGGAAACCGTGCTGATCGAAGACGCGAACGCCGCCTTTGACGAGCTGAAGGAGTTCGCGGCGCCGCTTGGTGAGCGCGCCGAGGTCAAACTGCTGCGCGGCTCGGCGCCCGCCGAGCTGATCCTGCGCTGCGCCAAAGACGAAGGGTGCGACCTCATCGTCATAGGCAGCCGCGGCCGCGGTGGCGTGAAGGGATACCTGGGCAGCGTGAGCTACGCTGTGGTGCAGGGTTCCCCCATCGCCGTGCTCATCACCAAGGAGGAAGCCTAATCCGCATGGACGAGATCAAGAGCATCCCCGGCGGCGCCGTCGCCGACAGGAGCCCGAAGAAGGCGCCCGCTGCTCAGGAGCGCCTCTGGACGAAGGATTTCCTTTTGGGCACCCTCGTCAACTTCCTGCTGATGGTGAACTACTACAGCTTGATGGTAGTTATCACCAGCTACTCCATGAAGGTCTACGACGCACCTGCTTCGGCCGCCGGCCTCGCGGCGAGCATCTTCATCATTGGCGCGCTCGTCGCACGCATCATCGCGGGCAGCGTGATGGACCGACTGGGTCGCAAGCGCATCCTCATGGTGGGCGTCGCAGTGGAAGTTATCTGCTCGCTGCTGTACTTGCTGGGCATCGGCTTCGCGCCCCTGTTCGTGCTGCGCTTTGCCCACGGGTTCGCCTACGGCGCGTGCTCGACCACCATCGGAACGGTTGTCACCGCGCTGGTTCCCGCGAAGCGCAAAGGTGAGGGCGTGGGCTACTACATGCTGTCCACCACGCTCGGTGCTGCAATCGGTCCGTTTCTGGGCATGTTCCTTTCGCAAAGCGTGGGCTACACCGTGCTGTTCGCCACCGCCGCCGCGGTCGCAGTTGTGGGCCTGCTGCTCATCGCGAGCCTGAAAGTGCCTGAAATGCGCAAGCGCCCTGCGGCGACTGCTGCTCCGGCGCACGGAGGACTTGCCTCGAAGATCATCGAGCCGTCCGCAGTGCCCATCGGCATCGTGATCGGCGTGTTGTTCTTCTGCTATTCCAGCCTGCTAACCTTCCTTACCCCCTTCGCCGAGGAGAACGGCTTGCAGACTGCAGCAAGTTTCTTCTTCGTAGCCTATGCACTGGCGACGTTTGTGACCCGCCCCTTCACCGGGAAGCTGTTCGACCGCAAAGGCGACCGCATCGTGATGGTGCCTGCGTTCATTGCGTTCACGGTGGGCATGGCGCTTCTTTCGACGGTGCATCATCCAGCAGCGCTGTTGGTCGCAGCGGCGCTTATGGGCTATGGCGCCGGCACGGTGCAGTCGAGCGCTTTGGCGCTGGCCGTACGCATGGCTCCTCCCGAGAAGCTGAGCTTGGCGAATTCGACGTTCTACGCCTTGCTGGACACCGGCGTGGGCGTAGGCCCGCTTGTCCTGGGCATCGTCGAGCCGTTTTGGGGATACCGCGGACTGTTCGTGGCGATGGCCCTGCTTTCGGTGGTGTCGTTCGCGCTGTACCTGTACGTCGGCCGCAAGAACGGCGCAATGCGGGCGCTGCTCAAACAGAACGGCTAGTATACGGAATCGCTTGCCGAAGGTTTCCTTGGCTTTTTGCTCTACAATGGAGCTGCACGGGGGTGGCGCGCGACTCGCCGACGACCCCGCCTCGGAAGATTCACCTTTCAAGGAAGGAAGTGATCATATGTGGTTTTCGAAGGCGCTGGTAGCCTATGACGGTTCCGCCGCTTCCAAGAACGCCGTCGAGCTGGCCATGGAGATGGCCAAAGACAGCGACCAGACCCAGTTCCTGTTCGTCCACATCCTGAAGTTGCCGCCGGTGCGCAGCGGCACGGGCGTCGAAGCCATGTTCGCCGAGGAAGCGCAGAACACCCTGGCCGACCTCGAGCGCATGATCGAGCCTTTGGGTGATCGCGCGCAGGCGCGCATTATGCGCGGCACCGCGCCGGCCGAGGTGCTCATCGACGGGGCCAAAGAAGAGGGCTGCGACCTCATCATCATGGGCAGCCGCGGCCGCGGTGGCGTGAAGGGATACCTGGGCAGCGTGAGCTACGCTGTGGTGCAGGAGTCGCCCGTCGCCGTGCTTATCGCGAAGTAGCGCGAGAACGCCGAAGGCAAACAGCGCACTGATGAGAAAGGGGCCATACGGCCCCTTTCTTCGTTCTTGCGCAGTAAATACCCGCTCTCGTGCATGAAATCAGGGGCATTTGCACGACTTCCCGTTCGCATGCGAGACCTGCAGCAACACGCCGCGCGTGCCGACCAGGCCTTTTTGTCAAAAGCGAACCTTCAACACCGCTTGCGCCGCGCGGGCTGCGTATTCGATCGTTCAAATGCCCCCTGTTTCATGCAAGCCATTGCGTCATTCCTCCCGAACAGACAAACGAGCGCCTCTGCGGTGAGGCAAAATCGACAGGCTATTCCGCCGGCTGGAACGTGTCTTTGTCGGGCGCGAACGAGCGCATGGCGTCAATGGTCCGCACAAACAACTCGTCGAGCTCCCATCCGCACAACTCAGCGCCCTTGCGGATGATGTCACGCGAGCAGCCCGCGGCAAAACGCTTATCCTTGAACTTCTTCTTCAGCGACTTCACTTCGAAGTCCATCACGCTCTTCGACGGGCGCATGACCACCGCCGCGCCAATCAGCCCCGTAAGCTCGTCGACGGCGAACAGCACCTTTTCCATGTACAGCTCCGGCGCGGGGCATGCGTCATTGAAGTCGGAGTTGTGCGTTTGGATGGAGAGGATCAGCTGCTCGGTGCCGCCCGCTGCGCGCAGCATCTCGGCCGTGCGGAGCGTGTGGTCTTCCGGCGTGGGGTACTCCTCCCAATCAAGGTCGTGCAGCAGGCCGACCATGCCCCAGAACTCGACATTTTCCGGATCGAACTCCTGGGCGAAGTAGCGCAGACACCCTTCGACCGCCTGGGCGTGTTCGATATGGAACGGATCCTTGTTGTGCTCGTTCAGAAGAGCAAACGCTTGGTCGCGCGTGAGCCCGGTTTCCAATACCGCCATGATTCCCTCTTTCCCCCGTGGTTTGCTCTTCCGCATTATAGACCGGCTGGACCGGTGCGGAACGTGATGGGGCAAGAAGGAAACCGGTTCGAAAAGGACGGCGAGAGAGACGGGGCCGATAAAGAGAAGGGCGCAACGAGTGCGGCTCGCCGGGACGAACAGCCCTCGGCAAAGCAGCACGGCCCATCAGGCGCAGGAACGTCTCGTCACGAAAGCGAAACTAGAACACGATGCCCAATGCGTTGCCAGCAAGGCCCCATGCGACACCCGTGACGTACAGGGCAAGCACGATGAGCGCGTTTTGCGACGCGGGCCGGTTCGCACGAAGCAGTACCAGCAGGCCAACGCCGGCAGAAACCAGAAGACCCGCCATCATGGCGCCAGCGCCCAAAACGCCTTCCACGTAAAGCTGCGCGATGGCAACGCTTGCTGCGCAGTTGGGGATAAGCCCCACCAGCGCCGAAGCCAACACCGAAAGCACGGGGTTCGCTCCAAGGAATGCCGCCAGCGCATCCTCGCCAATGATCTCCAGCACTGCGTTGAGCGCAATGGTGATGACGAACACGAACACGCCCACCTGCACGGTGTGGATGAGCGCGCTTTTCAGGATGCCTTTCCAACCGTGGTCGTGATCGTGCGCGTGGTCGTGCTCATGATGGTCGTGGGCGCAACCATGGGTGCAATCGTCATGATGGGAGTACACGAGCTCGGGGTTGTTTTCGCACGTCACGCACTCGTTGTTGCAGTGGCAGTGGTCTTGCTCGCACAGCTCGTGAATGCGCAGCTTCTGCTTGTCGCGACGGGCAAGGCGCAAAACGGCGTCCACAATGAAGCCCATCACCATGCCGATGACGATCTTCGCGCCGAGGATCTTTGCGATGGTGTCGGCCGGAACCTGTTCAGCGATGAAGATGGGGAGCATCTCGTCGGACGTGGAAAGAAACACCGCAAACAGCGTTCCCAACGTGATGACACGTCCTGCATACAGGGTAGCGGCAGCCGCAGAGAAACCGCACTGCGGAACCACGCCCAGCACCGAACCGACGATGGGGCCCGCAGCGCCGGCATACTGGATGGCCTCCTGCGTCTTCCCCGCCGTTCGATGCTCAAGCCATTCCATGGCCACGTAGGTGACGAACAGGAAGGGTATGAGGTACAGCGTGTCGGCGATTGAGTGCTCCAGCACGTGCTGCGCTATGTGGATGATCTGTTCCATAGCGGGCTATTGTAGTGGAAAGGCACATCGTGCTGGACGGCAGTTATCCTTGGCAAACCGAATGCACACGAAACGGCGGCAGGCGCACCGGCGGACGCATCGACCTTACAGCGGCATGACGGGCGGAAACCACACGGTTACAGAACAGGGCCGTAACCGGCGAAATTGCTATAGTGGACATAAGCTGAAACCGACCGAAAAAGGATGAGACGATGAGCACCCCGCAAGCCGGCTGGTACCCCGACCCCGCTGGAAACGCAACTAAACTTCGCTATTGGGACGGAACCCAATGGACCGAATACTACGCCGAAGCCCAACCGGCCGCTGACCCCGTGACCGCATCCGGCACGGCGGAGGGGGCACAATACGCCGCAGGCCAGTCAGTTGGCTGCCAACCTGCCACCGGCGCTTATTACGGAACCGGCCCGGTTTACGCGCCCGGCCCCACGTACGCGCCCGAACCCACGTACACGGGCGGTCCTGCCTATTCCGCAGGCCCCACCCCCGCTGCCCCCTATGCGACCACCGGCAACGAGGAAACGCTGCGCCTGGTGGCGTTCATCTTCGCCGTGCTCTGCACGATTTCGGTCTGCTGGCTCATCATCCCCTTGGCGTGGATGATCCCCATGACCGTGCGCTCATGGGGCATTTACAAGGGAACGAAGCCGAACACGACTGCGTTTGGCGTATGCACCCTGATCTTCCTCTCGCTTGTCTCGGGCATTCTGCTGCTGGTCTCGAAGAAAGACGCCTAGCCCAACGCGCCCGGCATCACCAGCGTGCAGCCCCACAATTTATGTTCAACCTTTTGCGAACCGGATGCGATGGCGTCCGGTTCGCGGTACTATAGGCACAATCACTCTAAACGCAGCATAATCGCGCCCTCAAAGCCGCGGGCGTCCGTTTCGGCGCGCCCGTTTTCCTGTTACGAATTGAAGGGAATCGCATGGCAGACATTATCTGGACGCCGGGTAAGCAGTACCGGGAGATCATCTACGAAACCTGCGGCGGCATCGCCAAGATCACCATCAACCGCCCCGAACGCCGCAACGCATTCACGCCCCTTACGGTCAACGAGATGTACGACGCGTTCACCGTGGCACGCGACGACGCGTCCATCGGCGTCATCATCCTGACCGGCGCCAACCATGGCGGCCGCCACGAAGACGAGGCGTTCTGCAGCGGCGGCGACCAGAAGATCCGCGGCAACGGCGGCTACGTGGGCGAAGACAACATCCCGCGCCTGAACGTCTTGGACCTGCAGCGGCTCATTCGCGTGGTGCCCAAGCCCGTCATCGCCATGGTGAACGGCTACGCCATCGGCGGCGGACACGTCCTGCACATCCTGTGCGACCTGTCCATCGCAGCAGATACCGCAAAGTTCGGGCAGACCGGACCGAAGGTGGGCAGCTTCGACGGAGGCTATGGCGCCGGCTATCTTGCCGCTATCGTGGGTCAGAAGAAGGCGCGCGAGATCTGGTACCTGTGCCGCCAGTACACCGCCGCGGAAGCGCTGGAGATGGGACTGGTGAACAAGGTGGTGCCCTTCGACGAACTGGAAGCAGAATGCCTCCAATGGGCGCAAGAGATGCTGCGCTTGTCCCCCACGGCGCTGCGCCTGATGAAGGCCTCGTTCAACGCAGCGACCGACGGTTTCGCAGGCATCCAGCAGCTGGCTGGTGACGCCACGCTTCTGTTCTACACCTCTGACGAGGCGAAAGAGGGACGCGACGCCTTCAAGGAGAAGCGTGTTCCCGATTTCACCCAGTTCCCGAAGTTCCCGTAGGATCGAGGAACCACGGTCGGCGGGCGAAACCGCCACGAACCCCCGTAAGCATCTGGCGCAAGAAAGGAGCGACGCGGAAGACCAGTGCACGACGGTATGGGCAACACAGCTTCGATCATCGAAGCGTTCGAGAGAACCGCGCGACGGTTCCCGCAGCGGACGTGCTTCACGTTCGTCGCGGCTGACGGCGCGGAGGTCGCCTATTCCTATCGTGAGGTGCGCATGCTGGCTGCCGCACTCGCGTGGCATCTGCGCCACCGGGGTGTCGCGCGCAACTCTGCCGTAGCCGTTGATCTTCCCAACTGCCCATTCTACGTGCTGTTGGCGCTGGCTGCTGCCTACGGAGGGTTTTTCCTGGTTGCACTCAACAACCGGCTGACCGCAAGCGAAAAGCTCTCGCGCGTGCTTGAGCTCCAGCGCGCCGCCGGCATCCGCATAACATGCCAGGTAGACAGCGAGTCGGTCGACGACTTCATGGCAAGCATCGCCGCCCTGCTGGCTGGCGACGACCCGCGCACCCGCGCCGGAGCCAACGATGCGCTTGCCCGCAGAAGCGCTCCGCACAATTCCCACGTCCGTTCGTCAGCGATGGGCCGCACCATCGCCGCAGCCGCTAAAGCGCGCTCGACGCGAGCATTGGGAAGGGCAAAACCGGGAATGGACGCTCGTCGCAGGCAAGATGCCATGGATCGGCAAGATGCCGTAGAGCTGGTGATGCATTTCGCAGAGCGCACATCCCGCACCTTCAACTTGGAATCCCGCGCGCTCGTGATGTTCACGTCGGGTTCCACGGGCAAACCGAAAGCCGTACCTTTGACCTGGGCTAATCTGTGCGGCTCCGCCCTTTCCGCAAACCGCTCCCTTGGGTGTGAAGGGCAGGGTGCCTGGCAGGCGATATTGCCGATGTTTCATGTGGGGGGCTTCCAGACCATCGTGCGCAGCCTGATGGGAGGCGTGCCATTCGTGCTGTACGAACGTTTCGATGCCGAGCGCGTTCTGCACGACGCTGCGGCGCGGCACCTCACCCATGTGTCGGTTGTCGACAAGATGCTCCAGGACATGCTTTCGATCGTCGAACGCGAAGGAGACGAATCCCCCGAAGCCGCCGCACTGCGTGGATATCGCTGCATCCTTCTAGGCGGCGGCGCCCTCAACCAGAAAACGCTCGCGCGCGCAACAACGGCAGGCGCGCGCGTCTATGCAAGCTACGGCATGACCGAAACAGCGAGCCAGATTGCAAATTCGCTGGTGGACGGCAAGTTCGACGGCGGCATGGAGCTTCTGCCGGGCTACGCCGTGCGCGTGGTCGACCCCGACAGCGAGGGCTACGGAAAGCTGGCGGTGCGCGGGCCTGGCGTGACCTCTGGCTACCTCAATGCCCAAACACCGCGAACGGTGGATAGCTTCCTTCTGACCGGCGACACTGCCGCGTTCGGCGACGGGCGCCTGTATCTGCGCGAGCGCACGCAGGACATGTTCGTATCCGGTGGTGAGAACGTCTACCCGTCCCAGATCCGCGCGGCGCTGCTGGCGCTTCCCGACGTGACCGATGCGCATGTGTTCGGCGCACCTGACGAAAAGTGGGGGCGTCGCCCCATCGCGTTCGTGGAAAGCGCGCGGTCGAACCTTCCTTCGTCTGCCGACATTCTGCGCGAGCTGAGCCCTCATCTGGCAAAAATCTACCTGCCACGTGAGGTATACGTGACTGGCAGACTTCCGCGCACCGGCATCGGAAAACTCGACCGCACAGCGATCGAGCGCCGGTGGGAGCAGCGCATTGATGTGGAGAGTGTCACGTTGCACCGCATCCGGATTCCCTTTGCCCGCCCCTTCGCCACCGCGCGTGGCGTCATCAACCATCGCGATTCCCTCATCATCGAGGTGCGCGATCGCGAAGGCCGCACGGGTTTGGGCGAGTGCGTTTCGTTCGCAACCGATTGGTATCTGCCAGAAATCTTGGACGACGACGAGCGCGTGATACGCGACGTGCTGGCCCCCGCCGCTGTCCACGAAGTGTACTTGCATCCCAGTGAAGCATCCGCCTCGTTTGCGTCAAAGCGCGCGGCAGTGCGCTTCCCCATGGCGCGCGGCGCAATGGAGCCGGCGCTGTGGGATTTGTACGGGAAAATCGCCGGCAAGCCCTTCTGGAAGCTGATCGGCGGAGATGCCGCCTGCAAAGGCCGCGTGCCTGCTGGAGCGGTGGTGGGCATCGGAACGTCCGCCGAAACCGTGGAAGCGGTCCGTCGTTGCATCGACGCCGGCTACACCCGCGTGAAGCTGAAGGTGTCGCCGGGCGAGGCAGTGCGCGCTGCGCAGGCGGTTCGTGCTGCGTTCCCGCAACTTACCATCACGCTTGATGCCAACCAGAGCTTCATCGAAGAGGACATCCGACAGCTGCGCGCGCTGGACGAATGCGGCGCGGCATGGATCGAAGAGCCGCTGGATCCAAAGCGCGCACCCATGGATGGCCCGAGCGACGTGCTGGCGCGACTGGCACGGCTGCAGCGCCTGCTGAAAACGCCCATCTGCCTGGATGAGTCCATCGTGAAGCCAGGCGACGCCGCACGTGCGCTGCGATACCCCGAGCTGCGATGCTACGCGCTGAAGATCGCCAAGTTCGGCGGCGTGCAGCCGTCACTGGAATTTGCCGCAGCAGCGCTCGAACGCGGTTGCACAGTCTGGATGGGCGGCATGTACGACACCGGCATCTCCAAGCGCCTGCATGCCGCATTCGAAACGTTGCCGGGTATCGACATGCCTGGCGACGTGGGTGCCACCGCACGCTACTTCCCCACAGAAATATGCGACCCCGCCTACGAAGTGGCCGGTGGCCTGGTAAAGCTCAACCCCAAGGGGCACCGACACGGCATCGGGTGCGACCTTGATCGCGCCGCACTCAAGGAAGTTTTGGTGCGCAGCGTCACCATCAAAGGCTAGCGGATTCGCTCGATAACAGGCACCTGCGAGAAGAAGCACAGCGCCAAAAGCCCGATAGCGGCGATAGGGGCAATGATGTGCATCGCGAGTTTCATGGTGGGTTCCTTTCCTCGACCTTTCGATGATTCGAGAATACGTTCCCCACCTTGCAGCAACCTTGCGCACGGCTTTCGGTTCGCTTTCGTTTTATCCGTTATGCGTTACGCCAGAACCTTCTTGAGCTCTTCGACGTATGCGCTGGGCGCTTCCAAATGGATGTTGTGTCCAACGTCGGGAACCACGCAAACCTGCGCGTCTGGCGCCGCAACGCTCACCTCTTCTGCCAGTGCCGCATATTTCGCGTCAAGCGCTCCGGCAAGGTACATGATTGGGAACCGCTTCGCCGCGTGTGCCAAAAACGCCAGCGCCGTCGACTTCCCTGCCTGGGCATGCTGTCCCCAGCCCTCAAGCTGCAACGCCACGCCTTCTGGATCGTTGTTCGCTCTGCCAGCGCGAAGCGCTTCGCGGATGGGAGCAGGAAGGGAGGCTTGTGTGGCGAACAGGGGAAGCGTTGCCCACCACTCCATGAACGTTTCCACGCCCTCGCTTCGCACGCGCTGCGCCCAGGCGGCGTTGCGCTGGCGAAGGGTTTCGCGCTGCGCCTGATCGGCCGGGCCCAAGCCCGCGCTTTCCAGCACCAAACCTGCCAGCGGAAGGCTTTCATCACGCAGCGCGGTTCCCAAGGCGATGCGTCCGCCCAGGGAATAGCCGACAAGAACAGGAGCGGCACCCGTTCGTTCGAACACGCTGCGAACGACGTGCGCGACATGGCGACATGCGGCATCGAAGGGGTCGGTAGAACGATCATCCTCTTGCAATGAAACGGAGCCGCCTTCGGGTTCCCCTTTGCGCGCAAGCTGCAGTGCGAGCCGCGAGAGATCCACGGCAACAGCCTCGAACCCGCAGGCCAAAAGCTTGTCGGCTACCTCGTTCCACGAATCAGGATGCTGCGCGAATCCGTGCAGCAGCACAACAGGACGGCGACTCGCGCTATTTCCAGAATCCACCCAGACGCTCCTTCAGGCCTCGCAGCGGCGTGAGCACTTCCACCAAGCTGATGCCGGGTTCATCCAGGCTCTCGCGATAGCACCGTCTGAGTTCATCGACCGAATTCGCACGGCGGTAAGGCACATGAAATGCCTTGGCGGCGTGTTCGAAATCGACGTTTTGCGGCGTGAGGAACAGACGCTCAAAATACGGATCGTCGGAGGCCTGGGGAAGCATGTCGAAGATCGCGCCGCCGTCGTTGTTCAACAGAACGACCACCAAACTCGCATGCGAACCTGAATGGTTGCTCAGGAGCTCGTTCTGGAGCGATAGCGCGTTGATGTCATGCTGAAGCGTGAGGTCACCGGTGATAAGCACGGCTTTCCCGAATTCCTGCGCCGCCCCAATGGCGGTTGAGAGCGTGCCGTCGATGCCGTTCTGCCCGCGGTTCGCCATAGCGCACAATGGCGCGCTCCCACGGCGCAGGAAGGTGTCCAGGTTGCGCACGGTCATGGAATTGGCGGCGAACAAGCATGCGCCTTCCGGGCTCTCTTCGATGATGGATCGAATCGTCGCGCCTTCATGGAGCAACCCACTGGCACTCACCTCACTCGAAGCGCTGCCGAGTTCGGCGTCGATGCGAGCGCGGGCATCATTGTTGCGCGCAATCCATTCATCCAGAAATGCTTGCTGAACGGAGTCTGCCGAATCCGTCGAAGGCGTCGTTTGGCGTATGAACTCAAGCGGCGTCAGCGGAATAAAGCAGTCAGTCATCGCATTGAAATCGCGCGTCTCACCCGCATCCACAACCACAGCGAACGCGCCAGAGGAGGCGATCTTCGTGGTAGTTCTTTTCGACACGGGCCACCGGCCGAACCGGATGACGACTTCCGGCAGAGGACAATCGTCGCGACCGAACACCGCATCGTAGGCATCAATGACGTGCGGCTGGTCGACGGCGCGCATGCCCGACAAGGGATCGGCCAAAAGCAGAAGGCTCCACGAATGTGCCCACGCTGCCACTTCGCGTGCCTGCGCAAGCGTTGAGCACGTGCCCTCGCCCGCCAAAACGAGCGCCCGCTTGCCGGCGAGCAGTTCCGCCAAGCGTGATGCACCGCCGCTGAAAGGCGCTTCGGGCTCCCCGAGCAGCTCCGCAGCGCTCGGTCGCCTTCCCACCGTGAATGCGTCAAGCTCGGAGTCGGATTGGGAGGCCACCGCATCAGCAGCAGGGAAATCGGGCTTCAACGGCTCATCGAAGGGGAAATTCAGATGCACCGGGCCAGCCAGGTGCTCGCACGCACGCGAGGCGACCTGCTGCGAACCGTCGCTCTCCCATATTCGATGGGCATCCGTCGCAGCAATGACTGCCTCGCGTGCCGCCTGGCGGGCAAACGCGATTCCACGCGCATCGGCCATGGGCTCGGGCATTGCGCGGAATGCGCGGACGTGGTTGCCGTACAGGTTGAGCTGGTCGGTTGTCTGCGGAGCACCCAACCCCTGAAGGCGCGGCGGCCGATCGCCCGTAAGAACGATCAGCGGAACGCGCGAGGTCTCGGCCTCGATGACCGCAGGGTAGTAGTTCGCGGTTGCCGTGCCCGATGTGCAGACAAGGGCGACGGGGCGGCCTGTGGCTTTCGCCATGCCCAAACCGAAGAACGCCGCACCGCGCTCGTCAACATCAACGTACACGCGAAGGTCGTCGGGACGGCGGCAGCTCAGCTCGAACGCCGCCATCGCCAACGGGGTGGAGCGCGAGCCAGGGCTCACCACCACCGCCCGCACCCCGCACCGCACCAGCTCATCAAAAAACGACCCCACCCACAGCGCCACGGTCTGCCCACATGTCAATTCAGCCACTTGGAACACTCCTTTTGTTCTTTTCCCACCAGGTTGAACAACCAGGTTGAACATAAGCAGCTGAGGGTTTCTGTGGTGCCGAAGATTCGTGGGATCGCCGGGGCGAAGCGTACTTCGGTACGCGAGTCCCGGGGATCGCGCGAAGATTCGGTGCCACAGGAAGCCTCAGCGGACGAGGAGTTCCGGCGGTCGGCAGACCGCCGGAACTAGTTGAACGGAAGCCTCAGCGGACGAGCCGTTCCGCGGGCCGGCAGGCCCGCGGAACTAGTTAAACCCGTCAAGGATGGTTTTCAGCTTTAACCCGATTTCGTCGAATTCGGCGTCGGCGTCGCTTCCGGCAACGATGCCGCAGCCGGCGTAGAGCCAGCCGACCTCACCGTCGAACACACCGGTTCGCAACCCCACGGAGAACTCGCCGTCACCGGCACCGTCGATGTAGCCACATGCGCCCGCAAAGAAGCCGCGGTTGTACGACTCAATCCGGCGGATGAGCATGCGCGCTTCACCAACGGGCGTGCCGGACACAGCAGGCGTAGGGTGAAGATCGCCCATGAGCTCCCAAAGGCTCATCCCGTCAAGGATGCGCGCATGGGCGGGAGTGTGCAAGTGCTGCACATGCGTCAAGGGCATGATCTGCGGCGTTTCGGGAACGTCGACGTCATAGCAGACACGACGAAACACCTCGCGCACATGGCGCACAACATAGTCGTGTTCGGCGCGGTTTTTCGCATCGTCCATCAGTTCACGCGCCAGGCGCGCGCCTTCTTGCGGAGAGGCGCCGGCGGGGCAGGTGCCCGCCAAACACATGCTCTCGACGCGATCCCCCTCTTTGCGCACGAGCAACTCGGGCGTGCATCCGCAGAAGAACACATCGGCGTAACGGTACAGAAGCACTGTTCCGCGCGCGTCGCCGTCAATCAGATTGACCAGCACATCCTTCGACGAAAACGGTTCGTCGGCGATCAGCTTTTGACGGCGCGACAGCACCACCTTGCCCACAACGCCGGAATCGATCGCCTCGAGCGCTTCCCCAACCGCGCGGCGCCAATCCTCGCGAGAGTCAGCTTCGATGCGATAGGGGATGGTGCGACGTGCGCGCTTCGGCGCGGCGGCCGCTTGACGTAAAAAGCGCGCCACGCGTCCGTGGTACACCGGACTCAATGAGTTCACCTGCAAAAACGTCCCCGATTCGTTCTGCACCAGCACGATCTCGGGAAGCATGAACCGCAGGCGCGGAAACGCCTCGAACAAAGCATCGGTAGGAGCGGGGTTTTCGGCATCGAAGCGGTTGAACGAGAAGAACACCGGCTGCACGCAAGCTGGACCTTCCAGTTCGCAGTCAACGCCTTCGAGCGAAGGCAACGCAATGCAGCGGCCAAGCCCCATGAAGCGGCGCGGGGCGTCTTTTCGGTAGTACACGAACTGATCGGTGAAGCCCTTCTGCATCACGCAGAAGGCATCGACGATGTCGGAATGGATGGCTACCGAGCTTGAATAGATCTTCGTCACGGAACGGCCTTTCCGTCGGGCAGGGAAAACGGCTGACAACAAAAGCGGGCGCGTGGAGCGGCAGCCCGCCCCGCGCGCCCGCGCATTGCCGCAGCGCTAGATTTTGTACATGTACTGGAACACGTCTTCGCGCTGGATGATCACCTGCATGCCGAGATCCTCGCCAACACCCTTCAGCGTTTCCTGCACGGTGTTGAAGTCGGCAACCTCTACATCGAGCGTGACCATCATGGTCATCGAGAAGATGTTGCCGTTCAGGATGGTCTGGCTGATGTCGTCGATGTTCGCGCCGCAATCGGAAAGGGCGGTGGACACCTTCGCGACGATGCCGCTACGGTCTTTTCCGAGGACCGAGACAACGCACTTCATGGCTTGTTCCTTTCGTTGGGGCTGAAGGCTCCTGATCACCTTATCAGACTTGCGGCGGCATGGCGCGCGCGCCTGACGAGGGGCGTCGTTTTAACGGAAAATGAGCGAGAGCGCTTCCTCTCGCGTCTTCTGGCTGCTTTGGAACGCGCCGCGCACGGCGCTCGTCACCGTTTTCGAGCCAGGCTTCTTCACGCCGCGCATGCTCATGCACAGGTGCTCGGCCTCCAGCACCACGATGGCACCCTGGGGCTTCAGCTCGCGCACCAGCGTGTCGGCGATCTGCGAGGTCAGGCGCTCCTGCACCTGAGGGCGCTTGGCGTACACGTCAACCAAACGCGCCAGCTTGGAAAGTCCGCACACACGACCGTCTGCCGCCGGGATGTAGGCCACATGCGCCATGCCGAAAAACGGCACCAGATGATGTTCACACATGGAGTAGAACGGAATGTCGCGCACGAGCACCATTTCCTGATGATGTTCGTCGAAGGTTTTCTGGAAATGCTCGGCGGGGTCCTGCTCCATGCCCGCAAACACTTCTTGGTACATGCGCGCCACGCGTGCCGGCGTCTCGCGCAAGCCCTCGCGGTCAGGGTCTTCCCCGACCCCTTCCAGGATCATCCGAACGCCTTGCTCGATCTTCTGAATGTCCATGAAACACGTTCCTTTCCGAAAAATGAGAAAAAGCGACTGTCCCTTTTTCTCATTACAGGGCGATTTCGAGGCCGACGGGGCAGTGGTCGCTGCCGAACACTTCGTTGTAGATGCTGGCAGATTCAACGCGAGGAGCAAGCTCGTCGCTCACCAGGAAGTAGTCGATGCGCCATCCGGCGTTGTTCTTGCGCGCGTTGAAGCGGTAGCTCCACCAGGAATAGGCTCCGACAACGTCCGGGTGCAGCAGGCGGAACGTATCAGTGAAGCCGGCATCCAGCAGCTTGGTGAACTTCTCGCGCTCCTCGTCGGAAAAGCCTGCGTTGCCGCGGTTGGGGCCTGGGTTCTTCAGGTCGATCTCCTGATGTGCCACGTTGAAGTCGCCGCACATCACCACCGGCTTGGGCCGTGCCTTTTGCGCACCAGCAGGAAGGCTGCCCGCTTCGAGCCCTTTGCAGAAGTCGCGGAAGGCGTCGTCCCAGGCCATGCGATGGTCGATGCGCGCAAGCTCGTTCTGCGCATTCGGGGTGTACACGTCAACGAACCACAGCTCGGGGAACTCCAACGCCACGATGCGACCTTCGGTATCGAGCGCATCGTCGCCAAGACCGTGGACCGTTTGCAGCGGCTCTCGCTTCGAGAACACAGCCGTACCCGAATAGCCCTTCTTCTGGGCATAGCTCCAATACATGTTGTAACCGGGAAGCTGCAGATCGACCTGCCCTTCCTGAAGCTTGGTCTCCTGAAGGGCAAACACGTCCGCATCGAACTCGGCGAAGATGTCCTCGAATCCCTTTTTCAGCACGGCGCGCAGGCCGTTCACATTCCACGAGATGAAGCGCATGGGCGCCTCCCTTCTTTCCGACGCGCATCGCAGGACGCATGCACGCTTCTATTTATGATACGGCTCGCCGCGCGAGATCTTCTGCGCGCGGTACAGCTGCTCAAGCAGCACCACGCGGGCCAAGTTGTGGGGCAGGGTGATGGGACCAAACGAAAGCGTTTCGTCGGCACGGGCACGCACGGCATCGCTTACGCCATCCGAGCCTCCGATCACAAACGCGATATCGCTTTTCCCCTGCACCAACAGTTTGTCCAACCTGCGAGAAAAGTCTTCGCTCGAGCGCTCGGATCCCTCGATGGCGAGTAAGACGACATGCGCATGTGAGGGGATTGCTGCAAGAATAGCTTCGCCCTCTTTGGCACGCGCGGCGTCCGTTCCGCCGGCGCGGGCAGGGTCGATGTCTGCCACCTCAACCACGTTTGTGCGCATGTAAGGCTGGAGCCGCTTGAGGTACTCGTCGCAGGCGGCCTTCCAGAACTTCTCTTTCAGCTTGCCTACGGCGACTACGGTAAACGCCATGCCGCCTTCCCTTCTCTCAATCACAGGCCACTGCATCATACCGCGATGCGGAAGCCCAAACGCAAAATCGACTTTGACGGACCGCTATTCCATGACGATGCCGAACTCGTCGCGCAGCAGCTGCTGAAACTGGCTCTCCGACGTGATTCGAACGATTTCTTTGCCCTCGGGCGTCACGCGCGTGAACTCGTCGCCG
Organism: uncultured Eggerthellaceae bacterium; assembly: GCA_944320405.1. Classification (GTDB taxonomy): domain Bacteria; phylum Actinomycetota; class Coriobacteriia; order Coriobacteriales; family Eggerthellaceae; genus Aphodovivens. The sequence continues at coordinate 17,437 of CALUHI010000012.1, forward strand.
GTAATGGAAACGTTTCCGTCAACAGTGCGCCGGTTGACCATGCGCTGCTGCGTGAACATCGAAAGCGGACTGGTGGCGCAGAAGTGCGAAAGCACCGCATAGTCGGTCAACTGCATCGGCTCGTCTAGAAACGCGGTCACCGGAACCGCCTCGGGGTCGGGCTCACCCGCAGCACGTGCAGCAGCAAGAGCGTCAGAACTGCCCAAGTAGAACAGCTTCCACCAGTTTCCCTCGCCGCGTTCGATACGAAACGCCTGGCCGCAAGCTGAGACCTCGTGCCCGTCGACAAGCGGAATGGCGCACGGAGGTATGGGGCCACCATAACCCACATCGCAGAACAGGCGCTGCCCGTCGACCTCGACGACGATGGCGCGGTGAGTGAAGGGGTACACGTACCCGCGGTCTTTCAGGCTGCGGCCGACGCATGGCGTGACGTCGTAGCCAAGCTCTTCCAGCAACGCATGCAGAAGAGCATTGAGCTCGAAGCAGTATCCGCCGCGCCTGCCGCGAATCACTTTGTCAAAGATGGCGGAGATGCCGATCGGCACGTTGATCTTCCGGTCGAAGATATCCAGGTTCTCAAAAGGAATGGCAATCTGATGAGCGTAGACGATGCGGTCGATAAGTGCTTTGTCGCGCGGCTCGTCGTCTGCCGGCTCATCCAGGCCAATCTTTTTGAAGTACAGGCCGCGATCGGGCAGCGGCTCGTACAGCTCTTCGAACATGGCTTCCCCTTCTCCTATTTCGCCCCGAAACGACGGCAAAGCGCTTCGTTCGCGGCGTTTTCAGCAGCGTCGTTCAAGGGGACAAGCGCTTCGGCCGGCGTGCCCGTGCGGTTTGCACGGCGCTGCATGCCGCGCTCAAGCAGCCAATCCGCAACCTGGGGGTTCTTCGCCAGAAGGGGCCCATGGAGGTACGTTCCCAAAACATTGCGGTACAGCGCGCCGTCGGCATGGTCGTTGTCGTTGTTGCCGTGACCGGTCGACGAAATCACGCGTCCGAACGGGCGGACTCCCTCGCCCAGATGCGTGCGGCCAGCATGGTTCTCGTAACCAACTACCGGGCATTCCGCCAAAGGCGATTCCAAAATCACGTTGTCGATCAGACGGTTGCCCGATCCGCCCTCGGCACGCAACGTGGTCAAATCAAGGATGGAAAGCCCCTCCACAACGTCTTCGCCGAGCAGCCATTCGCGCCCGAGAATCTGATAGCCGCCGCAGATGGCAAGCAGCACGCCGTCGGCCTCAACAAACGCGGCAAGCTGGTCGCGCATGGCAAGCAGGGCCTCGGAGGCGAGCCGCTGCTCGCGGTCGGGGCCACCGCCCAAAAAGACAATATCCGCCTGGGAAAGATCGCATTCCTCCCCGTGCTTCACACGCCGGATTTCCACCGGAAGGCCGCGCGCGCGAAGGCGCTGCGCCAGCACGGTAACGTTGCCGCCGTCGCCGTAGAGGTTCAGCAGATCGGGGTAAAGATGCATGATGACCAGCGGATTTTCTCCATTCGTCTGGACAGGCGCCTCGGAATCCGCAGCAGGTGCGGACACGTCCTGGACGGGCGGAAGAGATGCGCCTCCTTCTTCCTGCATGCGGGTCAGATCCGTGCGGAGGGCGGGAAGCGCGGTGTAGTTGGCAATAAGGTACACGTGAGCGCCACGCTCGTCGGAAGCGGATTTCGACAGCACGTCGGCAGCATCGGCAACCACACCGGCTTCCACACCCGAGTACTTCAGGCGCACCTGCATGTCGTTGGCGCGAATGCCGCCCGCGAACACGCGCAGGCCTTCCTGTCCGGCAAGCTCCTCGAAGTCGATGTCCCACAACCACGAGACATCATGCCCGTCGGCTGCTTTATCGTTGATGAAGAACGCGACCGTTTTGGGGCCCTTGTCCTGAAGGATGATCTTCAGGTTCTGATTGAAGCCCGTGGGGTTCTTAGCCAAGTTCAACAGCACCGAGCGCCCTTGCACTGCAAAGCGCTGCAGACGACCATTCTGCGGGTCGAAGTTGTCGATTGCGCGCTGAATGGCCTCAGGCGTTGCCCCCATCTCGAATGCCCCCACCGCAACCGCCAGCAGGTTGTACACCATGTAGGCACCGGTGAAAGGCGCTTCCAGGTCGAAGCGGACGCCATCGGCGCCACCTTCTGTCGCGCGCGACACCGAAAAGCGCAAACCGTCGACGCCAAGCGAAACGTCGGAGGCCGACCAGGCCCGCGCCGGACGCGCGAACCCGCACGACGGGCAATGATATTCGCCCAGCTGGCCGTACTGACGGTAGTCGTATTCCATCATGGAAAGACACTTCTGGCACATCTGCGCATCGACAACGGTGTTTTGCGCAAGGCCCATGTCCCCTTCCACGCCGAAGGCGAGCTTGGGGTTGCGCACGCGCTCGGCGATGGCAGCGCACAGCGGATCGTCGGCATTGAAGGCGAGCGTCGCCGACGGAGTTTTCTCCAACGCGCCGACGATGCTGTCTTGAATGCGGTCGATTTCGCCCATGCGGTCCAGTTGGTCGCGGAACAGGTTCAGAAGCACAATCAGACGCGGCTTGAGCTGGGGGGCCGTACGCGCAAGCCACAACTCGTCGCTTTCGATCACCGCAACGTCGGCGGGCTTTGCATGCAGCAACGTGGAAGCAACGCCCGAGCTCAGGTTCGCTCCAGCGCGGTTGCAAATGACGCTTTTCCCCGCGGCCTCCAAAGCATCAGCCAGCAGATTGGTCACCGTGGTCTTACCGTTGGTGCCCACCACGACGACCGACCCTTCGCGCGCTTTGTCGGCAAGATGCGCGATGATCTGCGGGTCGATGCGCATCGCAAGTTTGCCGGGAAGGTTGCCCGCCGGTCGCTTGAACACGTTCCGCAAGCCCCATGTGGCCAACCCGGAAACCGCTTTCGCGCAGGTCAGTCGTGCGCCCATGTGTTTCACCTGTTCTTTCCACCAAGCGCCGCAGCGGCGCTCTTTCAGTCCAAATGATCAGTATAACCGCCCGACCCTGCGCCGCGAACCGCGACCATGCGGAGGTGAAGAGCCTGTGAAGAAGGTTTCACTCGGGAAAAATAACCCGTTGACACGCCCCGCCGTTGCGAGCATAATATCGTCTGCTGTTTCGACGTGCGCCGTTACCTCAGCTGGATAGAGGGACTGACTACGAATCAGTACGTCGGGGGTTCGAATCCCTCACGGCGCACCACTAAGGCACCTACCGCAACGACTGACCCCAGCACGTGCGGTTTTTTTGTATCTGAAGGAAAGGAACTTGCTTGAAGGTTCGAAAACCGAAACCTCACAGTAAGTAACTTCCGACTTCCTTCCTTTGCGTCGGCAGTCGGAAGACGGCTGCTGCGCGCTCAATCATCCTGCAATTTTACTTACGTTTGACTTCGCTTGACGGAGCACGTTGGTACGATGAAGGGTGGTACTGCGCGATGGACGTAAGGGAAAGCCCATGCTCTATCTGTCTCAGATGACGGGAAAACCCGTCGTGGACGCCACCGGCGAGAAGATCGGCACGATCTCGGATCTTGCCATCTCTACCGGCGAGGTGTTCCCCCGCATCACCAGCCTGGCATTCCAAGGGCCGGGCAAGGTGCCGTTCATGATTTCCTGGCGCAAGTACGTCGGCAAATTCGATGAGGACGGCATCGAGCTTTCGGTGCCTGCCAAAGACATCCGCTTCAGCTATCTGCAGCCTGAAGAGGTTCTGCTTGCGCGCGACCTTTTGGATCGACAGATCGTCGACACGCAGGGCATGAAGGTCGTGCGCGTAAACGACCTCAAGCTTTCGGAATCTGGCTCGCAACTGCGCCTTCTGGGTGCCGAAGTTGGCACTCGCGGCATCCTGCGCGGGCTTTCACCCCTTTTGGAGAAAGCGGTCGTTGCCGCTGCCGGCCTGTTCCACAAGCGCATCGACGAGAAGCTCATCGCCTGGAACTACATGGACCTGCTCGACCGTGACCTTTCGGAAGTGCAGCTTTCCGTCACACACAAGCGTTTGGACGAGCTTCATCCTGCCGACGTTGCTGACATTTTGGAGCAGCTCGACCCGCAGCAGCGCGCCAACGTGTTCAAGCACTTGGACGACGCGCAAGCGACCGAAGCGGTGTCGGAGATGGAAGATGAGTACCAGGCCGACTTCATCGAAGACCTGGACGAAGCCCGCGCAGCCGACCTTCTGGGCAACATGGATCCCGACGACGCTGCCGACATCGTGCGTGACCTGTCATATGAAAAAGCGGAAACGCTGTTGCGCCTGATGGGCGTTGAAGACGCTGCCGAAATCCGCCGCCTTCTGGGCTACAAAGACGGTACGGCGGGCGGCATGATGACCACCCAGTTCGTCGCAGTGCACCAAACCGACACGGTTGGTCAGACCATCGAAGTGCTGCGCGAGCTGCCGGAAGACCACCCCACCGTTCACTACGTGTACGCGCTTGACGAATACGACAAGCTGGTGGGCGTGCTTTCGCTCCGCACGCTGGTTCTGGCGCGCGACGATGCTCTCATTCAGGATGTCATGTACGACGACATCATCTCGGTGCCGCCCGATGAAGAGGAAGATGACGTCGCGGCCGACATTTTCAAATACGACATCCCCGCCATGCCGGTCTGCGACGAGCATGGCGCGCTTCTGGGCATTGTCACCGTCGACGACGCATGGGACGCCATCGAGGAGGACGTGAGCGGCGACAAGATGAAGGCGTCGGCGCTCAAGATCGTGGGTATCGTGGTGGCGGCAGCCGCGGGCTTGGGCCTCTACACCCTCATATTGCTGCAGATCACCGGTGTTATTGGGAGCTAAACCATGACGCTGGGTAAGAAAAAGAACGCCAAGGCGCTGCGCGCAACGCGGTCGAAGCAGACTGCGGCGCGCAAACCGATCTCGCGCATGAAGGGCAGTTCGGCAGCGCGCCCGAGCACCATCGCCCAGCACAAGGCGGGTGCGGCGGCGCGTGCGCAGTGGTCCCAGGAGCAGCAGCGCCGGCTCGCCGCCAAACAGAGTGCCGATGCCGCATTGGCAGAAAGCGCCGGAACCGAACTCGCCGAAACTCCAGTCGATGCTGCGCCCGTAAAAAAGCAGCGCAGCAAGCTGTTGTTGGTGCTCGCCGCGCTTGGCCCTGGCATCGTTACTGCCATGGCCGGCAACGACGCAGGCGGTATCTCGACGTACTCCACCGTGGGTGCGAAATTCGGCTACGCCACCTTATGGGTCATCCCCGTCATGTGCGTGTTGCTGCTGGTTGTCCAGATGACCGCCTCGAAGATGGGCGCCGTCACCGGCAAGGGATTCGCCGCGCTTATCCGCGAGAGCTTCGGCATCCGCCTCACCGCGTTGGCGATGCTTGCCCTGCTCGTCGGCAACGTGTGCACCACATTCTCGGAATTCGCCGGCATCGCATCGGGCATGGAGATGTTCGGTGTGTCGCGCTACGTGGCTGTGCCAGTGGCTGCCGTCGCTGTGTGGCTTTTGGTGGTTGGCGGCAGCTACAAGCGCGTTGAGAAAGTGTTCCTCATCCTGTCGCTTGTGTTTGTGACCTACGTGGTGGCAGCATTTTTGGCGCAGCCCAACTGGAACGACGCACTGCACAGTACTGTGGTTCCGCGCATCGTGAACGACCAGAGCTTCATTCCGCTGATCATCTCGATGATCGGCACTACCATTGCGCCGTGGATGATGTTCTATTCCCAGAGCAACGTCGTCGAGAAGGGCGTTGACATGGAGGAGTACCCGCTTCAGAAGGTCGACGTTGTAGCCGGCACCATCGCCGCCTGCCTCGTGGCGTGGTTCATCATCGTCACCACCGGCACCGTGCTGTTCCCCCAAGGCATCGAGATTTCTTCGGCAGCCGACGCGGCTTCGGCGCTGGCACCGTTCGCCGGCCCCTATGCTGAAGCACTGTTCGCCATCGGGCTTATCGCTGCGTCTTTCCTGGCAGCATGCGTGCTGCCGCTCACCACAGCATTCGTCATTTGCGAGGCGTTCGGCTGGGAAGCGGGCGTTTCGTTTAAATGGCGTGAAGCGCCGCTGTTCAAGAGCATCTTCACATTCATCATCGTGCTGGCCGCTGCGATCGTGCTCATCCCCGGTATCGACCTGATGACCGTGATGCTCACGGCTCAGTTTATCAACGGCATCATTCTGCCTGTATTGCTGGTGTTCATGGCTCTCATCGCCGCAGACAAGCACGTGATGGGCGAACATCGCAGCGGCATCGTTTCGCGCATCCTCATCTGGGTGACGGTGGCCATCGTGACCATTCTCACCATCATTTTGCTCGTCATGCAAGTGCTGGGCATCTAGCAGAAAAAAGGGGGGAGGACGCCCTCCCCCTTTTTTGCCTCAGAGGGCGCGTTCTTTGCGTGCTTCCCGGATAATCTTCTCGAAGGGCTGCTCCAGCGACTCTTCCACTTCGAGCTCTCGCTGGAACTCGCGGTCGATGGCACCTTGCAGCGTGGGCGGGTTCACCTCGAACGGAACCGGTTTGGTGACCAAGCTCACCAGCGGCACGACGATAAGCGAGAGCAGCATGCACAGCGCTCCGCAGTTGATGGGCGAGGCGATGAGCGGCGTGCCGGCGAAGCCCAACGCCATGTTGACCACCGTCAGCCCCACGCCCAGGACAAACGAGCACCACACCGCCGCCTTGGAGATACGTCCCGAGTAGAGTCCCCAGAGGAACGGGCCCAAGAACGCGCCGGCGAGCGCGCCCCACGAGTAGGACATCAGCTGTGCGATGAACACGATGCTGGAGTGGTACTGCACGAGCGCCATCACAGCCGACACGATGATGAACAGCACCAGCAAAACGCGCATGCAGGAGAGCTGTTTCTTCTCGGACATGTCTTTCACGATGTTGCCCTTGATCACGTCGATGGTGAGCGTGGACGACGACGTAAGCACCAGCGACGAGAGGGTCGACATCGACGCGGATAGCACCAGCACGATGACGATGCCGATGAGGATATCGGGCAGCGACGAGAGCATCGTGGGGATGATGGAGTCGTAGATGGGCGTGCCGTCGGCGGCATATTCAATCTGGTCGCTGTACAGGCGGCCGAACCCGCCCAGGAAGTACGATCCGCCCGCGACCACAAACGCGAACAGCGTGGAGATGATGGCACCCTGCTTCACCGCCGGGCCGCTCTTGATGGCGTAGAACTTCTGCACCATCTGCGGCAGGCCCCACGTGCCCAAGCTGGTCAGGATGACCACGCCCAACAGGTTGAACAGGTCGGGGCCAAACATGCTGGTAAACGCCCCTTCAAGCGCAGTGCCCTCGGCAGGGACCTGCGACAGCTGGATGATCGCTTCTGCAAATCCTCCGTTGCCAGCAAGCACGGCGGCGATGACCGCCACAATGCCCACCAGCATCACGATGCCCTGGATGAAGTCGTTCATCACCGTTGCCATGTAGCCGCCGACGACGACGTAGATGCAGGTCACTACTGCCATCCCGATCACGCACACATCGTAGGGCAGCCCGAACGCCATTCCGAACAAACGCGACAGCCCGTTGTAGACCGATGCCGTGTAGGGGATCAGGAAGACGAAGATGATCGCCGCCGCCGCAATGCGCAGCCCCTTCGACTGAAAGCGCTTTCCGAAGAACTCCGGCATCGTCTGTGCGCCCAGACGATGCGTCATCTCGCGCGTGCGCGGACCGAGCACCCACCAGGCAAGAAGCGATCCCAAGATAGCGTTGCCGATGCCCGCCCACACAGCGGCGATGCCGTACTTGAAGCCGAACTGGCCGGCGTAGCCGACGAACACGACGGCTGAGAAGTAGCTGGTCCCGTAAGCGAACGCGCTCATCCACGGGCCGACGTTGCGGCCGCCCAATACGAACCCGTCAACGGTGGACGTCGACTTGCGACAGTAGATGCCCACACCCACCGCAACGCCGATGAAGATGAGCACCATGCATACTTTTTCGATCATGAGAGGTATTCCTATCCAGAGGGCCGCCCGACGGCGGCGATTGCGGACACCCTGGATGCCGACGACGCGCGAGCGCGCCGATCTCCGGCAACCAGGCGGCTGCGGAGGCGCACATGACCTTGACTGCAGCTACGCACGCAATGCGCGGGTGCGCACGCGAAACGTCAGCACAGGCAAGCCCATGTGCTACAGATATCGATAGGAATACAGATAGGAGAACGCGACGTTCGAAAGGCAGGAGGACGCAGAAGCACCGGCGCAACCGGCACCGCGGAATTCATTGACGATATGTTCTCCTGAACAAGGCATGGACAGACTTTAGCACATCAAAGCGCGCGCCATGTTGCGAAAAGATTACCAATCGCCTGCTTCGGAAAACGCGAAGACGAATCCTCCCGATACAATAAGGAATTGGAGGCAATACCTGCTCAGGCGATGCGAAAGGAGCACGATGGATCTCGACGGGCGCGACAGAGAGCTTGCAGCGCGCTATCTTGCGGAAAACGCTGCTCTTCGCGAAGCGCTGGGCGTTTCCAATGGCGTCGAGCTGGTGCCGCATTACCTGGGCGAAGGCGAACACAACCGCAACTTCTGGTTTGCCGATCCGCGCACGGGTCGGAAGTTCGTACTGCGCATCAACGTTTCCCCGCAGCCGTTCCACGATAAGCAGATTGCCTACGAGTTCGCCGCGTTGCAGCTGCTTGCGGAATCCGGGCGCGCTCCCCTTCCCCTTTATCTGGACGCCTCGCCGGAAGCGCCGGGTGAAGGCGCGCTTGTGGAGAGCTTCTGCGAGGGAGACCGCCTCGATTTCGACAACTTGCGCCCGGGCGATTTGCAATGCGCGACGCAGCTCATGGCCGACATCCATGCGGTGCGCATCGACGACGCCGAACACCGTCCGCTTTACCGCCCCACCGATCCTCTGCGCGGACTCTTTGATGAATGCGTTGCACGCTTCAAAACGTATCGCTCATCTGGGTGTGAGGACGCGAGCCTCACGCGATGGACCGAGCGCTTTATCGCGGCGGCACAAGACACGCTGGACACCCCCAGCGATCCGGCAGAATGCCGGCATATCGTGAACACGGAAACGCTCGCAGCGCACTTCCTTATCCCGAAGGGATCTGCCGAAGCCGCGGCTGCCAACATTGAAGGCTGGCGCAACAACCCCGGTTTCTTCGTGGATTGGGAGCGCCCCATTGTGGGAGAGGTTGCACAGGATCTCGCGTATTTCGTGGCACCTACCACCACGTTTTGGGACAGCACCTTCTTCTTCACCGCCGAACAAGCGAACAGCATCATCGAGGAGTACTGGCGCGCAGTTGACGGGCGCTTCCCGCGTGGCAGCTTCGATGGGCGCTTCCGCGCGTTCCGCATGATGACGGCACTGCGCTCCACCACCTGGTTCTGCAAGGCAATGACCACCTACCTCGGGCGCGACGGCGGGCACATGACCGAACGCACGCGGGAAAAGTTTCCGCTCTATTTGGCGGACGAGTTCATGGAGATGCTGGCGCGGGACTGCTTCGAGCTGTAGGGAGCAGCCCGACTCTAGAGCGCAGGAACAGTCAGCTGCTCTTTCAAGCGTGCGCGGTAGTGGCGATCGATCTGCAGCACCTCCACGATGAACGCCTCGATACCGCCATAGCGCACATCCAGCGAATCGTAGAATGCCTGCAGGTTCTCGGGATTGGCGCGATGGCCGCACGTGAGTTTGTGGGCCAGCTCCTCGTTGCCGTCGGCGAAGCGAAGGAAGCGCTGAAACTCCTTTTCGTAATGGCGGTCGCGCGATTCGTTGGTAAGCAGATAATCGGCAAGGATATCTTCTTGGCTTGCGCCCAAGATCGCGAGAATCAGCATTGCCAGAATGCCTGCGCGGTCTTTCCCACCGCTGCAGTGAAGGTAGACCGGCTTGCCCTCAAGCGCGTGGGAAAACGCACAGTGAACCGCTTCACGCATCTGCGCCGCCGTGAGCACGTTCGACATGGCGCCGTAGAATCGCAGCGGATCGCAGGCGACATCACGGCCAACCACTTTGGTGCCTGCGGCGGGCTCGGTGTATTCGACGCCGACTTTCTCCAGGTCAAAAAAGGGAATGTGCAGGTTTTCCACGCCGGGAACGGCGATGTCGGGCTTCGCCTCGCGCTCCCATCCGCAGCGCACGTCGATGACGCACGTGATGCCCAACTCGGAGAAGAGAAGCGTTTGGTCTTCGGGGGTTGCCTCGTTCAACGCTGCTCCGCGGAAAAAGAGGCCCGGTGCGACAGCGCGGCCACCCTCAACGGGGATTCCACCCAAATCGCGCACGTTGCGAACTTTTTGAAGCGCAATGGATCTCAAAGCAGGTCTTTCCCAAACGAAAACGAAACCAAACAGCGCTTCATACTATCACAAGCACCGGTGCGGCCTGCCTGAACACCGCGTGCGTCCGGCAGGGTGCCCTGCCGGACGCTGTGTCGGAATGAGAAAAAGTGACTGTCCCTTTTTCTCATTTAGTAGCGGCTGTCGAAGATGCGCTTGGTCTTCTTTTCGCTGCGCGGCAGTTCGCCCATGGGGACGCCGACGGCGTCGGGGGTGCAGCCGATCTTCGCCTTGAAGATGCCGGCGAGCTCCTCTTCGCAACGCTTTTTCTCGTCGCCCTCAAGCGGAGTCTCGAACAACACCGTCAGCACGTCGCGGCCCGAGATGTTCTCGATCATCACCTGGTACTCGGAGCTGGCGCCGCTGGTGATGGCGATGACGTCCTCCACCTGGGCGGGGAACATGTTGCAGCCCTTCACTTTGAACATGTCATCGGTGCGGCCGACCAGCGTGTCGATGCGCGGATGCCTATCGCCATGCGCGCACTTGCAGGCGCCGGGGATGATGCGCGTGAGGTCGTGGGTGCGATAGCGGATGAGCGGCGCGCCCTGCTTGCACAGCGTGGTGAGCACGAGCTCGCCCGTCTCGCCGTCGGGCAGAACCTCACCCGTGTCGGGGTTGACGATCTCGATGTAGACGTAGTCACTCCACACGTGCATGCCTGCGTGCTCGTGGCACGAGATGCCAATGCCGGGGCCGTACACCTCGGTGAGGCCGTAGATGTCGAAGATCTCCACGCCTAGCTCGTTCTCGATGCGGCGGCGCATCTTCTCGCCCCAGCGCTCGGAGCCGATGACGCCCTTGCGCAGGTAAATCTTGTCGCGCAGACCGCGCTCGTTGATCTCCTCGGCAAGCAGCAACGCATACGAGCTAGTAGCGCCCAGCACGGTGGACTTGAGATCCTGCATCATCTGCAGCTGTTTCTCGGTGTTGCCCGGGCCCATCGGGATGGCCATCGCGCCCAGGCGCTCGGCGCCCAGCTGAAAACCGATGCCCGCCGTCCACAGACCGTATCCCGGCGTGATTTGGATGCGGTCATTGTTGGTGATGCCCGCCGTCTCGTAGCAACGCGCGAACTGGACGGCCCAATCGTCGACATCCTGCTGGGTGTAGGGGATGATGACTGGCGTGCCCGTGGTGCCCGACGAGCTATGGATGCGCACAACCTCTTCGTCAGGAACCGCCTGCAGTCCCAACGGATAGGCGGCGCGCAGGTCGGCTTTCTCAGAGAAGGGCAGCTTCTCGAAATCCGCCTGGATCTGCACGTCGGACAGATCGATGTCCTCGAACTTCTTGGCGTAGAACGGGGAGCGGTCCTTGAGCGTGCGGAACTGGTCTTTCAACAGGGAGAACTGTTCGTCGGTGAGCTGCATGGGTTCCTCTTTCCTCTCCTTCACGCGGCGGTCGATTTGGTTGAGCAAGCGGATCGGTGAAGCGATTCGGCTGCCAACCCGCCGACTGCCGCGCGTTTCGGTTTCAATCTTACTGGATGCCCTCCAGATGCGGGATGTTCGCGAAGCCCACCGCGAGGTCTTCGTCGGTGGGGATGTAATCGACCATGGTTCCGTTGCGGAACGCGGAATAAGCGGCCAAGTCGAAATAGCCCGTGCCGGTAAGACCGAACACGATGACCTTTTCCTCGCCAGTCTCCTTGCATTTGAGCGCCTCGTCCATGGCAACGCGGATGGCGTGTGCCGACTCGGGCGCCGGCAGCGTTCCCTCCACGCGCGCGAACAGCGTGGCGGCCTCGAACACGCGGGTCTGCTCGACCGAGCGCGCCTCGTCCAAGGTGCCGTCGTGATAGAGCTGCGACAAAATAGGGCTCATGCCGTGGTAGCGCAGACCGCCCGAATGGTTGGGCGAGGGAATGAACCCGGAACCCAGCGTGTACATCTTCGCAAGCGGCGTGACCTTGCCTACATCGCAGTAGTCGTAGGCGAACGTGCCGCGCGTGAGCGTAGGACAGCTCGCCGGCTCCACCGCGATGAAGTGCGGCGCGCGCTTGCCTTGGAGTTTGTCGCCAACGAACGGTGCGATGAGGCCGCCCAGGTTCGAGCCGCCGCCGGCGCAGCCGATCATGACGTCGGGCTCCACGCCGATTTTGTCGAGCGCCGCCTTAGTCTCCAGGCCGATGATCGACTGGTGCAGCAGCACCTGGTTGAGCACGCTGCCAAGTGCGTAGCGGCAGCCTTCGGTGGAGGTAGCTTCCTCTACCGCTTCGGAAATGGCGGTGCCGAGCGATCCGGTGTTGTTGGGATCCTTCGCCAGGATGGCGCGGCCAACCGCCGTCTCGTTTGAAGGCGATTCGGTCACGCGCGCGTTGTATGTTTCCATGACTGCCTTGCGGTAGGGCTTCTGTTGCGCCGAGCACTTCACCATGAACACATGCAAATCAAGGCCGAAGAAGCCGCACGCCATGGCAAGCGCAGTGCCCCATTGGCCGGCGCCCGTTTCGGTGGTGAGGCTGGTCAGGCCCTGTTCCTTGGCGTAGTAGGCCTGGGCGATGGCGGAGTTGAGCTTGTGAGATCCGGAGGTGTTGTTGCCCTCGAACTTGTAGAAGATCTTTGCGGGCGTGCCCAGCGCCTCTTCGAAAAACTTCGCATGCACCAGCGGCGAAGGGCGGTACATGCGGTAGAACTCGCGCACTGGCTCGGGGATCGGGATGAACCGGTCGGTGGCGTTGAACTCTTGGCGCGCAAGCTCGGTGGCGAACACGGGCGAGAGGTCGTCCACGGTCACCGGCTTGAGCGTTGCAGGGTTGAGCATCGGGGCGTGATCCGCAGGCATGTCGGCACGCACGTTGTAGTAGTGCGTGGGCAGCTCTTCCTCGGACAGGTAAGTCTTGTACTCGGTGCTCGGTCGCTTGGTCATCTTCATCTCCTTTCGCTTTGGAGACGAAGGCAATAAAAAAAGCCCCTGTCTCCTACAAATCCTTTGCAGGGACAAGAGCGAAAACTCCTGCGGTGCCACCACTGCTTGGTACCCCCATGGTACCCACTCACGAGCCGCGCCGGCCCTTTTGCCAGTCACGCCTCTGCTCTGTAACGGGAGCACCCGTCTCGTGCTACTACGTCAAGTCATGGTGGCAGGCGATTTGCACGAGCCCTCGGAGGGCCATTTGATGGACCGCTTTCTGCCGGGATCTCAGCATCCCCGACTCTCTGGGAGCGCGCTTCCACCGTTACTTCCTCGTCAACGGTTTATGCGATGCATAGTACCAGAAGCGGCGAAGCGCGCAAGTAAAAGTTTGTTAAGCGACCGCTTTACCCTGTTGAAGCGCCACGATGAGAAAAAGGCTCGGGAAAGGGACGGACGGCTCTTTTTGGTTTCACGCCAATGAGAAGTGGCGCGCGCCCCTTTCTCTCTGGGTGCGCGGGAACGCGAGAAGAGGACAGTGCCTGTTAGCGATCGGCAACCGCATCAACCGCGGCCAGGTTCATCTCGATGAAGCGCGGCTTGACGCAGGCACGGATTGCCTCTTTGAGCTCATCGACGGTCAGCGGCACGGCACCGCGCGCCACGGCGCTTGCCAACAGCACCGTGTTGAGGGCGCGGCGGTTGCCCAGCTCTTCGAGGAAGGGTGCGGCATCAACCACCTCGAGCTTGCCACCGCTTTCGGCGAGCGCAGCGCCCAGGGCTTCGATCACGTCTTCGGTGCGGTACGGTTTCGTCGACAGCGCCGCCGTCACCGGCTGCACCACCGCCTTTGCAGTCACCACGGCTCCCGTCTTCTTCAGGTAAGGAAGCGAGCGCACGGCCTCGCCGGGCTCGAACGCGATGATCGCATCGGCGGTTTCCGGCGCGACCAGCGGCGCGTGCACCGGCTCGCCTTCCGACCCCATGCGCACGTGCGACACCACGCTTCCGCCACGCTGCGCCATACCGATCGTCTCGGCGGTGCGCACCTGCCAGCCTTTGCTCTGCGCTGCCTGGGCCAACACCTTCGCGGCGAGCACCGTGCCCTGGCCGCCCACACCCACAAGCAGGATGTTAATCATGATCGGCCTCCTTTTGGATCGCAGCGAAGGGGCACACCTGAACGCACAGCCCGCATCCGTTGCACTGGCCGGGATCGATGAACGCTTGGCCACGATCCTTGGAGCGCGCTCCCTGCGCCTCGGCGGAGAACCCGATGGCGGGACAGCCGATCTCGGTGATGCATTTCTTGCAGCCGGTGCACAGCTCCTGTTTCACGTGAAGCACCGGATCGGGCTTTTTCAGCTGCACGCACGGACTACGGAAGATGATCGCCGAAGGCCCTTCGAAACCGATTGCCTCCGCCGCTGCGTCGATCGACCCTTGTAGATCGAGCGGATCGGCACCGACGATGCACTCCACACCCAACGCGCGCAAGACCCCTTCGATGTCGATGGGCTTGCGCCGCTCCCCCATCAGCGTGACCCCTGTGCCCGGATGCGGCTGCGCGCCGGTCATCGCGGTGGTAGCGTTGTCCAGCACGCACACGGTGATGTCGTGCCCGTTGTACACGGCGTTGGCGATGCCGGTGAGGCCGCTGGCGAAGAACGTCGAGTCGCCCACGAACGCAACTTGCTTCTTGTCGGACTCCACCACCGAAAACCCCTGCGCCATGGTGATACCCGCGCCCATGCACAGGCACGTGTCCACCGCGTTGAGCGGCGCGGCGTTGCCCAGCGTGTAGCAGCCGATGTCGCCACAGGGTACCGCCTCACGCTTGCCAAGCGCGCGCTTGACCGCGTAGAAGCTGCCGCGATGCGGGCACCCCGCGCACAGTACGGGAGGACGAACAGGAAGCAGCGCGTCGACGTTCTCGACAAGCGGGCTGCCGTCGCCCGGGCAGTGCGCGTAGTGAGCCATGTCGGCGTCGGCGAACGCCGCCATGAAGCTTTTCAGGCTGCCGAGGATTTCCTTGGTCGAATTCTCGCCGCGATAGCGCAGGCCACACGACGACCCCATTATCTGGCAGCGGATTCCATGCTCGCCCATCGTGCGCAGAAGCCCATCCTCCAGCACGTTGTCGAGCTCCTCGTAGACAACCACGCAGTCAAGCCCATCGAGGAACGCGCGAACCAGCTCTTTGGGGAAGGGGAACGGAGTTCCGATCTGCAGGAACCGGTATGCGGGAAGCTGCAGACCCTCCTCCGCCTGGTTGCGTTCCAAGTGGCGCAGCGCCTCGCGTACGTACGCCGCAGAGACGCCGCCGGCGACGATGCCCACGTGCGGACCGTCCTGGGTTTCGAAGTCGAAGCGAGGGGTGCCCTCCCATTCGAGCACGTCAGAGTACTCTCCTTCGGCATCCTTGCGCGCGAGGAACTGGGAGCCAGTGAGGCGCGCTGCCTCGTCGAAGCGCATGCCGGGTGCAACTTCGATTACCGTGTTGAACTGCGAGAGTCCGTCTTTGCAGGCTTCGTCCTGGATCATCCGCAGGCGGTTGAAAATCTCGTCGTGCGCTTCATAGGCGCGCCGCGGGAAGATGATCCATTTCGGGTTCTTCTGGAACCCCTCTTCGGGCAGCGGGCGCGCATGCGTTTCGTCTTGCACGTCGAAGAACGTCGAAGCATGGCAAATGCGCGTGGTGGGGCGCACGATGACGGGCGTGCCGTGGCGCTCAGACAGCTCGAACGCCTCTTTGATCATGGCGAACCCCTCTTCGGGTGTAGAGGGATCGAGCACCGGAACCTTTGCGAAGTCGCCGAAACGGCGCGTATCCTGTTCGGTTTGAGAGGAGATGGGGCCGGGATCGTCGGCAACGTAGAGAACAAGACCGCCCTTGACACCCACATAGTTGAGGCTCATGAGCGCATCGCTGGCCACATTGAGACCCACCTGCTTACAGGTGAACAGACAACGCGCGCCGGCATACGAAGCGCCGGCAAGCAGCTCGAGCGCCGCCTTCTCGTTGGTCGACCACTCCACATGCACGCCATGCGCGCGCCCTTCGGCATGAAGGCGCGCAACCGTTTCGATCAGCTCGGACGACGGTGTACCGGGGTATCCGGCTACCACACGCACGCCCGCTTCCAGCGCTGCATGCGCGAACGCCTCGTTCGCCATCAGGAGTTTCTTGGTCATCGTTTGTCCGCTTCCCCTCGGCCTCGTTTTTCTATCGGAATCATATAGCAAGAAAGGCCGGCCACCCAGGCCGACCCTTCCCGTCGAACATTTTCATCGGACAGCGCACCCGAAATGAGAAAAAGAGACAGTCACTTTTTCTCATTTTGTCCATCAGGTTGAGCACAAGAAGCTGAGAGGGCCCGAGGTGCCCCGGATTCGCGGGATCGCGAAGGCGAAGCGTACTTGGGTACGCGAGTCTTCGGGATCGCGCGAAGGCGGGGTGCATCGGGCCCTCTCAGCGGACGAGTGGTTCCGCGGGCCGGCAGGCCCACGGAACCCTAAGCTTCTGCCATGGCTTTTTTGAAGTCGATGATCTTTTGGAGGGCATCGTCGCAGCCGGTGCCGATCATCTGGACGGCAAGGATGGCAGCGTTCTTCGCGCCGTTGATGGCAACGCAGGCGACCGGCACGCCGGAAGGCATCTGCACCATCGACAGCAGCGAGTCGAGACCGCCCAAATCGCTCGTCTTCATGGGGACGGTGATGACCGGGCAGGGGGTGAACGCTGCAACAACGCCACCCAGATGAGCAGCCTTGCCAGCAGCAGCAACGATCACCTTGATGCCGCGCTCGTGAGCAGTGGACGCCCACTCATGCACAATCTCGGGCTTGCGGTGAGCCGACGCAACCTTCACCTCGTACGGAACCCCGAACTCGTCAAGCTGCTTCATGCACGGCTCCATCGCCGGCATATCAGATTCGCTTCCCATGATGATGCCGACAACCGGCTTGCAGTCACATGCCATTTCTGTGCCCCTTCCCTGCGTAGTTTTCACATCTGCTCTATTTTACGCGCTCAAACCACTCGCAGCGCCGAAATCGACCGCCGCGGAACTCAAGCAAGGCCTACACTTCCACCTGCGCGCCCGTGTACAGGTAGCTCACTCGTTCACCCAGCTCATCACGCAAAATGCCATATGCGTCGAGGCCGGTGCAATGGAACGTGTAGTAACGCGCAGGCCGTTTTGCGAGTTCGCAAGCGAGTTCTCGCGTGAACTCCGGTGCCTCGACCTTTCCCGAGCCGGGATCCATCAGGTGGAATCCCGCCACGACAACATCCATCGGCGCACCAACAAGCTCCTCTGCCTTGTCCATGATGTTCAAGATGCCGCAATGCGAGCATCCCGACACAAGAATGTGCCGCTCCCCTTCCGTCACGATCAAGCTTTGTTCGTGGCGGAATGAATCGGGGGTGAACCCTTCCCCTGCCTGCTCCAACAGCACGCCGTTGGATTTGACGATGGGGTGGACAATCGAAACGGCAGAAAACAGAAACAGGTTGTCGCCAAGTGCCACCTGATCGCCAATCTTCAGAAAGCGTGGGTCATCTGCAAGAGCGGGATCCAGGCCGATGTTGCGATGGTTCTCCGGCGTGCCCGCCGCATGCGGCTCGAATGCATGCTCGTTCACATAAATCGGCGCGGGCGCAAGAAGCTTGCTCGTTGCGTCGAGATACGCCCTCAGCCCGCCGCCATGATCCGAATGCCCGTGCGAAATTACGACCGCGTGAGCTGAGCGCACATCAACGCCCACCGCGAGGGCGTTTTCCAAAAAGAACTCGTCCGGTCCCACGTCGAACAGGATGCGCGCCCCTTGGCTTTCCAAAAACAGGCTGAGCCCATGACGCGCCGCAAAGCGCGCGGACGGGGTCACGTTCTCCATCAGCACCGTTACTTTCATGGCGATCCTTCCCTCGCAATTGCCGTAGTCGAAAGTATACGCGCCTGACACAACCACGGCATCCGAAGACCCAACCCGAAAGCCCGCGCATGCAGCGGCGGCGTCTGACGGATCAACCCCAAGGCTTGCGCACGCAGCTTTGCGCAGGCTTTAGCCGAAGGTTTACGCGCAGCCTCGCGCAGGCTTTTTGCAATAATTGACCGTTTTCTGTCGAAGTGCGTGGGCTCGTTCGTTCAAAACCCTCCGTTTTGGGAAAATTGCGCACCTTGCTGCCTTCTCTGTTTCAGCCTGAACAGAGGGCTTTCGTGCGGAAGCCCTCTGACCTGGGGCTTTGCAAAATGCTGTTCGCAGCAGAGGGAAGCACTTCGGTACTGGTCGCACACTTCTCGATCAAACGGGCAAAAAACCCGAAAAGCCTGTCGACCCTGCGAGAATCGCGACGCCACGTCTTGCCTCCGGCTGGTCCAGCATTGCGACAGCGGGTGGGTCGAGCGGAATGAGGAAGTCAACAATACTTTGACGAAGGTAAGAGGGTATGCGGCGCGGACGCGCCCACCGATACAATGGATAGTCGCGCGTCTCAGCTTCGGGACACACCTCCGGCTGCCGCGCGCTTATTCAACACGAGAAAGGAACCCGATGCAGAGGATCCTGGCGAACGGAATCGAATCGCTTGAAGCCGCGCTGCGGACGAGGCTCAACACCGAAGAATCCCGCGAATGGATCAGGGAGCAGTCCCGCCCGTTCCGCGAGCTGATGTCATACTATCGCTGTGCCTTGATGGAAGTGGAAACGAAGTTTCGCGTGCTGAACGAAGAACTTTCTCTCGAAGGCGAGGCCAACCCGATCGATGCTATCGAGTCGCGCCTTAAGACGCCTGAAAGCATCTTGGAGAAGGTCGACCGTAAGGGCATCGAGTTTTCCGTCGAGGCCATCGAGGAGCATATCGATGACATTGCGGGCATTCGTGTGATCTGCTCGTTTGAATCGGACGTGTACCTGATCGCTGAATCGCTGCTGCGCCAAACCGACGTGCAGCTCATCGAGCGCATCGACTACATCGCCAACCCCAAACCCAGCGGATACCGCAGCCTGCATCTGGTGATCGCCATTCCGATTTTCCTGTACGACGAAAAGAAGATTATGAAGGTGGAAGTGCAGCTGCGCACGATGGCGATGGACATGTGGGCAAGCCTCGAACACAAGATCGCCTACAAGAAAACCCAGCCGAGCGACCCCGAGGCCATGCGCAACAACCTGTTGGAATGCGCCGAACTCTCCGCCCGCATCGACAAACTCATGTCCGAAGCCCGCTCCATGGCCGGATAACCGCCCGCCACCGCTCATTTTTTTTGTCGAACAGGTCGAGCATAAGTAGCTGAGGGTTTCTGTGGTGCCGAAGATTCGTGGGATCGCTGGGGCGAAGCGTACTAAGGTACGCGAGTCCCAGGGATCGCGCGAAGATTCGGCACCACAGAAACCCTCAGCGGACGAGTAGTTCCGCGGGTCGGCAGACCCGCGGAACTAAAAAGCCCCGCGCGGCGCGCGGGGCTTTTGAGATCATGGTGGTCAGAGAGGGACTTGAACCCCCGGCACGGGGATTTTCAGTCCCCTGCTCTACCAACTGAGCTACCTGACCGGATGGCATCCTTTGCGAATGCGAGGATGTATTCTACCGGATGGGCCATACGCCGTCAAGCGACGATTTTACTTGCAGGCGATGCCCTCCCCAAACAGGAGCTCTTTCTCCTCGCCAGGGAGCGCGGCGCGCGCCTGATCGCGCAGGTTGTTCACACCGATGAAGAACTGGCGCATCATCACCACCAGCAGATAGCGACCCTTCGCCGTGAGCGTAAGCTCGTCGTCGTTGTCGTGATCGAACGCGCCCGACAGCTTCATGAACGCCATTTCCGCAGGAAGACCCGCTTCCACCGTGCAGTCGAAGTCGCGCAGCCAAGCGCGTTTGTCCAGGCGACCGCCGAACAGCTGCATCATGAAACGGTACCGCATGCGGTCGCGTTTGCTGAACGTGGTCTTGCCCATGATGGACATGCGACCCGACTCGATGGCGGCGTTGTAGTCGCGCACCGAGAACGTGTTGACGTACAGATTCGAGCCCAGGTAGGTGATGCCACCGGACCCGATGGCAGGGTATTCCTCGTAATCGACCACGTACTCGTCGATCATCGCATCCTCTGCCGCCGCGACGGTGTCCAGGCGGTTGAACGTCCACGCCGAGCCATGGGTGAACAGCGGCTTCTCGCCACCACACAGAAGCTCGTCGATGATCTGGTAGAACAGCTGCTCACGTTGGTAGTCGACCTTGCCCACCGTGCGCGCCAAACTGCGCTCGACCGACGGCGAGGCCATCAGCGGGTAGAACGTGGTCTGGCTTGCGCCACTTTCGATCACGCGCTCGATATCGCTGATGAGAATGTCTTCCGTCTGCGCCGGGAAGTTGAAGATCATGTCGGCGTTCATCGACACGAAGTACGGGCTGGCCTCCTGGATGCGTGCAACGATCTCGTCGCCGCTGCCGTACTTGTCGTAGCGATCCATCTGCTTCAGCAGCCCGTCGTCGAAACTCTGTACGCCAACGGACAGGCGCTGGACGCGGCCTTTCAGCTTGTTCAGGTAGCTGGGAATCAAGTGGTTGGGGTTGGTCTCGCTCGACACCTCTTTGATCGAGAACAGGTCGCGTGCCTGATCGATGGTCTCGCACAGCTCGTCGATCATGATGGTGGGGGTGCCGCCGCCCACGTACAGGCTCTCGAAGTCGTAGCCGAGATCCTTCAACATGCGCATTTCCTTGCGCATGTTCTGGAAGTACGGGCGCGCGCGATCCTCCGCGTAAGGGAAGCGGTTGAACGAGCAGTACGGGCACAGCCGCTCGCAGAACGGCACATGCGCGTACAGCATGTAGCGCTTGCCTGGTTCAGGCGCAGGCACGTGCGTCTCATCGGTGGGACGCAGCTTCAAATACTGGTTGGTGCACTGCCGCACCACCTTGGACAACAATCGTTCGGACAGCATCCTTTAAGCCCATGCCTCTCGGCCGCGGCTGGCTTTCTCGCCGATGTCGGAGCGGAACTGCTTGCCCTCGAAGTTGATGAGGTCGCACGCACGGTAAGCCTGCTCGCGAGCCTCTTCGAACGTGTCGCCCAAGGCCACCACGTTCAGCACGCGACCACCAGCGGTGATCAGCTCACCGTCAGAGTTGAGAGCGGTTCCCGCATGGAACACCGTCACGCCGTCGAGCTCCTCGGCTTCGTCGATACCCAGGATGACCTTGCCCTTTTCGTAGGAACCGGGGTAACCGGCGCTTGCCAGCACCACGCACACGGCCCAGCGGTCGGACCATGCCAGATCGATGTCGTCGGGGCGGCCTTCCGCGACCGCCATCATGATGTCCACCAGGTCGGACTCGAGGCGCGGCAGAACAACCTGCGTCTCGGGGTCGCCAAAGCGGACGTTGTACTCAACAACCTTGGGACCCTGCGGCGTCAGCATGAACCCGCCGTACAGCACACCACGATAGTCAGCGGCGAACGGCTCGCGCGCGGTTGCCGCGGCAGCGGTCTCCATGACTTTCACCATGGCAGCCATCTCGTCGTCGGTGACGATGGGCACCGGGGAGTACACGCCCATGCCGCCGGTGTTGGGACCCTTGTCGCCATCGAAGGCGCGCTTGTGGTCCTGCGCCGGCGCCATGCAATGCGCCTTGCCGTTGGAAACAAACGCCAGAAGCGAGCACTCCGGGCCGGTCATGCACTCCTCGATGACCACCTTGCTGCCCGCAGCGCCAAACGCGCCGTCAAAGCAGTTGCGCACTGCTTCTTCGGCATCCGCCAGCGTCTCCGCAACCACAACACCCTTGCCTGCTGCCAAACCGTCGGCCTTGATGACGATAGGCGCGCCCTGCTCGCGCACGTATGCGAGCGCCGACTCGCACTCGGTGAACGTGGCGTAGGCGGCCGTGGGGATGTCGTTGTCGCCCATGAACTTCTTGCTGTAATCCTTGCTGCCCTCAAGCTGGGCGCCTTCAGCGTTGGGGCCGAACACGGGAATGCCCGCAGCGCGCAGCGAGTCGGCAACACCAGCAACCAACGGAGCCTCGGGGCCAATGACCACCAGGTCGATCTCGCGATCGCGCACAAAACCCAAAACGGCATCGCCGTTCATCATGTCGAGGTTGGGGATGTTCTCGGCAACGCCCGCCGTGCCGCCATTGCCCGGCGCCACGAACAGCTTGTCGCACTTCGGCGACTTCGCGATAGCCCAAGCAATAGCATGCTCACGCCCACCGCTACCCAACACCAAAATGTTCATCTTCATTCCTTTCGCATGTTTGCGGCCCGGGCCGCATTATGTGGCGTGCCGCGCGGCGGGGGAGGGGGTTGCGCGCAGTTTCCGCACGAGCCGAAACGTCCAGTGGACGTTTCGTGCGAGCTCAGGACTGTTTGAGCACGAGCCCCTCCCCCGCCGTGCGGCACGCGGACAACCCAATCCGACCTGCCGCCGCAAACTTTGCCTTACCTGTCCCAGCCGTGGAGAATAGTTTGATCGCGATCGGCGCCAACGGAGATGATGCTGATGCGTACGCCGGCGAGCTCTTCGAGGTGCTCGATGTAGTTGCGCGTGGCTTCGGGCAGCTCTTCGTAGGTCTTGCAACCGGTAATGTCGATGCCCTTCCAGCCAGGAAGCTCCTCGTAAACGGGCTTGGCGTGGAACAACACACTTTGCTGCATGGGGAAGTAATCGTAGAACTTGCCATCGCACTCGTAAGCGGTGCACACCTTGATGGTGTCAAACTCGGAAAGCACGTCAAGCTTGGTGAGCGCAACGTCGGTGAGGCCGTTGACCTCGGCAGCGTAACGTGCGATGACGGCATCAAACCATCCGCAGCGACGCTTGCGGCCGGTGGTCACGCCGAACTCGTGGCCGGCTTCGCACAGGCGCTCGCCCATCTCGGCTTCCTCACCCTCGCCGCCGTTTTCGGCAAAGCGCAGCTCGGTGGGGAACGGACCGCCACCCACGCGCGTAACGTATGCCTTCTGGATGCCCAGCACGCGTTCGATAGCGGTGGGGCCAACGCCAGAACCCGTCGCCGCGCCGCCGGCGCAGCACGAGGAAGAGGTCACGTACGGATACGTACCATGGTCGATATCGAGCAGCGTGCCCTGCGCGCCCTCGAACAGGATGGACTTGCCATCGCGCAGCGCGTCGTTAAGCAGCTGTGCCGTCTCGGCCATGTAGGGCTGCAGGATGCGCGCGTAGGGCAGGTACTCCTCGCAGATCTCCTCCACGGTGTAGGTGTGCAGGCCATAGATCTTTTCGAGGATGGGGTTCTTCTGAGCAAGAGCGGTGGCCACCTTCAGGCGGAAGATCTTCTCGTCCAGAAGATCCTGCACGCGGATGCCCTTGCGGGCGGCTTTGTCCTGGTAGCAGGGGCCGATGCCGCGCTTGGTGGTGCCGATCTGGTTTTCGCCCAGGCGCTTTTCGTCGGCGCCGTCGAGGTCCTTGTGGTAGGGCATGATGATGTGGGCGTCGCAGCTGATCTTCAGATTCTTGCAGGAGATGCCCTCTGCTTCGAGCATGGCCATCTCGGTGATCAGCACGCCGGGGTCGATGACCACGCCGTTGCCGATGACCGGCACCGCGTGCTCGTACATAACACCCGACGGCATCAGATGCAGCGCAAGCTTCTTGTCTCCATGAATAACCGTGTGACCTGCGTTGTTGCCGCCTTGGTAGCGCACCACGTAATCGTAGTCGCTGGCAATGAGATCGGTGATCTTGCCTTTGCCTTCATCGCCCCACTG
This sequence comes from uncultured Eggerthellaceae bacterium, assembly GCA_944320405.1. Taxonomy (GTDB): domain Bacteria; phylum Actinomycetota; class Coriobacteriia; order Coriobacteriales; family Eggerthellaceae; genus Aphodovivens. The sequence goes on from CALUHI010000012.1 coordinate 41,336, forward strand.
GGCTCCGACGAGTACCGTCCTGGGCATTGCTATTCCTTTCGTCGAGATGCGGAACACGCTCCGTTGACGCATCGTCCCGCAAACTCAATAGTATAGCCGAGTCGGCGAGCACTCATGCAGGTAGAGCGCCGTTTCCCACGATTCTCGAGCGAGATTCCAGAAGAGCGGAGAATGGCTGGCCAAAACGAAGTTGGAAGACTTCCGCTGCGCTACAGCCCCAGTTCCGTGAGGCCGGGGTCGGCTTTGCGCAGGGCTTTGGCCACTTCCTCGTGGCAGGTGAACAGAACCACTTGGCGCGTGCGGGCGAGTTCGGCCAGAGCGCGTGCGGCTCCGCGGCGGCGGCGCGCATCGAAATTGACCAGAATGTCGTCGGCAAACACGGGGATGGCACGACCCACGTTGTCGGCCTGCTGCAGCAAGGCGATACGAAGCGCCAGGTAGAGCTGTTGCCGCGTACCAAGCGAAAGGTGGACCGGCTTGCGCGCGGTCTGCGCTGCGTCCACCACTTGCAGCGTGCCTTCCTGCGACATCCGCACCTCTTCCCATGCTCCGTCGGTCATGATTTGCAGGTATCGGCTTGCCTGGCGGTACACCTCGGGCTGGCTTTTGCTCTCCCAAGTGGCGATGGACGCGCGCAGCATGCGGCGAGCCAGCAGCAGCGTGGCATATTCGCGGGCGCTTTCCTCCTGTCGCGTGAGCAGCTGCTGCAGTTGGATCCTCAGCTCGTCGAGCTGGTGGGCCTCCTGCGCCTGGGCGAGCGTTTGCTGGAGCTCGCCGTAACGGCGATTCATGCCCTGGCTGGCTTCCAGCAGTGCAGAACGGCGGCGGTTCGCACGCGCAAGCTCTTCATCGAAGCGGGCAAGAGAATCCGTCCCGTCGAGACCGGCTTCGCAAAACGCCTCGCGACGACGCTCCTTCGCTTCGGCGATGGCACCGTCCACCGAGCTCAGGCGCGACACCAAAGCACGGCGGCGCTGGTCGAGAAGCTCCCGTTCGGAGCGGCCCTCGTGCGCTTCGTCAAGCAGCGATCGCGCGCGACGCAGCGACCCTTCCGCAGATGCGAGGCCCGCATCGTCCAGTTGGTTGCGGATGGACTGCGCGCAGGCATCACGCGCCGCCTCGACCGCCTCGAGCTTCTTGCGGTCTTGCAGCATCACCCAATGCGCGTCGCGCTCTTGAGCGGCGCGCCGTTCGTCTTCCTTGTTAGGACGGAACAACATGACGAGCGCGCCAACGGCCATGAACAGCGAAAACACCACCACGCCAGCGCCCAGCGCCGTGAAGGACAGGCTGGATATCTGCCGGCCATGAAGAAACACCGCAACGCCAACCAAAGCGAATAGAACGGGAAGCGCCACGGACAGCGCCACTTGAGCGCCACGCTGGCGGCGTGCATGCGCGACGTCAGGGGCATGTTGCGCTTCCATCAGCGCTTCGTAGGAAGCAGTCGAGGCCGCCATGTTTTCGTTTGCCAGATCGACGCCGTGGTCGTGCTTCGCTTGCTCTTCAGCAAGCGCGTCTATTTGGTCGCGCAATGCGCGCTCTTCCGATGCGGATATCTCGAGCAACGCAGGGTCGTATGCCGAAAGCCGCGTACGCCGTTCGGTGGCGAGGTTCTTAGAATCCTCGCGCAGCGCCTCCCGCTGCCGGCGCAGCTCGTCGAGATGCTGCTCGATTCGCTCGACAGCGGCACGTTGCGCGGTCAGGCGCTCGACACGCTCGTTGGCCTCCTCGATGCGCTGGAGCATATCATCGCGCTCGGCTTCCAACTCGGCGAATTCCTTGTCCAGGTGCCTGACACGATCAGCCTCGCGCGTTGCCTGGGAAACCCGTGCGCGCAGGTCGGATATCTCGCCGGCCAGGTTCGTAAGCGAATTGCTTGCCGACGCTGCCCGCGAGATCAGCTCGGCGAGACGACGGTCGATCTCCATCAGCGCTTCCGCAGGGCTCGCGCCCGTGCCCGACCCCGCCGTAAGCAGCTTGGCAGTGAGATTGGTGGTACCGCGCAGCGTGCGAAGCTCGTCGGAGTTGAGCGAAAACATCGTGCAGTACGTCTCTTTGTCGATGTCGGCAACAAGCGATTCGTCGCCCTGCAGACCGTCGGCGTTGCGCGCACGGGAAAGTTCCCTGACCGTACCGTCCTCGTCTGCGAACACGAGCGACCCTTCGCGCTCGGCATTCGCCGGACGGTAGGTGTTGCGCGAGCCGCGCGCCTCTTCCCAACCGAAGAGGACACCTTTCACGAAAGCCGAAATCGTCGATTTACCCGCTTCGTTGCGACCGAACACCACATTCAGATGCGGCGAAAAGGGGCCAACGGTTCGCTCAGAAAACGCTCCGAAGCTACCGATGCGGATGCTTTTCAGGTACGCAGGCTTGCGGGTGGCGTCCAGGCGCGCATGGCGCGGTGCTGCCGGAAGGTTGCGGACTGGGTCGCTCATTGCCGCACCTCCCCACCTTGGAGCAAGTCGAGCACGAGATTTTCCGCCTGGTCGGCAAGCGCGTCGATCTCGCGAACGCACGCCGCCGGAAGGGCGATCCCTTTTTGCAGGAACTCTTCCTGAAGATACGCTGCTTCATCGGCGACGTTGGCCCGCTGGGCGCGCGCGGTCTTCATGAGCACCGCAGGGAACAGACCCGCGTTCATCAGTGCGCCCTTGTCCAAAGGACGCCGCGTGGCATCGATGAGCGCATCGCAGAAAAACGCCGGATACCCTTCGTTGATCTGGCTGCGGACATCCTCCAACACGCCCGGTCGAGCAAGCACTTCGTGCAGGTGAGTGGCACCCGTCAGCGTCACACGCACGCACATCTCTTCGCAGTGCGCCTTGCCGTTCGCACGGAACAGCGCACGCATGATGAGGTCGGGGATCTCCGACACCGTTGCGCATGCAGACACGTCCACATCTATCTTTTCCCAGGCCACACTGGCAGTCGGCACGAACTCGAGCCGTGTGGGGGCGTCTTGCTCCAGCGTCACGACGAAGCAGCCGCGCTCGCCAGTTTCCTTGATGTCGCGCCCCTGGATGCAGCCGGAAAACACCGCGCACGGATCGTCCCACGACGGATACGCAAGCTTTTTGTGCAAATGCCCCAGCGCCCAATAGTCAACGCCACGGCCGAGAAGTTTCGCCGGTTCAACGGGCGCTTTTTGAAGGTCGAGATCGAAACCCGTGTGCATCACGCCCACGCAGAACGGCGCCTGCGCAGCATCCGGATCATCGGAAGCCAGCGCCCGCTCCGCCGCAGCGCGAGAAATTCCTTCCGAAACGTCTTCGTCCACCGGCCACGCCTGGCTGTAAAAGCCCCGGCCCGCAACAAGACAAAGTGGCTGACCGTTGCGCCTGAACAAAACGTAGCCCGGCTTCGACGCAGGAAGCATGACGGTGTTGTCGGGCAACGCGAACAGGTCGTCGGCCCACGAGGTGTACGGGTCGTGGTTGCCCGTGCACAGATACACAGGGATGCCCGCTTGGTTCAAGCGCTCGAGCCCCGCGAAAAACTTCCGGTAGTCACCGTAGGACGGATGCACACCGTCGAAAATGTCACCGGAGATGACCACGAAGTCGACACGGCGCGAAAGCGCCGCATCGATCACGCGCTCGTACGCTTCGGGAATGGCGGTAAGAAGACGCTGCGCCCACGTTTTCGAAAGCGCGCGCAACCCACGGAAGGGCGCGCCTAAGTGCAGGTCGGCGGCGTGGAGGAATGTCAGCGTCTTTCCCATGTTCAGAGTGTAGCGCACCCGAGCTAGCCGGGCTTATTCGAACCCGCCCGCGCGGGAATCGTCGAAGTAGTCCATGAATCGCGTGTACTCGGCAGTGAACGCCAGCGTGATGTCGCGCGTGGGGCCGTTGCGGTGCTTCGCCACGATGAGCTCGGCAGTGCCCCAGTCGGGACGCCCTTCGCTTTCTGCTTCGGCTTCGTCCATGCTTCGGTCGATGAACATGACGATGTCGGCGTCCTGCTCGATGGAACCGGATTCGCGCAGGTCGGAAAGCATGGGGCGCTTCTTGCCGCGCATTTCCACCGCACGCGAGAGCTGGGAAAGCGCAAGCACCGGCATGTCCATTTCCTTCGCGAGCACCTTCAAGCCACGCGAGATCTCGCCAACCTCGACGGCGCGGTTGCCGTCGCGGCGGGTCTGCGGCGGCTGCATCAGCTGCAGGTAGTCGACAACGATGAGGCCCTTGCCCGCAGTCTTGCGCAGCTCGCGGCGCGCTTTGGCGCGCGCTTCCAGAATGGAGAGGCCCGGCGAATCATCGATGTAGAGTTCCAGCTGGGAAAGGGAGTTCATCGCGTCGGCGATGGCACCCCAGTCGCCTTCCGAGATGAAACCGGAGCGGATCTTCGAAAGGCTCACGCGGGCCTCGGCGCACAGGATGCGCTGCACCAGCTGGCCGGCGCTCATTTCCAGCGAGAAGAACGTGACCGCCGTACCGCGCTTTGCCGCGTTTACAGCAAGGTTCAGCGCGAACGAGGTTTTGCCCACGCCAGGGCGTGCAGCCAGGATGATCAGGTCGCCCCCGCGGAAACCGTGGAACAGGTCGTCGACATCTTTGAAGCCCGTAGGCACACCGGCCATGTGGTTCTTCTGTTCGGCAAGCTGAGTGATCTCTTCGAATGCGTCGTTGAGAAGCGAATCCATCCGGCGGAAGGTGGACGACACGCGCTTTTCCGTCACGCTGAACAGCGTTTTTTCAGCCTCTTCAACCACTTCGTCGAGGTTGTCAGGAGCGTCGTAGGCCAAGGCGTTGATGGACGCGGACGCATAGATGAGGTCGCGCAAAATGGCGGTGCGCTTGACGATGTCGGCATGGTTCTGCCAATTGGTCAGCGCGAACGTATTGTCAGCGAGCTCGACCAGATAGGCCTTACCACCCACTGCTTCAAGCTGCCCGGATGCGTTCAGGGAGTCGGCCAGCGAGATCTGGTCGACGGGGATGCGGCGCACGTTCAAATCGCACACGGCTTCGAAGATGATGCGGTGGGCGGGACGGTAGAAGTTTTCGGGCTTCAGCTTGAGCACGAGCTCTTCCACCGCATCCTGGTTCAGCATGCATGCCGCCAAGACCGACTGCTCGGCCTCGATGTTTTGGGGCATCGGCTTGTTTTTGGATGCGGGTTGACCGTTGAAATCGGACGGGCGCGCCGCAGATGCTCCGTTGGACGGCATGTCTACCTCCCTGATCCTACCGTTGAAACCGCGCATTCGCGCAGCACATTCCATGGTACCCCATGGCGTGATGCTGCGAGGCGCGTGACCTGCATGTCCAAAGAAAAAGCCCCTCGCCCGGCGCATGTGCGCGGTACGAGGGGCCTGGGAATCCGGTTGTCCGTTGGACTTACTCGGCGTCCTCGGCGGGAGCCTCTACAGCGGTCTCGACCTCAACCTCGACAGCCTCGGCGGCTTCCTCGGCAGCCTCGGCGGTCTCCTCGACCACGTCGCCCACCTGCAGCTTCACGACGACCTTGATCTCGCGGTACAGCGCGATGGACACGTCGTGGATGCCAGCAACCTTGATCGGGCGGTTCAGCTCGATGCGGCGCTTGTCGATCTCGGTGCCCGTGGCCTCCTTGATCGCGTCAGCGATCATCTGGGTGGTGACGGAGCCGAACAGCTGACCCTCTTCGCCCACCTGGACGTCCACCTTCACCTTGATGCCCTCGAGCTGGGCCTTCAGAGCCTCAGCGTCGGCGATGCGCTTCTCCTCGCGCTTGGCGATGTTGTGCTTGCGCTGCTCGAGCTGCTTCAGGTTGCCCTTGGTAGCCAGAACGGCGTAGCCCTGAGTGAGCAGGTAGTTGTTGGCGAAGCCAGGAGCAACGTCGATGACGTCGCCTTCGCCGCCCTTGCCCTTCAGTTCTTTAAGCAGGATGACTTTCATGGTGCCTCCTTCGCCTAGCGGTTGCGGCGGTCGCCACGGCCGCTGACGGCGGGAACCGTGTACGGCATCAGAGCCATCTCGCGTGCACGCTTCACCGCGTTGGCGATGTCGCGCTGGTGCTGGGTGCAGGCACCCGTCACGCGGCGGGGCTTGATCTTGCCACGATCGGTAACGTACTTGCGCAGCATCTGCGTATCCTTGTAGTCGATGTACTGCGCGTCGTCCTTGCAGAACTGGCAGTACTTACGCCGAGGCTGCTTCACATATTCAGCCATTAGTTAACCTCTTTCGTTTCGCTTAGAACGGAATGTCCTCGTCATAAACAGAGGATGAGGCGTCGAATCCCTGCGCAGGCTGCGGCTGGCTGTACTGGGCCGCCGGGGCGGCTGCGTACTGGTTCGTCTGAGCGGGAGCATACTGCTGCCCACCCGAACCGCCGTTGCGGCTGGTCATCATCTCGAGTTCGTCGACGATGACCTCGATCTTGCTGCGCTTCTGGCCGTCGCGCTCCCACTGGCTCCAACGAAGCTTGCCTTCGATGGCCACCTTCATTCCCTTGGTGAGGAATCGGGAAAGCGCTTCAGCGCGAGCACCGAACATCGTGCAGTCGATGAAGTTGGGGTAATCGTCCCACTCGCCCGTCTGCGGATTGCGGCGACGGTCGTTGACCGCCACGCCGAACGAGAGCACGTTGGTGCCCGAAGACGTCTGGCGCAGGTCGGGGTCGCGTGTCAGGTTGCCGCTGATGATAACTCTGTTGATGCTCATGATCTCCACCTCTTCCATGTGGCGGCGCCTTGTGGCGCCTTGCAATCCTCTACCTTAGTCGCGGTCGGTGCGCTTCACGATCATGTGACGCACAACGGCGTCGGTGATACGAAGCACGCGATCGAGTTCAGCGACGCTAGCCGGATCGGCATGGAAGTCGACGAGCGTGTAATCGCCGTCGTTCAGACCGTTGATCTCGTAAGCGAGTTTGCGCTTGCCCCAGTTGTCGACGTTGTCGATGGTGCCGTTGCCCTGCGCGATAGCGGTCTCGATACGCTTCGTGACGTTGGCGCGGGTGTCCTCATCGATGTTCGGAGCAACAAAATACAGCAGTTCGTAAGCCTTCATCAGCTCACCTCCTTTGGACTTTACGGCCCCGGGGCTGGTGAAGGCGTTTCACCCGGGGCAGGAACAGCCTGCCTATTCTAGCAGAGCTTTCCCGCGCCCGCGCGGCTTTCTTTCTCGCATTCACGCTTTCACCACGTCCGCCTGATGCAGGCCTGCCTCGCAGCCGCCAGTCGTCGCTTCCCTGCAGGCACGATACTCCCCGCGTCTTACGTCGCGAACGTCGCAGCGTCGCTGCAATCCTTTGCGTTTTCAATGAAAAAGGGAGCAAGGCTTCACACCCTGCTCCCTTGGTTCCAATGTGAGCCCAATGCGGATCCAACGCAAATCCAACACGCAGCTGAAAACGCTACTCTTCGGCGCCTTCCGCTTCCTCGGAGTCTTCGCCCTCTTCGCGGTACTTCTCGTCGATCTCTTCGTCGTCGTAATCATCGGCATCGCGCAGCATCACCATGAAGTTCGGTGCCGGGCCAATGTAGACCGGTTCAGATTCGAAGGAGATGCCGTCCTCGCCGTTGTCCTCGTACAGCACGCCCACGGCGAAGCCCTTGTCGGCGCCGGGCACGCCACCCTCAGAGATGAGCGCGTCGCGGGTGCCGTCGTCGGTGTCGACGTAGCCGTCGTAGGTGAACGCGTAGGCCTGAGCGCCACGCGCATGCTCGACGGTATGGCGGGCCAGGTTGAAGCAGCCCTGCTCGTCATCGGCAGGATGCGTCTCCATGAACAAGGTTTCCTTGACGGCAAGCGACGTGAAGGGGATCAAGTCCTCCCCCGTTTCCATCTTCTTCTGCGCATGATCAAGCGAGAACAGCAGGACCTTCTCAAGAATCTCGGGGATCTCGGGAACCTCGTCGACCGAGCTTTCTACCACACGTTCCGACATGGCAGCTTCCTTTCATCGCATCGACCGCACGGGGCAAGCGCGCCGCGCGGCAGGTTTCAACGTTTCGCACAGTGTAGGCGAAATGCGGCGCCGATGCGCTGCGACCTCGCAAGATGCATAGGTTTTTTCGGCCAAGCAGACGCAAGCAGCTATGCCAAGCCCATTGCCCCGAGGGCGCGGCGCCACGCCTCAACCGATTCGCGCACGAACAACGCGGGATCATCGATGCGTGGTATGCGGATAGTGACGCTAGGAGCGCCCGCGCGTGCCGCCTCAAGGTAGCCCACCGACAGAAGCCGCTCGTACAACGTCACGTCCATCGCGTCGAACGAAAGCAGGTCCGGGCGTGCGACGGCAGCTGCCGCCACGATATCCCAGCAGGTGAAGCCGTCCCACACGTAGCGCTCACCCATGTCGGCGAACCAATAGTCGCAGGTACGGTACAGCCACGACCCCTCACCGAAGTTCTCGGTGAAGTCCTCGCGGCGGAAAAACGCCGGCAGGCAGGCATGCGCCGTCGCGTCTGTCACCGGGCACGGCGCGGACAACACGGCAAGCGTCGCTGCCGGGTCGCACGAGAAATTGAGCTCGTCCATGATGCGCCCGTTGATCACCAGGCTTTCAGTGATGCCGCCCATGACGGCGATCTCGCGAACGTTTGAAAAGAAAGCCGGGTCGAGCTGCGCCGCATGACGAAGGTTTGTCAGCGATCCCGTCGCCACAATGGAAAGCTCTCCGGGGTTTTCCGCCGCAGCTTGCGCGAGAAAGCGCGCAGCCTCGCCAGGTTCATCGTCTTTCGACGCCGCGCCGCGGTACATCGGAATGTCCAGCCCCCATTCCCCAAACAGGCGCAGGGTGTTTTCATGCACCGTCTCAAGGGTATTGTTGCCGAACGTCGTGCACGCCGCCTCCACCGAAACGCCCGGTGTTCCCAACAGGAACAGCAATGCCAAGACGTCGTCAACGTCGCAGCCTTTTACACCCATGGTGTTGTCGAAATCGACGATGATGCGCTTTTCCATAGCTACCGTCCTTCTTCAGATGCGGGGAGTGCTGCGGCAGGCGCTTCGAGCGAGTGGACGAACGGGACGCTGCCCTGCACGCGCACAAGAACGGCGGGGCCGTCGGCGACCTCCGGCGCGGGCACTTCGAGTTTTCCCACGCGGAACACCTCTTCTGCAACCGCACCCTCAATGGCCGACGTGTCGCCGAAGCAGGACGCCACCAGCTGGTTGCGCGGGCGCAACAAGAGGTCGGCGGGCGTTCCCTCCTGGATAAGCTTCCCTTCGCTCACATACACGATGCGATCGCTCATCGTAAGCGCTTCGTCCGGATCGTGCGTGACCATGAGCGACGTCATCCCGAAACGCTCGTGCAGCGAAAGCACCAAACTGCGCATTTCCTCGCGCAGCTGCTCGTCCAACCCGCTGAACGGCTCGTCCAAAAGAATGGCGCGGGGATGCCCCGCAAGCGCACGGGCAAGCGCGACACGCTGTTGCTGCCCACCAGAAAGCTCATGGACGCGACGCGTGCCCATGTCGGGAAGCTTCACCGCTTCGAGCATTTCTTGCGCCACGCGCAGGCGTTCGGCCTTCGCCACGCCCTGCATCTTCAGCGGAAACGCCACGTTGTCCTGCACGTTCATGTTGGGGAAAAGACGGATGTCTTGGAACACAATGGCACACGAACGCTTATGCGTGGGAAGGTCGTCAACCGGCTGCCCGTCGAACAGAACCGAACCCTCATCTTGGGGAATGAGCCCTGCGACGACCTTCAGCGTGGTCGATTTGCCTGCGCCCGATTCGCCCAGAATAGAAACGAATTCCCCATCGGCGACCTCGAACGAGATGTCGTCCAAAATGGTCTTGCCCGACAAGGCCAAGCTTATGTGATCAAACGTCAGATGCATGCGCTTCTCCTTGATGAACGCCGCAGCGCTAGCCGTACAGATCGGTCCGTTTCCCCAAACCGAACCGTCTGAGCAACCATTCGAAAATCAGGAACACAACGAACGTTGCCAAGATGAATGATATGCCGTACGCCGCCGCAATGGTTCGATCGCCGCCCGACAGATACGGGAACATGACCGTGGCGAACGTGCGCACCGCCCCGCCACCGATAAGCAGGGTCAGGAAGTACTGCGAGAACGAAAGGATGTAAGACATCGATATCGACGAAAGGATGCCTGGCATGAGCGCGGGCAGCGTGGTGGAGACGAAGCTTCGCAGCGGACCGGCTCCCAGCGTGCGCGCCGCATCTTCGAGTCGCGTGCCTGCCGCGCGCGTGACATCAATCATGATGGTAACCGCATAAGGCAGCGCGCAAATTGAATGCGCCAGAATCACGCCGAACACCGTGCGCGCGATGCCGGCATGGATGAACAGCACCTGGACGCCCATGGCGAACACCGTGGTGGGAATGAGAAAGGGCACGACAAGAAGGAAGCTGTACGCGTTGCGCCCGACCCAGGTGTAGTTGCAAATGGCACGCGCCGCCATAGCAGCAACGATCGTAGTGAGAACCGCCACGGCAAAGGCAATGGCGATGCTTTGCCCCATGACCGCAAGCCCCTGGCCATTCGAGGAGAACAGCACTTCCTCGATGCCGCGCATCGAGAACTCCTCCGGCAGAAGAAGCGGCCACTGCCAGCGGTCGGCGCACGCCCATACAGCGATAACGCTGATAGGAAGCAGCACGATGAGCACATGAATGGCAACGAACAGCTTGGAGAATGGTTTGCCGTTGCGCTTCTTGCGGCGCGTTGCCGCTGCGTTCGAGGCAGCCATTACATGCGTCCCTTCCGCTCACGCTGCAACACGATGAAGTAGACAAGCGCAAACAGCGAGCAGATTAGCACCATGATGCCGTTGAGCGCCATCGCGTAGCAGCGGTTGATGATGTCGGGATCTTGGAACTCGATGTAGGCGAGCACCGGCATAGCTTTCGGCAAGGTGGGACCCAAAAGAAACGGAACCTCGTAAGAGCCGAACGCGAATGTGAACACGATGAGGAACGCCTTCACGATGGCACCTTTGCACAGCGGCAACGTCACCGTGAAGAAAGTCTTCAGCGGGTTCGCTCCCAGAGTGGCGGCGGCTTCGCCAAGCGAATCGCTGATGTTGGCCATGATGGTCACCGTGCAGAAAGCCACAAACGGGATTTCTTTCCACAGATACACCAGGATGATGCCCCAGCCGCTGGATGCGCCCACCACCGACACGAACGTGTTCGGATCCGACACGATGCCCAAGTGGTACAGCAGGCGCGGGAACAGTCCTGAACCCGTGAACAGGCAGATCACCGCAAGGGCAACAAGCGAATGCATGGTCATGATGGGAATCTGGATGTTTACCAACCGCGTGAGACGCGAAGTGCGCGCACGGGTCATGACGGCAGAAATCGCCACGCCGCCAATGATAGCGAGCACAGCTGACACGGCGGAAAGATAGAGGCTGTAGACGATGGAGGACGAAAGATCGCTGCGCGTGAATGCCTCGATGTAATAGTCAAGAGTGAACTCGATGCGGCCGAGGAAGGGCATGATGCCAAACCCCTGGAACACACCGTTGATCACCCCGTAGAAAAAGATGAACAGCAGCACGGCGCCCGGCAGGGCAAGTGCATACGGCGCGATCGCGCGACGGGTTTTGCGCGGGATCTTCAGCATGCGATCAGGTTCGTTCCTTCCAATCAGCACGAAGCCGAGCGACGGGTGCCCGGCTTCGCCAACGTTTTCTGTTGTGACAGTTTACTTCCCAACGACCTCATCGAGCCAAATTTGCTCGATGATCGGGACCACCGGGCCAGCGGGCTCGGCGACGCGAACCGCCAGCAGGTCAGACAACGGCAGCTGGGAAACACCAAGCTCAACGTCGTCGAACGCCGTGCGATCGGCCTCGTCAAGCTTCTCCATATCCAGAACACTCATGTTGCCCAGAACCTCGTACTGGCTCAGCTGCATCTCGGGGCTGATGACCTCGTTGATGGCAACAAGCGCGGCGGCCTTGTGCGGGGCGTTTGCCGCGATTGCCATGAAGTTGGTGTTGCCCACGGTGCCCGTATCGAACAGGAAGGACTTCGTGGTCTCGGGCAGGGTGCCGTCATCGACCAGCGCCTGAGGAGCACCGTAGCCCATGTTCATGACCAGCTCGCCGTCGGCGTACATGGTGCTGACGGTATTGGAGTCTGCCGGGAACGTGGTGCCCTGGTTCCACAGGTGCGGGTTCAGGGAGCGCAGGTACTCCAAGCCGGGTTCAATAATGGCCTTGACCTCATCTTCGGAGGGGTCGGTCATCATGGAGAGCTTCTCGAACTCTTCCTTGCCAACCACGCCGGCGATCAGGCAGCAAATGAATGCGGTGCCCGTAAAATCACCCGGCTGAGGATAGGTCACCTGACCGGGATGCGCCTGGCAGAACGCGAGGAACTCCTCGGGGTTCTTCGGGGTTTCCGCGATAACCGAGCTGTCCACCCACATCTGCATCTGAGCTTTGCCGTACGGCGCCTCGTAGCCTTCAACCGCGCTGCCGAAGTCGTAGGCGATGTCGGCAGACTCGCCATCAACGTAGTCGTTGAAGTTCGGGAGGTACTCGCAGAACGGACCCCACAGGTAGCCGTTCTCCTTGGCGGAATAAAAGTTTTCGCCGTTGATCCAGATGAAGTCGATGGTGCCTTCTTCGGCGTTCGCCTGCATCTCACCGGAAAGCTGGGAGAGAATGTCGTTGATGTCCATTCCCACCAGATCAAGCGTGATGTCGTACTTTTCCTTGAGAAGCGGGGTCAACACAGATTCGATCCACTCGTTGCGGGGCTCGGATCCGCCGTACCCGTACCAGGAAACCGTCTGGCCCTTGGCGGCTTCGAGAACCGCGTCCCAATTGGTGTAGTCGATTTCGGCGTCGGAACCCTCGCCATCGGAAGCGGGTTCGGACGAACCGGAACAACCGGCAAGCGCGCCTCCCAGAACGACGGTGGAGCCCGTCGCGCCCGTCAGGGCAAGAAACTTGCGACGAGACACTGCCGGCATGGAAACGTTTTTCATGGTGAATCCCTCCTTGCAGGCCGTTTTCCCCTGATCACCGGCGATTGGCGAAGGGAAAGCAACAATCCATGGCATGTCGCGATGTATTATAGGACATAATCTAGTAACTTCAAGTGCACTATACTGTTCTTGCTCAACCTGTTGATTGGCCTGAATGAGAAAGGTAAGGCTTGATGGACGATACCATCGTCGAACGCGGTGCGGATCCCGCATCGGTTGAAGCGTATCTCAACCGCAATCACACGCTACGAGAAGCGCTCAAGATCGCGCACAGCGTCGAAACCTCGATCCGTCCTCTTGCCTCGGGCGAGCACAACATGAACTACGTGCTCGACCTTTCTGATGGCAGGCGTTTCGTCATTCGCGTCAACCTTGCCAGCCAACTGGGATTGAACGACCAAGTTGCCTATGAACATCGTGCCCTGACCGTGTTGACGAACAGCGGACGCACGCCGCGACCCCATTTTCTGGACGGTTCGCATGAAGCGCCGGGCAACGGCGTGCTGGTAATCGACTTCCTTCCCGGTGTGCAGCTTGACTACGAAAACCCGAACCACATGAGGGAAGCTGCCGCGGTTCTTGCCGACATCCACAGCGTAACGGTTCCCGCAGATGCCGGTCTCGTCGCGCCGCCGGATCCGTTGCAGGATCAGTTCGACGAATGCTGTCGAATGTTTTCGACGTATCGCGGATCGACATTTGAGAACGCCTCGGTCGTGCGCTACGTAGAGCGTTTCTTCCAGCGTGCTGAAGAGGCGCTTTGCTCCGCATGTTTACCTGAAGACTGCACCCACATCCAAAACACCGAGGCGACTTCCGACCAGTTTCTGATGAACGAACCCGGGCAGCAGGGCTACATGGTTGATTGGGAAAAGCCCATCGTGGGCGAAGTCGCGCAAGACGTTGCCTATTTTCTGGCGCCCACCAGCACCATCTGGCAGAACGGCCCCATCCTCGACGATGAACAGCAGGCACGTTTTGTCGCCGACTACTGGAATGCAGTCGACGGACGCTTCCCTCAGGGCAATTTCAAAGAGCGCTTCGCCGCATTCTCCATGATGAACAACCTACGAGGCGTCACCTGGAGCTGCCAAGCCATGGTCGAATACCACGACCCCGCCCGCCCCTTAAAACGAGACCGCACCTTCAAACTCCTCTCCCGCTACCTCGGAAAAGAATTCCTCACCTATTTGGACAAGCACGTGTTTGTATAGCCGAGCCAATTAAGTCGTAAGAATCTGAGCTTTAAAGCACCAGCGATGGGATCCAATCAGGTGGAGCATAAGTAGCTGAGGGTTTCTGTGGTGCCGGAGATTCGTGGGATCGCGAAGGCGAAGCGTACTTGGGTACGCGAGTCTTCGGGATCGCGCGAAGATCCGGTGCCACAGGAAGCCTCAACGGAAAAGCAGTTCCGCCGGCTGGCAAGCCGGCGGAACGGAACTTCGTGGCGGAGGAGGAGGGATTCGAACCCTCGTTACCCGGATTACGGGCAAAACGGTTTTCGAGACCGCCGCATTCAACCACTCTGCCACCCCTCCGCGTGGGGTGAAGTCGGGGGGTTAAACCCCGATCATATGAAAACGCTGCAAAGGTGGTTGGCCCTTTGCAGCGTGGTTAATCTGGCGGAGAGACGGGGATTCGAACCCCGGATACGCTTTTGGCGCATACACGATTTCCAATCGTGCTCCTTCGGCCAGCTCGGACATCTCTCCACTTTAGCCGTTGACTGCCCTTCTCAGACGCAGCAGATACGTAGTATACAACAGCGCACGCGCGCTCACAAGCAAAACATATGCGCGTTTCTCACGAGGAAAAACCCTTACGCCGCCTCGTCGGTTGCAGCCGATTCAGCGGAATCGGAACCCTCGGTAGAAGCGCCGTCAGCTGCTCCATCCTCGGCAGCGGCGTCTGCCGGCGCGTCGCCTTCGGTGCCCTCGGCGTTGTCCGCCGTGGCGTCGGCGTCACCCTCTGCCGACTCGTCCTCAGTCTCGTACTGGGACATGTCGACGTTGTAGGGCACAGTCGCAGGCATGTCGTTGATGACGATGTCGGCGCCTTCCTTGAACTCGTCGAACCACGCCTGGTAGGCATCCTGCTGGGACTGCTGGCGCAGCGTCTCGCGGAAGGTGTCAACGAACTCGGCAGGAAGCTGGTCGATGGAAGTGATCTCATCAGGAACCGTGAACTCGTCGGTGCACTTGATAATGTGCCAGCCGTAATCGCTTTCCACAAGCTCGCTCACCTGGCCGACGGACAGGCCATCAAGCGCCGTCTGATACTCGGTAACGAAAGAGGACAGCTGGTCCCAACCCACGTCACCACCGTTCTCGGCACTGCCGGTGTCGGTAGAGTATTCCTTCGCCGCGTCAGCAAAATCAAGCGTACCAGCGTTGATCTGGTCGAGCACGCTCTGAGCGGTTTCCTTGTCGTTCACATCGAACAGGATGTGGCTGGAACGCTTGGACGACTCGAAGGAAATGTTTTCGGACGCATACGCAACGACATCTTCGTCGGTGGGCTCTTCTGCTTCGAAAGAATCCAGCAGCGCTTGCGCCAGCAAGCTGTTGCTCACCGTTTCGCGGTAATCCGATTCGGCCTCGAAGCCGGCTTGCTGCAAAGCCTGCTGCCACTTCTCATCAGAATCGTAGTTCGCCTTGATGTTGTCGACCACCGTGTTGATGTCGGATTCCTCGACCGTGATGCCCTTTTCCTGAGCACCCTGCTTCTGCAGTTCTTGGTCAACCAGGGAATCAACGTAGTTCTCACGAAGCTGCTCGGGGGTCGATCCGACGCTGGAAAGGTACGTGCCCCAGGAATCCTGATCGTCCAGAGAATACGCCTCACGCATTTCCTGAATAGCCAGGGTGACGTCGTCTTCTTGGATCTCCACGCCGTTGACGGTGGCGGCGATGCCCCCCGTCAGGCCTTCCTGAGATTCACCAGACGAACAAGCGGAAACACCGCACATGCATGCCATTGCCAAACCGGCGGCGCAGGCCACCCTGAAAACGCGTGCAGATTTCATAGGTCCCTTTCCCATGGATTCGCGCCCCGGAAAACGCCGGGCGCGGACTGATGCGTAAAGCATTTTCGCACAGAGATAAACCGCCCTTAATCGCTGCACAAGATGCCCACGTATGCTTCACACACGGCAACATAAAGAGAAGCGGCGGTATCTGGGCATAAAAAAGCGCCGGCGGAAAACCCGTCGGCGCTTTGGCTTTTCTTTGAGCAGAAGCTACTTTTTGGCGGCCTTCTTGCGCTCGGTGGCAGAAAGGATGCGCTTGCGCAGGCGGATGTTGATCGGAGTGACTTCCACCAGCTCGTCGTCCTCGATGTACTCAAGCGCTTCTTCCAGCGTGAACGTGATGGGCGGCGTCAGCTGGATGGCCTTGTCGGCGGTGGAGGAACGCTGGTTGCCCAGGTTCTTCGTACGCTCGACGTTCACCACCATGTCGCCTTCCTTGGCGGACTCGCCCACGATCATGCCCTCGTAGCACTCGTCACCCGGCTCGACGAACAGCTTGCCACGCTCCTGGAGCGTGTCGAGTGCGTACGCCACCGCCTTGCCGGTGGACATGGCGATCATGCTGCCATTCTTGCGGCCGGCCATCTCACCGGTGTAGGGGCCGTACTCGCGGAAGCGGTGGAACAGCACCGCTTCACCGTGCGTGGCATTGAGGATGCGGGTCTTCAAGCCCATGGTGCCACGCGAGGGGATGCGGAACACCAGATGCGTCATGTTCTCGTCGGAGGCCATGTCTTCCATGATGCCGCCGGCGGTGCCCATGACTTCGATCGCCTTGCCGGAATAATCGTTGGGAACGTCAACCGTGGCTTCCTCGATGGGCTCGAGCTCGCTGCCGTCCTCGGCAGTCTTGTACACCACCTGCGGGCGGCCAACCTGGAACTCGAAGCCCTCGCGGCGCATGGTTTCCATCAGCACCGACAGATGCAGCACGCCGCGGCCCGCCACTTCGACGCCGGATTTGTCTTCGGTTTCGTTGATGCGCATGGAGATGTTGCTCTCCTTTTCGCGCATCAGGCGCTCTTTCAGCTGGCGTGCGCCGACGATCTCGCCATCGCGGCCGACAAGCGGGCTGGTGGACGCCTCGAACACAACCGACATCGTGGGTTCCTCAACCGCGATGGGCGGCATCTCCACGGGGTTTTCGGGGTCGGTGATCACATCGCCGATGTCAGCGTCCTCAATGCCGATGACCGCGATGATGTCGCCAGCGTGAGCCTCGGGAACCTCAACCTTGCCCAGCTTGTCGAAGGTATACACTTTGCGGACCTGGCCCGACTTGCTCGTGCCATCGGGGCGAACAACCAGCACCTGCTCTTTCTCGTGCATGGTGCCGCTGTACAGGCGACCCACGCCGATGCGGCCTTCGTAGCTGCTGTGGTCGACCGTGCACACCTGCAGCGCCACCGGGCCGTCGGGGTCGACGTCGGGAGCGGGGATTTCATCGAGAATGGTGTCGAGCAGAGGGATCATGTCCATGTTGCCGTCGCCCGGCTCGAAACGCGCGTAGCCGTTCACCGCCGAGGTGTAGATCACCTTGAAGTCGAGTTGCTCGTCGGTAGCGCCCAGCTCAACCATCAGGTCGAACACCTTGTCGACCGCGGCCTCGGGGTTGGCGTTGGGACGGTCGATCTTGTTGACCACCACGACGATCTTCAGATTAGCCGCCAGGGCATGGGAAAGGACGAAGCGAGTCTGCGGCTTCGGGCCCTCGTAGGCATCAACGATAAGCAGCGCGCCGTCTGCCATGTTCAGCACGCGCTCGACCTCGCCGCCGAAGTCGGCGTGGCCGGGGGTGTCGATGACGTTGATCTTCACATCCTTGTAGGTGATGGAGATGTTCTTGGACAGAATGGTGATGCCGCGCTCGCGCTCCTGGTCGTTGCTGTCCAGCACGCGCTCCTCCACCTGCTGGTTCGCACGGAACACGCCCGCCGCATACAGCAGACGGTCGACCAGCGTCGTCTTTCCGTGGTCAACATGCGCGATGATGGCCACGTTGCGAAGATTCTCTTGCTTCACGTCGTTCCTTCTTTCCCTTGCTCATACGCCCGCCACCAGGCGATGCGTGGTTTCCTTGTTGTCGGCCGCTCAGGGCGGCACGCCCCGCAGGTCGGAGGTTATTCCTCGCGCAACTCGTCGAGGCGCGCGAGAAGTTTCTTTTTCTCAGCTGCAAGCTCGTTCAGGCGCGCGTCGAGCGCGGCGATGCCTCGCTGCGCCGAGACAACCTGAACCGCTCCCCATACTGCCGCAGCGGACGCGATGCCCGCCACCGCTAGAAGCAACCCCGCCGGGCGCCGGCTGCAAACAAGCGCGATGGCAGCACCCACCACCAAAAAGCCGATCCCCGTGCGGCGTTCGTCGCCAAGCGCGTCGCGTTGCGCCGCCAGCTGCACACGGGCAGCGGCGATTCCCGCCAGACGCGCTTCCAGCTCGCGTTCCTCGTTCAGTCCCGACGAGCCCGCAGCAGACGCCGAAGGGCGGGCAGCGCTTTTCGAAGCGCGCCTCCCCATCAGCACATCGTAGGCTTCTTGGAGGTTTTTGAACTGCTCCGTCGCGCGGTCCTGCAACTTCTTGTTGCCCGCGAATCGATCAGGATGCAGGATCTGAGCCGTTTCCCGATACGCCGCCTTGATGCCATCCGCGGACGCGTCGGCGTCCAACCCCAAGATGCGCAGCGCTTCGGTGCGGTTCATGATCTCCTACCTGATCGGCGATGATTGCAACTTGTGATTCTAACACGGCGATTCCCCATCGGAAGGACGCTGCACCTGTCCACCACAAGCGAGGAAGCGAACGGAGAACACCGCTGCAGGAACCAAGCAAATGCTGGTGATGGCAAGGCCGATGGTATCGATGGAAACGCCCGTCAAATACGTTGTTGGGAACGATCCGGCAGCCGCAAGCCATGGCAGAAAGAACAAGAGGTTGTAACACATGTGGATGGCTGCCACCACAGCCAGGCTTCCTGTGCGCTTCAGCAGCGCTGTCATTACAAGGCCGAACAACAGACCTTGAAGAAATTTGAACACTCCCTGCATTCCCACATGAAGCAGATCGGCGCCTTCGGGAATGGGGGTAATCACGTGCATAACGGCGAAAAGGACGCTGCTTAAAAGCGCTGCGAAAAGGACGCAACGCCGGGGTATGACGCCATTGCCTGCAAAGCCGCGCTCGAACAAACCCTGAAAGACCACGCGGAAGGCCGCTTCTTCATAGAAGCCCGTGGCAGCGCACGTCACAATGTACACGAAAAGGGTTGCAGCGAAAGGAACCGGAAAAAGCAGAGGCTCGACGGCGGTTGCGGGAATGGGGTTTTCTGAGCCGAACACCAGGTAACATACGCCGGCGGTCGCAGCTGATGCGACCATGCAGACGATGACCAGGATAGATGCTCCCTGCGTCAGTTCAGCAGGATTCGGAAGGGACGCCGGAGACGGATGCCGTCGGTCGAAACGACGATAGACGATTAATGCCACAGCGACGAGCGCGGCGATGAGCAGCGTTGCTGGCAGCGACTCGATCAAAGGGCACATCCTCGGGTCTGGCGGACATCTCTTCGCCCATGGTATCACGCGTCCACTATACTTTCGGAGGTGCATCAGATAAGGGAAGGAGGCATGGTGGCGCGCGGCGCGATATCATCTTCGACGCTCAAGATCACCGCAATCGTTGGCATGACCTGCAATCATGCGGCATGGTTGTTTGCCGATGTGCTCCCTTTTCCTGTTTACTGCATCCTGACGGGCGTTGGCGGACTGACCTTCCCCATCATGGCATTTTTAATTGCGGAAGGATGGCGGCACACCTCCGATTGTCGCCGCTACCTTTTGCGCCTGGGATTGTTCGCGCTTGTTTCGCAGATACCGTACTGGTTGTTTCTCAGTCACGAATTGAACGTGATGTTCACTTTGTTCATTGGGCTTCTCGTGCTTCATCTTCATGATGTTATGAAGAACAGAATTGCTTGGTTCGGCGTAGTTGTTGTGGGCGTTGCTGCGAGTGCACTGTGCGACTGGGGTATTGTTGGCGTTCCCATGATCTTGATGGCAGGGCTTCTTCCCACGTTGCGCGAGCGCGCGTTGTATTCCGCAGCTCTCCCTTGTGCGGCGTTCGGCATTCCCTCCCTGCTCAGTTTGATGGCAGGAAACCCCAATGCAATTGCAACGCTCCTTTACGCGCTGGGTAATGGAGCCGCCGGGGCGCTGCTATGTACCTATAACGGAACGCGCGGGCTGCCGTTGAAGTGGTTCTTCTACGTGTACTATCCCGCACACATCGCGGTGCTGGGTGTAATTCACGCTTTAATGAGCAGTTTCTGATCGCGCTTAGCCACTTTTCACCTTTTAGCGCACTGTCAACAACGACTCTCATTTTCAGCACGTCAGTGACCTGGGTTTTTGCATCAAGCAGCTATTAACTCTTTTGGAAATGTGCACTAAAAGGTGAAAAGTGACAGCGAAGCTGTTTCCCCCTCGCGGGTTCGATCCCTTGTGAGTTCTACAAACAAGAAAGCCTGCCAGAGTCGGCAGGCTTTTGAATTTGGTGGAGCATAGGGGGATCGAACCCCTGACCTCAGGCTTGCAAAGCCCGCGCTCTCCCAGCTGAGCTAATGCCCCGTATGGGTTCGGCTGTGGCAGCCGTCGCACTTTTTCTACCGCAGATATAAATAAACGCTCCACCGGCAAACTCGGCTCACGGTGGAGCGTTTATCTCTAAAATGGTGGGCCCGAATGGATTTGAACCAGCGACCTCACGCTTATCAGGCGTGCGCTCTAACCAACTGAGCTACGGGCCCGCAAAAAAGTGCCTGAACAATATAACGCAGTTGTCAGTGCGCCGCAAGAACTTTTTTCGATGATTTTGGAAACAGCACCAAGCGTATAATCCGAAGTGTCGTTCTCCACCTTCAGAGGGAGGTTCCATGGTTCCCGTCAGCATCCACACGCTTATCGTGACGGCTCCTGACTCCCCTTCCGTCGTGGTGCTTCAACCGGAAGAAGAAGCCACCGAGAAAAGGACGCGGCGCGTGGTACCAATCTGGATTGGCACGGCAGAGGCAACTCAGTTGGGAACCGCCCTGGAAAAAGCACGGTTCTCACGACCGATGACGCACGACTTGTTTCTTGATGCGCTCACGAACCTGGATGCCTGCATCGATCACGTTCTCATCAACGACGTGAAGGGCTCGACGTTTTTCGCGCGTCTGACGTTGCGCCAACATGGGCGGCTTATCGAACTTGACGCCCGCCCCTCCGACGCGTTGGCATTGGCTGTGCGCCAGAAGGCTCCCATCTTTCTGGATGAATCGGTCTTGGAAAAGGCCTCATTCCCCTTTGTGTTCCGGAAAAACCCTCAAAACGAGGAGGAGATCGCCCAATTCCACACCTTCCTGGAAAACATCGCTCCAGAGGATTTCAAAGAAGACTCCGAGTAAAAGGAAGCTCGCGGCCCATTTACCCCGTCCCTTCGGGATGGAGTAACTGATGGCATGAAAGGGCAACTTCCTCTTTCATACCTCCTAACAAGAAAGGCACCCCGGAGGGTGCCTTTCGTTCGTTTCACGTGAAACCGATGAGGGTGAGAGGGCTACTCTTCAGTTTCGTCGATGTCGGCTTCGGTCAGCGTGCCGTCGTTGGAATCAACCTCGCCAGCCTTGGCGCGCTTCTTCTTTCCGCGGTTCGAGATGGCGACGGCGGTCACACGATCCTTCTCGGCAACGTTCATCACGCGGACGCCCTGGGTGGAGCGGCCGAGCTCGGAGATGCCAGAGACCGGCGTGCGCACGACCACGCCTTCCTCGGACATGATCATGATCTCGTCTTCCTCGAAGACGATCTTCATCGCCGCAAGCAGGCCCTTCTTCTCAGTCATCGTGATGGTGAACACGCCCTGACCGCCACGGTGATGCGTGGGGTACTCGCTCACGTTGGTGCGCTTGCCGTAGCCCTTTTCGGTGATGACGAACAAATCGGTTCCGGGGCTCGCAATCTCCATGCCCAGCACCTTCGCGATGGGAGGCACGGTCATGCCGCGCACGCCCATGGTGTCGCGACCCATTGCGCGAACCTCGGCTTCATCCCACATGATGGCCTTGCCAGCAGACGACACCATAATGACCTTCTCGCCCGGAGCAACGCGGCGAACGCTGATAAGCTCGTCGCCATCCTTCAGGTTGATGGCGATGAGGCCGTCGCGACGGGTGCGGTCGTACAGATCCATGGACGTCTTCTTCACCATGCCGTGCGACGTGGCGAACATGAGGTATTCGTCCTTCGGGAACTCCTTGGTGGCAATGACCGCTGAAATGCTTTCGCCCTTTTCAAGCGGCAGCAGGTTGACGATGGCGGTGCCGCGTGCATGGCGGCCAGCCTCGGGCAGCTCGTACACCTTCAGGCGATACACCTTGCCGCGCGTGCTGAAGAACAGCATGTAGGCATGAGTGGAAGCCACAAACAGGTGCTCAACGTAGTCGTTGTCCTTGAGGTTCACGCCCTGCATGCCCTTGCCTCCGCGCTTCTGCTGACGGTAGGTCGCAACGGGCAGGCGCTTCACATAGCCTGCCTTGGTCACCGTGACCACCATGTTCTCCTCAGCGATGAGGTCCTCGACGTCGAGGTCCTTCGCGGCCTCGGAAAGCAGGGTGCGGCGCGGGGTGTTGAACTTCTTCTTGATCTCAAGCAGCTCTTCCTTGATGATCTCGCGCACCAGCGCGGGGTCGTCGAGGACGCGCTTGTAGTAAGCGATCTTCTCTTGGAGCTCGGCCAGTTCGGTCTGGATCTTCTCGCGCTCCAAGCCGGTCAGGCGGCGCAGGCGCATCTCGAGGATGGCGTCGGTCTGGCGCTTCGACAGCCCGAAACGCTCGGTCAGGCGCGTTGCCGCCTCTTTGTCGGTCTGCGACGAGCGGATGATGGAGATAACCTCGTCGATGTTGTCGAGCGCAACGATCAAGCCCTCCAAGATGTGGGCTTTCTCCTCGGCCTTCTTCAGCTCGTAGCGCGTGCGGCGAACGATGACGTTTTCCTGATGGAGGATGTAGTAGTGCAGCATCTCCTTCAGCGACATAACGCGCGGAACGCCGTCGACCAGCGCCAGCATGATCACGCCGAAACCCACCTGCAGCTGGGTGTGCTTGTACAGCTTGTTCAGAACCACCTGCGGAATGGCGTCGCGCTTGAGCTCGATGAGGATGTCGATGCCATGGCGGTCGGCACCGTCGTGGATGTTGCTGATTTCAGGCAGCTTCTTGTCGCGCACAAGCTCGCCGAGCTTCTCAAGTAGGCGGTTGCGGTTCACCTGGTAGGGAATCTCACTTACGACGATGGTCTTCTTGCCGTTCTTGCCTTCCTTCACCGAGCACTTTGCGCGAATGGTCAGCGAACCGCGGCCAGTCTCGTACGCATCGAGAACGCCCTTCTTTCCCATGATGATGCCGCCGGTGGGGAAATCAGGCGCAGGCAGCGCCTTCATGAGATCCTCAGTGGTGACATCTGGGTTGTCGAGCATCATGCAGGTAGCGTCGATGGTCTCGCCTAGGTTGTGCGGCGGGATGTTGGTTGCCATGCCGACGGCGATGCCGTTGCTGCCGTTGACCAGCAGGTTCGGGAAGCGTGCAGGAAGAACCTCAGGCTCCTCCAAGCTTTCGTCGTAGTTGGGCTGGAAATCGACCGTTTCCTTGTCGAGGTCGCGCAGAAGTTCCATAGCGGCCTTGTCCAGGCGCGCCTCGGTGTAACGCATGGCTGCAGCGGAGTCGCCGTCGATGGAACCAAAGTTGCCGTGGCCGTCGATCAGCGGAACGCGCATGCTGAACGGCTGCGCCAGACGGACCATCGTGTCGTAAACTGCGGAGTCGCCATGCGGATGGTACTTGCCGATAACGTCACCAACCGTACGCGCGGACTTCATGTGCGGACGGTTCGGCGTGTAGCCGCTCTCGTTCATGGCGTACAGGATGCGGCGGTGAACCGGCTTCAAGCCGTCGCGCACATCAGGCAGAGCGCGCGCCACGATAACGCTCATCGAATACTCGAGGAACGAGGTCTGCATCTCCTTGCCCAGATAGGCGGTGCGCACGATGGTGCCTTCGCCGCCGTTGGCATTCTCGACGATGGCGCCATGGGGGTTCGGCATGTCCACCATCATGGCCTGGGCGCGCGCTTCTTCGGAAACTGCAGTGCCAACAGGCTTTTCGGCGGCAGACTCCTCTTCGGAGGCTTCCTCCTGATCAGCGGCATCCTCTTCAGCGCGGCGGAGCAGCTCGTCGAGCGATCCGTCCTGGTCCTGGGGAGAATTGTTGTCTTTGATATCGTCAGCCATGATTCTCCTTAAATGTCGAGGAAGCGGACGTCTTTAGCATGCTTCTGGATGAATTCCTTGCGAGGTTCGACCGCATCGCCCATCAGGTTGCTCACCGTGCGCTCAGCCTCGGCGGCGTCATCGATGCTCACCTGCAAAAGCGTGCGCGAAGCGGGCTCCATGGTGGTCTCCCACAGCTGCTCGGGGTCCATCTCGCCAAGACCCTTGTAGCGCTGGACGTCGAACTTCTCAGAACCGCCCATTTCAGCGAGGACGGCACCCAGCGAGCTCTCGTCGTAGATGTAGCGCTCGATCTTGGTGGAGCGGGTGTTCTTCTTCTTCACACCGAAGATCGGCGGGCATGCAATGTAGATGTAGCCGCGGTTGATGAGCTCGGGCATGTAGCGGTAGAAGAACGTAAGCAGCAGGATGCGGATGTGCGCGCCGTCGACGTCAGCATCGGTCATGATGATGATGCGATGGTAACGCGCCTGATCGGCATCGAAATCCTCACCGATGTTGGTGCCGATGGCGGTGATGAGCGAGCTGATGGTGTCGCTGGAAAGCGAGCGATGAAGACCCGCGCGCTCAACGTTGAGGATCTTGCCACGCAGCGGCAGGATGGCCTGCGTCTTGCGGTCGCGCGCCTGCTTGGCCGAACCACCTGCAGAGTCGCCCTCTACGATGAAGATCTCGGACTCAGCCGGGTTCTTCGAAGAGCAGTCAGCCAGCTTGCCCGGCAGCGAGAACGAGTCAAGCACGTTCTTGCGGCGGGTCATCTCGCGTGCCTTACGAGCGGCTTCGCGCGCCTTGAGCGCTTGGGTGGCCTTGCCCACAATGCGCTTGGCGGGAGTGGGGTTCTCTTCAAGGTACTCGCCGAGGCCCTGGGTGACCGCGCTTTGGACCAGCGGGCGGATTTCGGTGTTGCCAAGCTTCGTCTTGGTCTGACCTTCGAACTGGGGCTCATGCAGCTTCACGGAAATAATGGCGGCCAGACCCTCGCGCGTGTCGTCGCCAGAGAGGTTGGAATCCTTTTCTTTCAGGATGCCCTTGCTGCGCGCATATTCATTGATGGTGCGCGTAACGGCCTGCTTGAAGCCGTCCAGATGCGTGCCACCTTCATGCGTGTTGATGTTGTTGGCGAACGCCATCACCATGTTCGAGGAATAAGACGACGTCCACTGCATGGCAACCTCGACCATGCCGTCGGCGTTTTCGGCCTCGAAGTAGATGGGCTTGTTCAGCGTTTCCTTGCCGTTGGTGAGGAATTTCACGAAGTCCACGATGCCGCCAGCGTACTGGAACGTCTCGCTGCGGGTTTCCTCTGCCGGGGCGCTTACGATCTCCTTGGGGTTGGAGCGCTCGTCATGAAGGGTAATCTTAAGACCCTTGTTGAGGAACGCCATCTCACGGAAGCGCTCGGCCAAGGTGTCGTAATCGTAGATGGTGGTCTCGGTGAAGATCTCAGGGTCGGGCCAGAATGTGGTCTTGGTGCCCGTGCCCTTCGCCTTGCCGATCTCGTGCAGCTTATTTTTGGTCTTGCCGCGCTCGAAATCGATGGAGTATTCCTTGCCGTCGCGGCGGACGTTCACCTCGACGCGCGAGGAAAGCGCGTTCACAACGGAAACACCCACGCCATGAAGGCCGCCTGATACCTTGTAGCCCTCGCCGCCGAACTTGCCGCCGGCGTGAAGGATGGTGAGAACGACCTCGACCGTGGGGATCTTTTCTTTAGGATGCTTCTCCACCGGGATGCCGCGGCCGTTGTCCGCGACGGTAATGGAGTTGTCGGGGTGAATCCACACTTCAATATGCGTGCAGAATCCAGCCAACGCCTCATCGACCGAGTTGTCCACGACCTCGTACACCAGATGGTGGAGACCACGCGGACCGGTGGAACCGATGTACATGCCGGGGCGCTTGCGCACCGGCTCGAGCCCTTCGAGGACCTGAATGTCCTCGGCACCGTAATGCCCTGGTTTGTTCGCCACTGATCGCTCCTTCGCTTGATGATCGCGCCCTTCCCCATCCTGCCCGCGGGCGCACTTCGCCCCGACAGGTGTGATCGGTGGACGGGGATAGAGGTTCGGAAGCTAACCGGGTGATTTTATCACATTCAAGGTCTGGTACCAACAGGTAAAAGGTATCTCAGACGCTTTCTGACGCGTTTTGCGGGGAGATGAATGGATTTGTCGATATTTTCTTCATTTCGCCGCCATATTCCATTTTTGAAACGCTCTGAATGAGGGAAGAGGGAAATGAGAAAAAGGGACGGAGGAATTTTCTCATTTTCGCGAAAATGAGAAAATTCCTCCGTCCCTTTTTCTCATTCGCAGGCGTTGAGGGGAAGCTCCATCACATCGGCTTTCGCCACCAGTGACTCATCGAAGTAATGGAGACCTGTGGCAGTAATGAACGTTTGAAGGCCGTCCAGTGCAAATGACAGCAAAGCGGCGCGGCGAGTAGCGTCGAGCTCGCCCATCACGTCGTCGAGCAAAAGCACCGGCTTTTGACCAAGCATGTCCTCAATCAGCGCAGTTTCAGCAAGCTTGAATGCAAGCACGAGCGACCTTCGCTGCCCTTGACTGCCGTAATGGGCGGCATTGCGCCCGTCAATGAAGAAGTCGAGGTGGTCCGCATGGGGCCCGACCACGCTTCGATGGCGCGAACGCTCCTCACTGCGCCGCATCGCAAGAGAATCTTGCAAGGCAGCTCGCGCCTCATCGCGCGTGGGCGTTGCAGTGAAAACGGTTTCAGGATCATGGTCAATCCAAGAAGGGGTGTAGCTTGCCTGGAGTTCCTCGCGCCCACCAGAGATCTCACGGTAATAATCACCCATTGCCTTGGCCAAGCGCGAGAAAAGAGCCGCACGATAGCAGGTAAGCTGAGCCCCAATCAGCACCATGACCTCATCGATGCTCTCAATCAGCGAGTCGGGAGCCTCGTCTTTCAGGAGGCGGTTTTTGTTCTTGAGCGCTCTTTCGTAATCAGAGCACAAGCGATGATGGCTGGCTGAAAGCTGACTTCCCAATGCATCGAGCGCGTCACGGCGCGGTGACGAAGCGCTCCGGGCAAGCTCCAAATCGTCAGGGGTGAACGCCACTGAAGGAACAATGCCGCGCAGATCAGCCGCGCGCTTCGCCTTCCCGTTCATAAGCCGCTTTCGTTTGCCCTCGGCAAGCTGCAAGGTGAGCTGCAGGTCGCGCGAATCGTCCGATACCCAGGCATCAAGGCGCGCGAACTCGGCGCCTTGTCTTACCATCTGGGCGTACGTCGGTTTCCTGAACGAGGTTTGCGCCGTAAGCAGCTGGATGCCCTCGATGATGTTGGTCTTCCCCACCGCATTGGGCCCAACAAACACGGTGAGTTTGCCGAGCCCATCAAGATCGAGTTCGCGGTAGTTCCTGAAATCAACGAATTTCAGGCGGCGGACGGTGAGTCCCATGGCAATGCGGTGCCTTTACGAGATGCGCACGGGCATGACCAGATACAGGTACTTCTCCTCGCCTTCGGTGGTGAAGGTACCGGGCCGCATGGAAGAAATCACATCCAGCGTCACCGTTGGGGTCTCAACCGCACCAAGACCCTCAAGCACATAGCCCGAGTTGAGTGCGATCTGGACATCTTCGCCCTCGCACGAGCACGGAAGGGTTTCCTGGGCGCTGCCAACATCCTGCGTGGCAGCGGAAAGCTGCACGGTTTGGGATGCAACGTTCACATCGAAGCGGACAGGAGACGCCGATTGCCCCAGCAGCGATACGCGTTTCACCGCAGCAACAAGGCGGTCGACGTCGATAACAGCGCGCATCTCGTGCGAGTCGGGCAATAGCTGCTTGTAGTTGGGGAAGTTTCCCTCGATGCGACGATTCACAAACACCGTGTTGCGGTAGGTGACCACGATCTGATTCTCGGCCAAAGCGAGAGATACCGGCTCGTCGGATTTCGGCAGCGAAGCGATTTCCTGCAAGAACGATCCCAGGATGACCGCCTGGAAGTCATCTGCCTGGGAATCGGGAAGATCGGTTTCGGTCACCGCAAGGCGGTAGGAGTCGGTAGCGACCATGCGAAGCGAGCCTTGCTCAAGCGTGATGAGTACACCAGTGAGGATCGCTCGGCTTTCGTCGCGCGAAACGACACGCGCCACGCGGCGCACCATCGAAGCGAACTGCGAGAAGGGAACTTCGATTTGCTGCATGGTGTCCACATGAGGGAATCCAGGGAAATCGTCGGGGTTGAGCGCCTTGATGCTGAACGATGCGCCGTCACAGGAAAGCTCTGCCGACTCTTCGTCTGCGGACAAGTGCACAGCAGCATCGGAAAGGTTCTTCACGATGTCGGAAAGCAGCTTCGCCGGCACAACGGCGCGCCCTTCTTCCTCGATCAACGCAGCAACCGTGTACTGAATGGAAAGCTCGAGGTCGGTGGTCTGCAAGGTGAGCATGTCACCGCGGGCTTCAAGAAGAACACCGGCCAACACAGGGAGGGTTGAGCGCGACGAGGCGCCTTTCAACACCGTAGAAAGCGCGTTTTGGAGTTCGGTTTTGTTGATGCTCAGCTTCACGTTCCCAGCTTCCTTCCATCTTAACAATTGCATCTTCGAAGTACGGAGGTATTGTACCTGCCCGCGATGCGCGGGTCAGGGGCGCTTGCGCTAATTTTTGAAGAGAAGCTTTTTTATATATCCATTTGATAGTAGTAATAATAAGGTCGGTGGAATGTGGGAAAACTGACAAAACGCCAGATAGAGTGCTGATTTTTCTTCTTGTTGCAAGGTGGAAGAAGTGTTCCCGCCATCCACATCAAAATCGCGCTGTTTTATCTTTCAACCGTAAATCGCAGGTTGTGCGACATGTATCCACACCGAGTTGTTGAAAAGCATGCAGTTACAGATCTCGAATGAGCTGGCTGAGCGTTTCGAGCTCTTCCCTGAGCTCGCGGCTCTCCTGCATCCTTTTCTCCACGTTGGTGACCGAGTACATGACTGTGGTGTGGTCGCGGTTGAACTTCTTGCCGATGTCGTTGTAGGGAAGGTCGAGCATTTGACGGCACAGGTAAATGGCGATTTGCCGTGCGTAGACGATTTCCCTTGAACGCTTCTTGCCCACCAGATCGCTGTGGCTCACCTTATAGAAGGCCTCTACTTCCTTTTGGATGTCGGCGATGGACAGGCGCTTGGACGGGCCGCCCGAGAAATGGTTCTCAAGGAGGGTCCTCACATCATCGAGCGTGATGTCGGTCCGTTTGAAGTAGGTCATCTGGTAAATGATCTTGGTTACGGCGCTCTTCAGCTCGCGGATGTTTGAGCTTGAGATCTCCGCCACATACAACTGGATGTCTTCCGGGATAGTGAAAGAAGGATCCCCTTCGCTTTCACGGTATTCATCCAGGTAACTTTTAATAATGGAGAGCTTTGTTTCGATCTCCGGCGGCTGGATGTCGAACGTGGCACCGGAGTTGAAGCGCGTCTTGTAGCGCTCATCGATGTCGATGTTTTTTGGCGCACGGTCGGCGGACAGCACGATCTGGTGACCGCGGCTGGTCAGATTGTTGAAAATCTGGAACACGATATCGAGCGTCTGCTTTTTGCCTTGCAGGTACTGGACGTCGTCGATGAGCAGCACGTCGGCTTCCTCGTAGCGCTGCTTGAAGTTTCGGTAGCTTGACTTTTCCTTGTCGTGCCCTGCTGCCGCTTCCGTATAGTCGGTCAGGAATTCAGCGGAATCCACGTAGATGGTGGAAAGGTGGGGCATGGTCTCCATGATGTAGTTTTGGATAGCGCGCAGAAGATGCGTCTTTCCCAAACCTGATTTTCCGTAGATGAACAGCGGGTTCAGGTGCGCGCGACCAGGGGCTTCCGCAACCGCGACGGCCATGGAATATGCCATGCGGTTCGAGTCGCCGATGACGAAGTTCTCGAACGTGAGCGAAGACGTGGGGCTTGCATCCAGCGGGATGCGGTCATCTGCGGAAATGTAGCGGTCTTCTTTCGGCGCCGGGAGATCCTCCATGGCCCGTAGTCTACTGCGGGAAAGCGCGGAGGGTTCGGCTTCATCGTTTGCGACAGTGCGCGGATCAGCAGGTTGAGCAACCGGTTTTGCGGCGGTGTCCCGCGCCGGTTCGACTGTGCGGGTGTCGGCGGCCGCCTGGGCGGCGGGGTCAACCTCGATGGCCACGGTGAATTCGTTTCCGTAGAGGTCGAAAAGCGCGTTGGCGATATGGGGCAGGTAGTGCTGCTCCACCCAGTTCTTGATGAACTCGGTGTCGGCGGTAAGCATGAGGAAATCCTCGCTCATAGCCTGCGGAGCAAGACGGGAAAAGAAAGCATTCACCTGTGACGGAGCCACCGAAGGGTAGCTTTTCACCTGGTCACACACTTTCTGCCAGGCGGTATCGAGTTTGATGCTTTCCATGGTCGGTCCCTTATCGCGCGAGCCGTTTTCCTACGTTGCGGGCGAGATGATTATAGCGAACTTGCGACTTCGTACCCCATGTCGGTGAGTATGCGCTTGCGTCCTGCGGTCTTTTCGATGAGCCCTGCTTCTTCAAGCTTGCGCAGAGTGGCATGGGTACTTGATTGCGGCGCATCAGTTAGGTTGACCAGGTCCGTCACGCCAAGCGCCCCTTCTTCTGAGAACAGTTTGAGGAAGTCGCGTTCTCGCTGGGTAAGCGGAGGCATGGGGATGGCGTGTGCGCGCGGGCGTGCCGTTTGCGCAGGTTGGGCGGTGGGTTCGTCGCGCAAGCTGATTGTCACCACAGCACCGGAATTCAAATTGTCTTCGATGGTGATATGTCCATGCGAGAAATCCAAGTATTCCTTCACAATGGGCAAACCTGACCCGACGCCGCGGATGTACTTTTTCATGGGTTCGATCGCCGAGGTAAAGCCAGGGAGCTGCGCTTGGTCTTTGTGAGCGATGCCGGGGCCTTGGTCGGCGAAGCGGATGGTGTTGCCTTCATCGAGGATGGAGACCACGATCTCAGCGAAACGCGCATGGATGAAGTTTTCCGAAACCTCGCGGATAACGGTGTAGGGAATGGAGCCACCTGCCCGCTTCGCGTAGTCGAACGTGGTTGAGGCGAGGGCTTCTATGTATTCATTGGTTGGTCCGGGAGGAATTTCCACGATACGCGGCGCGCTGCGGAGATCGTCGTAGACAGCGATGCGCGCAGTGGTTTTCACATAGGTGAAATCGAAAGCGGGTTGCGCTTCACCTGCGGTTTCCGTTCCAAGTGGTGAATGTTCAATCTGGTTTTCCAATTATGTTCCGTTTTTCAGATAGAAGTTTCACTGCTTTTCATAATAATTCATGCTCCATTGTATCCATTTTTGTGCTTATTGGGTAAGAAACCCCCTAATTCAGCCGTTTTCCCATCCCTGATTATTTTCAGAATGAAAACGAAAGCTTGCACCAAAAGGGGTTTTCTAAGTTTTCCCCAATTCGTTCAGAAAAAGTGGAAAACTAAGGAAACCAGTGAAAACACAATGGTGAAAACTACTGAAAAGTAGAGGCAGATGTTGAAATCCTCCTTCTCCAACAGCGTCGCACGCATGTTCGAAAGGTTAGCTCTGCTTTCGGGTCACAGTTGTCCAAGCTCCTTCTCAAGACGCGTTGAAACACGTGCTTATGATCATGAAATTGATTGATAATATTAAATTCCCAGGTCAAAAGCGGTGTTTATTGTTAAAGAATTGCATAATCGCAGATAAGGGGCTTGCAGACGATCTTTGTTTTACTCTTGACAAACATGACTGGCCGGGATTTCCACCGTTCTCCATACGTGATTTTCCATTTATCCACTTTTTCCACAATCGCATATGTGGAAAACTCTATGCACTCTCCCTTGCAAGGCGGATTTCAAAGCCTTCTCGCTTTGTTTTTTCACGACGGGTGAATTTGTTTCACTGGATCCGCTTGGTACGTTGTTTCAATTACTGCTGCCGTTATGGGTCCTGTAATCCCAGTTGAGCATGAATACAATGAAGTGCAGAACCTATGATGAAAACCATCTTGTTTATTGACTGCCGCGCGCTATGGGATATACTTTCGGGGTTGCTCTAAATCGTATGGGAGGAAATACAGATGAAACGCACGTACCAGCCTAACACTCGTAAGCGTGCTAAGGTCCACGGCTTCCGTGCTCGTATGGCCACGAAGGGCGGCCGCGCCGTGCTGTCCGCTCGTCGCGCCAAGGGACGCAAGCGCCTCTGCGTGTAATCGAGGCTTGTGTTGGATACTATTAAATCCAGCGCAGATATCTCGGTTTTGTTCGCGAAGGGCAAGCGTTCGCATACGCCGTACCTTACACTCATAGTGTTACGCAACGAGAAGCAGCACGACCTTCGCGGTCGTGTTGCTTTTATTGCGGGCAAAAAGCAAGGGAACGCGGTGTGGCGCAATGCGGCAAAACGCCGCATGCGCGAAGTGTGCCGCGCAGCAGGAGGGCCTTGGGAAGGCTACGATGTGATTTTCCTTGCGAAGTCGGGCATTATGAAAGCGTCTTATAGTAAAGTGCTTTCTGCATGCGCCGAGGCGGCGAAGAAGGGTGGATTGCAGTGAGCGAACCTCCGGAAAGAAAAGGCATGATCCAGAAAATCAAAAGGATCCCTGTTCTTTGCGCGGTGTTTCTCATCAAATCTTACCAGCTTGTCATTTCGCCTCATTTCCCGTCATGCTGCCGTTTTGTTCCCACCTGCTCGGAATACGGGCGCATCGCCTTTGAGCGGTACGGGTTCAAAAAAGGCTTCGTTTTGACGGCGAAACGCATTTTGAAGTGTCGCCCTGGCGGCCCTAAAGGGTATGACCCTGTGCCTTAAACGGTTTAATGAGGGCCTCAGGTTTATAAAGGAGGAAACTGCCATATGTGGGACGTTATCAAGGATTGGGTATATAACATTATCCATTTCTTCTATACCTTCTGCGGCGACTGGGGTCTTGCCATCATCATCGTGACGATCATCTTCCGTATCATCGTTGCGCCGTTGATGCATGTTTCAGCCCGTTCGTCGTTCATGATGCAGAAGATCCAGCCGTTGATGCAGGAGATCCAGACGCGCTTCGCCGACGATCCCGTGCGTCAGCAGCAGGAAATGCAGAAGATGTACGCCGACATCAAGTTCAACCCCTTGATCGGCTGTCTGCCCATCCTTCTGCAGATGCCTATCTTCATCGCTATGTACCAGACGCTGCGCGAAATGGGTTCCCGCGTGGCAGAGGGTTCGTACTGCTTCTACGGTCTGGTTCCCGACCTGGTTGCCACGCCGGGTGATGCGATGGGCCAGGGTCCGATGGAGTTCGTTCCCTACCTTATCCTGATGATCATCTTCGCTGGCGCCACGTTCCTGCCGATGATTCTGCAGCAGCTCACCAACAAGGCGAACATGCAGCAGGCGCGCCAGATGATCATGGTTTCCATCATCATGTCGCTGTTCATGCTGTGGATTGCATGGGGCGCTCCCGCTGGCGTTCTTCTGTTCTGGGGTGTGTCCTCCCTTATCGGTGTTGCGCAGCAGCAGATCAGCATGCGCTACTTCCGCAACAAGGACAAGAAGGAGACCGAGGCCATCGAGGTTAAGCCCATCGAGGTCAACGTCACCCGTCGTGTTCAGAAGAAGCGTCAGACCAAGAAGCGCTAGACGGTTCTTAAAGATAACTTGTTGGCAACCTCCCGTTTGGGAGGTTGCTTTATTATTGGGCTTGCTTTACTTTAGAGCGCGTGCGTTTAACGATTTCCAAACCGTTAGTAAGGCCGACGTATTTGTCGGTGTTGAATAAAGGGGCAGATTCTCTTCCCCATTTCGCCTTCATGGCGGCCAGTCGAAAGGAACATCATGGCTGAAAATCAGAATGAAGAGATCTTCGAAGAAGAACTTGTCGAGGAAGACATCCAAGAGGAGTCTGAAGACATCGAGGGTGCTGACGGTGAAGAAATCACCGACGAGGAACTCGACAAGATCGCAGATACTGCTATCGCCGCCCTGCAGGATATTCTCAAGCATTTCGATGTGGGTGAAGTGACCATCGATGAATATGAAGGTGACGACGGCGAACTGATTCTGGACATTACCGGCGATGATCTTGCGGTTCTTATCGGTCGCCATGGCAAGACCCTTGATGCTCTGCAGTTTGTTGTGTCTGCTATTACCGTCCGTTCCATTGGGTTCCGTTATCCCGTGGTCATCGATGTCGAGGGGTACAAGAACCGCCAGCGTCAGAAGCTCGAGGCTATCGCGCGCTCTTCTGCCAACAAGGCCGCCAATCAACATCGCAGCGTCAAGCTTCGTCCTATGACCCCTTACGAGCGCCGTATTGTTCATATCGCGCTTCGTGACGACGATCGTGTTGAAACTGCTTCTGAAGGCGAAGGCAGCGCACGCCACGTGGTGGTGCTTCCGGTTAAGTAGCCCGTTTCATTCCGTCTTTTTCAAGCAGCCTAGGTTATCTGTTTGACCTAGGCTGCTTTTCTTATATAGTGATGATCGTTTTCGATTAAATGGAGGGAGGGTGCATATGAAGGGCTTGAATGCAGACCGCAAAGTGCTGATTGACCGTTACCTTGAAGCAATTCTCGAAGTCAACAAAACGCTGAATCTTACGCGCATTGAAGATTCCGAAGAAGCACGCCTCCTTCATGTAGAAGATTCTCTTTCTGGATTGGAAGAACTGAAGGCCGCCCCTGACGGCTTGTATGGTGATCTTGGTTCAGGTGGAGGATTCCCTGGCGTTCCTTTGGCTATCGCGTCAGGAAGGCAGACCATTCTCGTTGATTCAGTTAAGAAAAAGATGGCTGCTGTTGCTTCAGTCGTTGACGAGCTTGGCTTGGCTTCTCAGATCGATACTTACGACGGCAGAATTGAGGACCTTGCGGTGGAGCGTGCCGGTCAGTTTAGTGCGCTTACCGCACGTGCTCTTTCCCGTCTGTCAGTCTTGATGGAGCTTGCTTCTCCCCTTCTTAAAAATGGTGGGCATCTTATCTGCTACAAAGCACAGCTTTCCGATGAGGAATTGGAGCATGCTTTGTCTCTTCAAAAGTATTTGGGTATGAAGCTTGTTTCTGACCGTGCCTTTTTGTTGAGCGATAATGAAACAGCACGTCGAATTGTCGTATTCGAGAAATACAAAGAACCTGGGTTGAAACTCCCTCGAAGAGTGGGTCTCGCGCAAAAGAAACCTCTGTAATATCTTCCTCTTGGTTTGAAAGGGTGTTTCACGTGAAACACCCTTTTGATGATATATGTTCCCCTGCCGGGCACCACGTTTATGTTTCACGTGAAACATAAACAGGATATACTACGGTGAGATTCGTAGAAGGGAGTTCACGTGGGCTGGTTTGACAACTTCAGACGCACCAGAAACGAAGAACAGCAAGTAGAGCAAACTCAGCAGCCGGATGACGAGCAAATCGAAGAGGTTCAAGAAGAACAGCAGAAGGAAGTTGATTCCAACGAGCTTTCCGAGCCGATAGTCGAAGATGGGTTTGAAATTGACACCGTTTCGGTCGTTGAACGCGAGATTCAACAAGATGTGAAGCCGATCGAAGAAGTGGAACTCAAACCAATCAAGACATATGCCGAAAAGAAACCGGTTTCCCGTGTTGTTGGCTCCACGAAGATCATTGCTGTAATCAATCAAAAAGGCGGCGTCGGCAAGTCGACGACTGCTGTGAACCTTTCTGCAGCTCTTGGTGAGATGGGCAAACAGGTTCTGCTGGTCGACCTTGATCCTCAGGGCAACACTTCCAGTGGTTTGGGAATTGATAAACGCCAAGTGCAGCACTGCATTTATGACGTGCTCTTGAATGACGTCAAAATCGAAGATGTCATTATTCCTGACGTATGTGAAGGGCTGGACCTTGTTCCCGCTACCATTAATCTTGCGGGCGCGGAAGTCGAACTTGTCTCTGAAATGGCGCGTGAGAACCGTTTGAAGGACGCCGTAGGGGCAATGAGGGGTCGTTATGACTATATCTTCATTGACTGCCCGCCTTCTTTGGGATTGCTAACCGTTAATGCCCTTGTTGCAGCAGATAAGTTGCTTATTCCCATTCAGTGTGAATTCTATGCACTGGAAGGTGTGACAAAACTTCTTGATTCGATGAAACGTGTCAAAAGTCGCCTGAATCCGACGCTTGATATTTATGGCGTGCTTCTGACGATGTATGACGGCCGTACCACGCTTTCAAAACAAGTGGTAAGCGAAGTGAGGAATTTCTTCGGTAAGACGGTTTTCGAAACGCTTATTCCTCGCACGGTCAAACTTTCTGAGGCTCCGAGCTTTGGACAACCTATCACACAATACGATCCAACTGGCAAGGGCTCCCTTGCTTATACCGAATTGGCGAAGGAAGTGATCAAACGTGGCTAAAAACACGCGCAGTGGCCTTGGACGTGGCTTGAATTCCCTTCTGGGCGGATATTATGAGGAGCCCGCTGATGAAAAACCGGCGAAAACAGAAGAAACAGCGCCTGAGCGCATGACTCCTGCAGCTTCTACTGGACGTGTTGTTGTCGAATCTTCCGATCTCCAGCAGGTAATGAACAGCGAGATCGCTTCCAATAGAAGTTCTGCGCCAGCTGCTAAACCCTCGACTGCGTCTGCAGATCAGGTAAAACAGCCCGAAATGAAGATGCCTGAGGCAAAATCGGTTGTTCAACCTGCTGCCCAAAAGGCTCCTGTCGTCGAAGTTCAGGAAAAGAAAGAAGAGAAGGCAGAAAAGCCCGTTGATGAAGTGGCTTTGCACGACATTGAGCCAAATCCCGACCAACCGCGCACCAATTTCAAACAGGATGAAATTGAGGAACTCGCTGTTTCCATCAAAAAAGATGGTCTTCTGCAGCCTATTGTTGTGCGTCCGATGGCCTCTGGAAAGTATCAGATCATCGCAGGCGAGCGCCGTTGGCAGGCTTGCCGCTTCCTGGAACTGGAAAAAGTGCCGGTTCGCATTCGAGAAGCAGATGAAGACAAAGCGCTGGAACTTGCTTTGATAGAAAACATTCAGCGTTCCGATCTCAATCCCATCGAAGAGGCGTATGGTTACCGTCGCTTGATGGAACGCATGAATCTCACGCAGTCTGAGGTTGCTCAGGTGGTTTCGAAGGGTCGTTCGACCATTGCGAACGCATTGCGTCTGTTGGAATTGCCGGAAGAGGCGCAACAGCTGCTGTTTGAGGAGAAGATCACCGCAGGCCATGCCCGCGCGATCCTCTCTATTCCCACGACAGAAGGCCGCAAGAAGCTGACTGAAAAGCTTCTCCAGGAAAAGCTCTCTGTCCGCGAAACCGAAGCCATCGCCCGTTTGATGGCAGGAAAGAAGGATGCTGGTTCTTCCACACCCCGCGTTCCCACCCCGACCTCCTTCAAGAAGGTTGCGAAAACGCTGCGCGACGTTCTTCAGACCAATGTCCGTGTGAAAACGGTTCAAGGAAAGAACAAGATTGAGATCGAATTCAAGGATGAAGAAGATCTTCAGCGTCTTTTCAACGAGATCATCGCGTCGGACAAGGAATAACGTTCCGCGCAAGCAATGTTTCACGTGAAACATCAAGGGCTCGGCAGTTAAAAACCTGCCGAGCCTTTTTTGCATAATGAAAAATTGTAATTACATACGTGCGTTCTTAAGTTGACCGCATGCACCAAAGATGTCGGAGCCTTTAGAGATCCTGATGGTCGTTTCAATACTTTGCTGTTCGGCAGCCGCTTTCCAACGCTCCATAGTGTTCATTGAAGAAGGTTGGAACGGCGAATCAGGCACGCTGTTGAGTTTGATGAGATTGATATGGCAAAGCAAACCATCAGCGAAGGACAGCAATGCAGTTAGATCCTTCTCGGAATCATTGATGCCAGAGATCAGCGTGTATTCAAGCGTAATACGACGATTCGTCTTGTTAATGTAATCAAGCAACGCCTTTTTCAACTGAGAAAGGGGATTGCTTGAAGCATGGGGCATGATGAGGTCGCGTACGCTCTGCCGCGCTGCATGAAGCGAAATTGCAAGCGTGTACTGCTCTTTCACCTGGGAAAAACGTTCTATACCCTTTATGATCCCGCAAGTCGAGAGTGTAATCTTGCGCGCGCCGATTCCGAGGCCCTTCTTGGAATTAATGATTTCCAGCGCTGAAACAACATTATCGTAGTTGAGAAAAGGTTCGCCTTGACCCATGCCGACAAGGTTGGTTACACGTTCACCAAAATCATTCTGAACGATGAGCACTTGGTCGATGATCTCCCCAACAGAAAGGTTTCGGGTGAATCCTTCCTGACCAGTGGCGCAAAAGATGCATCCCATGGCGCATCCTACTTGAGTGGAGAAGCAGACAGTCAGGCGCTCATCACGAGAGGGGATGCCGACCGTTTCGACAAGGCAACCGTCATGAAGCGACAGAAGGTATTTCCGTGTTCCATCCTGCGATACCAGCTTGTCAATGATCGAAGGAGTGTAGAGAGGGTGTTCAACAGCCAGTGATTCTCTCAACAGCTTCGGAAGATTCGTCATCTCATCGAATGAGGAGACTCCAGCTTGATAGAGCCACTGAGCAATTTGACCTGCTCTGAATACAGGCTGCCCATACTCTTTCACCAGTTCAGAAAGCTGTGCGAGAGAATAATCTTTGATAGGTGTGATGTTCTTATTCGTATCCATGGCGGTGATTATATCCTACGTGTGCGATTAAGAATGTTTCACGTGAAACATCATCAGGGAACAGGGGCTAAGAAAAAACCTGAAGATGAAGAGTGCCCAAGGGGTGGAAGAGTGTAGAATCAACACGTTGCTGCCTTAACGACAGAAGGGGGATACCCAATGGTTGGAACGATTGACCCGACGACGTGCAAAGTTGCCGTGCTTCGCGGTGGCATCAGTGGTGAGCGCGAAGTGTCGCTTGCTTCGGGTGCAGCGGTTGCTGAAGCATTGAGGACGGTCGGTTTCCAGGTGACGGAGTTGGATCCTGCAAACAAAGAGGATCTGATGAACCTGATCCAAAACGACTACGATGTTGCGTTCCTGGCGCTGCACGGACGCGGCGGTGAAGATGGCACGATGCAGGGATTTTTGGAGACTATCGGTCTTCCATACACGGGTTCCGGCGTTTGTGCCAGCGCGCTGGCGATGAGCAAGTGCAACTCGAAGCAGATGTACAAGGCGGCAGGCCTGCCCACGCTTCCTTCGGTGACCATTTCGAAGGTTGACGGATATTCGATCGATAAGATCGTTGCAGAGCTCGGCGATCATTGCGTCATCAAGGCTTCGAAAGAGGGAAGCTCTATCGGCCTTTACATCGAAGAGGGTGCTGCGAACATCGAAGCGGCTATTGAAAAGGCTTTTGAGCATGACGATCAAGTGCTCGTGGAGAAGTACTGCAAGGCACGCGAGCTGACGGTCGGTGTTGTTGGCAACGACCACCCGAAGGCACTCCCGATCATTGAGATCGTGCCGCGCAACGAGTTCTATGACTTTGATGCGAAGTACTCTCCTGGTGGGTCCGAGCATATTTGTCCGGCAGAAATCGAAGAAGCCATCACCGAAGCCATCCAGCGCACGGCAGAAGCTGCCCATAAGGCGCTTGGATGCCATGGGTACTCGCGTACCGACTTTCTGCTAGAGGAAGATGACTCGTTCTGGATTCTGGAAACCAACACGCTGCCCGGTATGACGGCAACGTCGCTTCTTCCGGATGCAGCTTCGAAAGTGGGCCTGAATTACGAGCAGCTGTGCACGAAGCTGATCGAACTCGCCCTGACCAATGATGGCGAATAAATCAGAACACGCCTAAGGCTTTCAATCCAAAATACGCGCCGGCAACGACGGCTATGGCGAGAACGGCGATAAACGCCCAGCTCACGGCATAGCAGCCTTTGTTGCCGGCGCGTCCTTGTTCAATAAGCCCTTCCGAAATCTTGCGGCGGCGTTTGAGAATGGCCATGCCGTCAACCTTCTCGGGCAAGGGAATGCGCGCCGTGGGAACCCAGTTGCCGTTCTCTTGAAGAACATGCTGCACGCCGTCGTGGCTCAAAGAGATGTCAGGTCGGATGGAATCTTCCATGACCTTGCCGATAGTATCGATGAAGCGCTCGAAGGAATCAGCCCCATTGCGTGGGTCATAGCAAATCAAAGCCGCTTCACCACAGTAGGCACCCGGTTCAGGAGTGTCGGTATAGGCAACGAAGGAAAGCAACGCAGTCAGTTTCCACCCACGAGCCTCGTAGATCTGCAGCTGGCGCGATATTTCGGGACTGAAAAAGCCTACAAGCGCACCGAACTTGTTCTTCATCCAAGCGACGACAGTGTTGTCCTGCGTTTTGAATTCAATGGAAAAACGGTCTCCTACCAGGCAATCTGCCCCCATAAGCACAGAAGCTTCCTTCTTGGAGACAGTGTCGAAGCGCTCGTATGAGCCAGCGTAGCCCAAGCTGATGTCGTTTTGCATGAAGGCCCCTTCCAAGGCATGTTGAAATAAGCAGGTTTCCCGATGGAGTAATGGTCGGGCGGTTTGTACGTTCCCATGATAGATGATAGGCTGGGCATATGGAAAACCAAAGCGAACAGATACCCGAATCGTTGCGGTCCTTCCTTTCGGATGGAACGCCCGACGCCATAGCAGCCCGTTACGCACGCCTTCCGAAACTCGCCGCCGAAGCGGATTACGGTTGGCTCGACACCGACATCGTGGTGGTCGATACCGAAACTACTGGCTTCTCGTTCAACCATGACGAGCTGACGCAGATTGCTGCTGCACGCATGGAACACGGCCAGATCACCGATTGGTTCATCACCTTCGTGAACCCCGGCAAGCCGATTCCGGAAGACGTTGCCCATTTGACCGACATCCACGATGAAGATGTGACAGACGCGCCTCTTCCCGCAGAAGCGCTTGCACAGCTGGTGAAGTTCGTGGGGTCGTCCAAGGTTGTTGCACATAATGCCGAGTTCGACCGCACGTTCACAACGCGTCATCCGGCAGGATACCCTTTGCTGGAAAACATTTGGATCGATTCGTTGGATCTTGCGCGCATCGCTTTGCCCCGATTGAAGTCCCACCGACTCATCGACATCGTGAAGGCGTTTGACGCGCCGCTTTCAACGCATCGCGCCGACGCCGATGTGGAAGCCACATGTGCTGCTCTTCGCATTCTTTTTGCAGCTATTTCAGAAATGCCGTCTGAGCTGGTGAAATGCATTGCTGGTATGGCAACGCGCGAAGAGTGGCCCACCCGTGTGGTGTTCGAGCATTTTGCGGAAGCCAATGAAAAAGCTGCAGCCGAAACAGAGGAAAAGCCTGTAGGCGACTTCTCTCTTCGCGCAATGCGTTGGTATCGCTTGGGTGACGCATCGCGCCGCGCAACGGCAGAGTCGACACCCTCTTCTGGTGAAGAAGACACTTTGGAGATCCCGACCGCCGATGAAATCGACGACGCGTTCAGCGACGGCGGCTTGGTCAGCAAACTGTACGCGACATTCGAGCCGCGATCCGAACAGCGTCAGATGGCCCAAGCCATTCGAGCCACCTTCGAAGATGCGGGAAATCTGGTGGTCGAAGCCGGAACCGGCGTGGGGAAGTCCATGGCGTACCTGGTTCCCTGCGCACTGACCGCGCAGCGCAATGGGGTGACGATGGGCATTGCCACGAAGACGAACGCCCTGCTTGATCAGCTGGTATTCCACGAGCTGCCCGAACTGTCACGCGCCCTTGCCGAAACTAACGGCGGGCGTACGTTGACGTATGCTGCGCTCAAGGGCTTTTCCCATTATCCTTGCCTGCGCAAGATCGACCGCATGGCAAAGGAAGGCCCACGCGGGCGCGAGGTCCAGGGCGTTCTTAAAACCCAGGCCCCTGCGCTGGCTGCGCTGCTTTCCTACATCGAGCAGACCGAATATGACGACATGGATGGCCTGAAGATCGACTACCGCCTGCTGCCGCGCGTGGCGATCACCACCACCAGCCATGAGTGCTTGCGCCGCAAGTGCCCGTATTTCGGCACGTCGTGTTTCGTGCATGGTGCGCGGCGCCTTGCTGCAGCTGCCGATATCGTGGTGACGAACCATAGCCTGCTGTTCTGCGACCTTGCTGCCGAGGGCGGGCTTCTGCCTCCGGTGAAGCATTGGGTGGTCGACGAGGCCCACAACGCCGAAGACGAGGCGCGCCGGGCATTCTCCATCAAGTTGGCTGCCGACGATCTGCTGCGGCTTGCGGGCCGCGTAGACGCGTCCGAGTCCAGCAAGACCATGTTCTCGCGCGCCGAGCGTCGCGTGGCGTCGTCGTGCGGTGACGAACAACTTACCTTGTTCCATGCGCTCAACGCCAAGGCGCGCTCTGCCGGTGCCGCATGGGCCCAGGCGGCGCGCGAGTTCTGCACGCATATGAAGGATCTGCTGTACTTCGATACGAACAAGCGCAGCCATGGCTACGAGTACACCGAACTGTGGATCAGCGCCGATATCCGCAGAAGCAGCGTGTTCCAAACGCTGGTAGCGTATGGCCGTACCATGCGTGAAGCATCGGAGAAGCTCATCCGCGCCTGCCAAGATTTGGTGGCGTTTTTGGAAGAGATCGAAGGCGCTGCTGATGCGCAACGAGAAATTGCCGCCGCCGCCCTTGAGCTGAAGGATGCCGCTGCCGCCGAAGAGGTCATCTTCGACGTTGCTCCTGAAGGGTTTGCCTATTCCGCCACGCTTTGCCGCAAGAAGGATCGCGCGGTCGAGGTTATGGAAGCCCTGATGGTAAACGTGGGCAGCGCGTTAAACGAAACACTGTATTCGCGTGCGCGTTCCACCGTGTTCACATCCGCCACAATCTCGATTGCGGGCGACTTCCATACGTTCGAAGCGGCGATGGGATTGAACCAGGAAGGTCAGGCTCCGTGTCGCGAGTTGCAGCTGGATTCTAGCTACGACTTCGATAACAACATGATCGTGTACGTGGTCGACGACATCCCCGAGCCGATGAGCCCGCATTATTTGGATGCCCTGCAACAACTTCTGGCGCGCACTCACATTGCCCAGGATGGCTCCATGCTCACGCTGTTCACCAACCGCCGCGAGATGGAGAAGTGCTTCGATGCCGTGCAGCCCCAGCTGAAAGCCCACGACTTGCGACTGGTGTGCCAGAAGTGGGGCGTGTCGGTGAAGGGACTGCGCGACGATTTCCTAGCCGACGAGCATCTTTCGCTGTTCGCCCTGAAAAGCTTCTGGGAGGGCTTCGATGCGCCGGGTGCCACGCTGAAGGGCGTCATCATCCCGAAACTTCCTTTCTCGAAGCCGACCGATCCGCTGTCGTGCGAGCGCGCCGAACGCGATGACCAAGCCTGGCGTCACTACGTGCTGCCGAAGGCGATCATCGAGATCAAGCAGGCAGCCGGTCGCCTGATCAGGAAGGCAGACGACACGGGCGTGGTCATTCTGGCCGACCGCAGGCTGCTCACGAAAAGCTATGGCAAGGCGTTCTTGAAATCGCTTCCCACGAAGACGGTGAAGATCGCCTCGACCGACCAGATCGCCGAAGCGCTGGAGCTCATGCGCTAGCTGGCTGCGCGGAAAATCG
The DNA here is from genome assembly GCA_944320405.1 of uncultured Eggerthellaceae bacterium. GTDB lineage: Bacteria > Actinomycetota > Coriobacteriia > Coriobacteriales > Eggerthellaceae > Aphodovivens. Next base: position 85,112 of record CALUHI010000012.1, read on the forward strand.
CGGGAACCATGAAGAAACGCTCCAACAAGCTATCGCACGCGGCGCACATCAAGCGCCATACGAAGGGCACCTCCAACGAGCTGTCCTTCAGCGTGCTTGATGCGGCAAAAAATGCGCTTGACGAGGGGAAAGACACGCCAACCGAGCAAGCGCGCCGCTTCGGCCGCATCAACTTGTTCACGATGCCGGGCAGAAAGAAGCCACCCGCGACGCCTGTGAAAGACCAACTGCAGTCGCTTGCCGGCGCGCTGGCCAACCCGGTGTTGCCGAAAGCGCCCGCAACGTCTCTTCCCACGCCAAAGTCGGAAGAGCCAGATGAGGAAGAGCTCTCCCCTGCGGTAGAACCCGTTTTCATCGAACAAGCTCCTGCAGAGCCAGCTGCGCCGTCTTTCGAATCGGCTCCGCGCAGCTCGGGCCGCACCTCGCGTGACGAGATCGCATGGAGGAAGGGACGTCGCCGCAGGCGAAAGATACTCGCAGGCGTTGCAAGCGCGGTGATAATCATCGCCCTGGTGGGCGCTGGCGTATGGTGGCTTTACAACGACAACGTTCGCTACCAGCAGAACACCCAGCAACTCGAACAGTCCCACGACGCTCTGGCCGCCACCGACGAACTGCTGCTGAAGCTTGACGAGGCGTTGCAGGATCCATTGGGGGAATCTGCTGCTGCGTTCTACGAGCAACACGAATCAGAGGTTCAACAGTGCCTTGCATCGCTTGATGAGGCTGAGAAGAATGCAACCGATGCCGCAGCAGGGCTGCGCGAGACCTTGGAGCGAACTGCTGCCGACAACCTAATGTCTGCATCGTCTGCGCGCCGAACGATGTTCGATGCAGGATGGGAGATCCTCGAGCAAGCGCAGGGCATGCGCAGCGCGTACCAACAGATGCAAGACATATGGCAGCAGGTGCTGGATGCCGACGCGCAGGCGCGCGAAGCGGCCCAGCAGGCCTCGTCGGGCAGCCGCGATGCTATTTCGGCAGGCAAGGACCTCGAGGCGCAAGCAAAGACCAAACTCGAAGAAACAGCCGCTGAGCTGGAGGAATTCGCTCAAGAGAACACAGAAGTGGACGTGTTTGCCTTCCAGGCGTACGTTGCGAAACGAATTGAAGCGCTGGGCTATGCCATAGCTTCTGACGAGGCGTTGGAGGCGCGCGACACCCAAAAGGCAACAGAGAACAACGATGCGTACAATGCCGCTGATGAAGAGGCAGCAGGCCTTGCCGCAACTCTTCCGGCCGATCCAGGCCAGCCGGTGCTTGATGCGATGGAGGAGCTTTCCGCCAATGCGGTGGAAACCTACGAGGCGGCGCGTGCCCAAGCGTCTACTTCCGATGCATTTCTCCGGGATTATTTTGGCAGCTCAGAAAGATAGTCTATACTTACCAAGATATGCATTAGTGCGCATAGCACCTGATTGGAGCGGAAGGCGAAAAGTATGGCCGACGTTATGGAGCACGTAGCGTACCTGTCGCAGGAGATAGGTCCGAGGCCCGCTGGAACCGAAGAAGAACAGCAGGCGGCTCTGTATATCACCGAGCATATGCAGAAGGAAGCCGGTCTACCGGCAGTCATTGAAGATTTCACCGGTGTCGCGAACACCGAAATCCCCCGCGCGATCTGCAGCGGCATCACGCTGGCGTTCACCATTTTGGCGGTCGCGCTGCCCGTGGTCGCACTCCCTGCAGCCATTGTGGCGATTCTTTCCGCAGCTATTTATGTGGCCGAGGCGTTCGACAAACCCATTCTCTCGCGCCTGTTCTCTCGCGGCGTGAGCCAGAACGTGGTGGCAAAGTACGAACCGGGCTATTCTCCCGAATCGGGACGCTCGCGCCGCCGCAAGGTGATTTTGGTGGCACACTACGACAGCGGCAAAGCACGCGCAGAGCTTGCAGGTCCGGTGGTCTCGGCGCTTCCTATCGTGAAGTGGGTGGTGCTGGGCGCCTTCGTTTTGGCAGCGATAGTCTTGCTGCTGGGCGCGACGGTGCTGCTGAACGTTTCCGGAGCTGTCGACATCGTCTTGAACGTGATCGCCATCGTGGCGGCGGTTATTGCCGCTCTGCCGCTGGTTCAGCTCATCCTGCATAAGACGGCGTCGTACAACGACGGTGCCAACTGCAACGCTTCGGGTGTGGCTGTTCTCATGGATGTGGCAGCGCGCGTTGGCCGCGGGCGCACCGATATGTCGTCGTTCGGATCCGACACCCCCGAAACGACGATCCATGGCGAAGAGGCCGCGCGTGAGGCGGGGCTTGTCCCCGAAGGAGCTTCGATTTCTTATGAGGCCGCTCCCAATAAGGCGCGCGAGAAGGAAGAAACCCCCGCAGCCCGTCTGGCCGCTGCCAAGGCTGCCGTTGCGGCGCTTTCCGGCAAGCCGGTGAGCGATTTCATGTCCGAGGAAATCCTCAACGCATCCATCGAAGTGAAAATGCCCGAATCCCATTCCGAACCTGAGGTCCGCATGGATGCCGCAGCGGCTTCCGAGCCGGCTGAGGCCCCTGCGGCTTCCGCCGCTGCTGCCGAACAGCCCCAGCAGGCAGCACCTGCCGCCCAGGTTGCTGTGGCACCCGCTGCTGAGCAGCAGCCCGCAGCGGCCCCGGAGGAGAACGCTCTTCCGGCATGGTTTGTCGCTGCACAGAAGAAGGCGAAAAAGACCGCTGACGAGGCGAAGCCCGTGCAGCGTTCGCGTTACGCCGACGCCCTTGATGCAGCGGTGAGCGCCAGCAGCGCGCACTTCACCGAGGCGAACAACGCCGTTATCAACAACACCCAGCAGCGCATCGTGTCGATGTCTGACGGCATCGTGGAGGTTCCCGCTCCGGAAAACGCGTGGCAGGAAGCCCACCCCGAGCATGTTGAGGCTCAGCCTGCAACATCGCAGGTAGTTGAGATGCCCGCGGCGGAAGTTTCGAACGCTGCTGTTCAAACCGTTCCCGAGCAGCCTGCCGCGGCACCTGTCGTGCACGAATTGGCTTCTGTTGAGGCCGCTGACGTTGCCGAGGCTGCCCCCGCTGCGACGATTGCCGAGCAGCCTGCTGCTGTGGCGGCGTCCATCCTTCCGGACGACCTTTCCGTTCCGGATCTTCCCGCCGAACCGGCGCCTGCGCTTCCGTCGTTCCTGACGCAGAAGGAAACTCAGTCTGCCGAACAGCCCCGCACGGCCGACCGCGTCCAGGTTCCTGCCGTCGAGGTTATGGAGATCCCTGACCCCGAGCCGCAACCGCAGCCGGTTGACCTTGGCCAGACGATTGCCGCCGCTCCGGTGTTCGTGGAAACGGTTACCGCTGGTGCTGAAGAGGATCGCGCTAAGACGCAAGAGCACCAGCCCATCGTCTTGCCCGACATCGATGCTTCGGCGGCCGTCCAGCTTGATTCTCTCAAGCAGCGCGCGCCTCTGGCTGACGCGTACGACCCCAACGTCGAGCATGGCAGCAAGCTTCGCTCGTCTCTTCCGTCCATCGACCCGGCGCATCCCGCCGGCACGCATCGTCCGTCTGCGGCCCAGCTTCGCTCGGCGCTGCCCTCGTTCTCGGGCATTCTTCCCAAGGTTGAAGAAAAGCAGGCAGAGGAGGTTTCCTCTGCTGTCAGCCTGACTGGATCGTTTGCTCCGGTTGGTGCCACGAGCTCGTTCGCTCCGGTGGGCGACGAGCTGCTGGAAGACGTCGATCCCGAGGACATCTACGTGGACGATGCAGACGATTCCGCCTTCGAGGATACGCACAGCGATGCCGGCCAGTTCGCCGCGCCGGGTTACGTGGAGATGCCCAAATCGCGCGTGCGCCGTCTGTTCGACCGCTTCCATCGCAAGGGCAAAGAAGACGAAAGCACTCCGCAAGAGTGGCTCGACGTGGACGAGTCGTTCGAGGCGCGTTCCGTGGGCGCTGCCCGCGGCAGCTGGGAAAGCTTCCGCGACGAGCAGTTCGATGACGAGCCTGCCGCTCAGAGTGCACCGTATGCTGACGCTTATGCCGACGATGCCTTCGACGACGAGCTGCTGGACGATTACGATGACGACTTCGGGTATGAGTCTGCTCAACCCGTACAGCGTCGGCCGTGGAACGGCGGTGCGTTCTCGCGCGTGCGCATGGGCCGCGTGGACATGCGCTCTGGCAAGGAAGGCGAGCCGCCCCTGGAGGGTGAGGCTCCGCCGCCTCCCGAGCCCGAGGCTCCCGAGATGCAGAAGATCTACCAGTTCCGCAACCCCGACATCGACACCGAAGTTTGGTTCGTGGCGCTGGGTGCCGAGCTTGGTGGGCACAGCGGCATGCGCGCGTTCATCGCCGAGCACGAACACGAACTGCGCGGCTCCATCATCATCGAGCTCGAGGCACTTGGCGAAGGCGAGTTCTGCATGATCGATCAAGAGGGCGGCTATCGCATGGCGAAAACTTCTTCCCGCATGCGCCGCTATACGCGCAAGGCGTCGCAGGAGACCGGCGTCACCGTTGGTTCGGCGTCTATGAAGTGGAAGTCCAGCGCGTCGTCTTACGCCACCACTCACGGCCTGCAGGCAATGCATCTGGCCGGCATGGAGGGCGGCAAGCCTGCAGGGTATGGAAACCGCGATGATGTGGCCGAGAACGTCGATGAATCGCTGCTTGCCGAGCGTGCTAACTACGTGATGCAGATCTTGAAGAACATCTAGCCATCCAGCTTTCGCAAACGCCAAAGGCCTTCCCGTTGTAGGGAAGGCCTTCTTTGTTCGTGAAGCAAGCTTCTACCGGATGTAGAAGGTACCTGCTAGTCAGGGGTTTCTCTCGTTGGGTGAACTACGATGTGCTAGTATTGACGGCGCTGAAATTTCCTGGTCAATGGAAAAGCATCGTATTGTCGACAAGCGTAACAAGGGAGGCAACAAGCATGGCGATCGAGGCTTATTGCGTCAAGTGCAAGGAAAAGAAGGTCATGACCGACCCGAAGGAGGGCGTCACCAAGAACGGCAAGCCCATCACGAAGGGCAAGTGCCCCGACTGCGGCACCACCATCTGCCGTATTGGAAAGGTCAAGTAGCCTTAGCTTCATATCCGCTTCACCAAGAAGCATCCAAAGGCGGTCTGGACATCCAGACCGCCTTTTTTTGATGGCGTCTGCGCCCGTACGATCGGTTTTCAAAGCACAAAAAAAGACCGGGCTAAACGACCCGGTCTTTTTTACGTGTGCGACTTTGCTTAAAGTCTCGAGCGGTTACACATCCAGATGTTTGAATGCCTCAGGAACTTCCTTGAAGCCCTTTGACTTCACCGCGGCAACTATCATGCCGATGACAAACCACGTGGCGCCCATTGCCCATGTCATCAGCTGGAAGCCGCAGAACACATACACCAAAATGGCGATGCCGATCCAGGGGCAGATCAGGTAGCGGATGACGCCCGCAACTCCACGCTGCTTCTCCTTGACGAAGAAGTACCAGAACACCGAGAAGTTCAGCATGATGAACGCGAACAGGGCACCGAAGTTCACCAGCGTGGCGAGGTCGGCCATACCCAGCACGGCAACCAGGATCAGAGCGATCAGGCCGATGAAGATGGAGCCCACCCAGGGGGTTTGGTACTTGGGATGAACCTTGCCGAAGATGCGAGGGATCACGCCGTCGCGGCCCATGGAGTACAGCAGGCGCGAAGCGGCCAGCTGCGCATTCATGATGTTGGCGATGCCCACGGCCACGATGTTGATGACCAGCATGATGCGCATGAAGATGTCGCCGCCGATAAGCTGGCAGCCGTAGAAGAAGGCGTTGTTCATGTGCTCTTCGTCCCACGCCATCCAGTCGGGCTGGACCAGGGAAGCGATGTAGGTCTGCAAGCCGAAGCACACGATGATGATGCCCAGCGCGATCATGATGCCGCGGCCGATGTTCTTCTCGGGTTCATGCGTTTCCTCAGCCAGCGTGGAGATGCCGTCGAAGCCCAGGAAGTTGAGCGCTGCGATGGAGATGCCAGCGGCGATGAACGTGGGGGTGACCACGTCGGGCTGCCAGATGGGATCCATGTTGAACTCGCCAGCACCGCCGCCGCCCATGATGAAGTTGCAGCCCAATGCGACGAATGCGATCACGGCGATGATTTCAACCGCGAAAATCACGAAATCGATGCCGCGCGTCATGGACACGCCGCGGATGTTCACGAACGTGTTGAACGCCACGAACACGATGACCCACAGCCACCAGGGGCTGTTAGGCACGAGCATGGTGCCCCAGTTGGCAACCATGGTGTACAGCAGCGCCGGAGTGATGCAGTAGTCCAGCAGGATCATCCAGCCGGAAATGAAGCCCGCGTGCGGGTTCAGGCCGCGCTGCACGTAGGAGTACACCGAGCCGGCAATGGGGAACTTGCGGCTCATGCTCACGTAGCTCAACGCGGTGAATGCGATGGCGACGAAGCCCACCAGGTACACCAGCGTGGACATGCCCAGACCCTGGGTTTGGACAAGGCCCCAGATGGAGTGCGGCGCGATGATGACCATGAACAGCACGCCGTACAGCACGACGTCCCACAGGCCCAAACCACGGCGCAGCTCCTGCTTGTAGCCGAACTGCTTCTCAAGGCGTTCGGCACTCGACAGTTTCTCAGCCATTGTTTCCTCTCTTATCGTCTGAACTGAACAGGCTGTATTTCAAAGCGCGCCGCCCATCGACAGGGGCAGCGTGCAGTGAAACCGAAAAGGCGGTTTCTGCAGCGCAGGCGCACAACGTGCCAGGCTGCGAAAACGCTGACGCGCTATTTTATCGGGATTGCCCGGGTGAGGGAAGCAGCGCCGGGAATTCGGCGAGCTTCGGAATGCCCAAGCGCAGGCTCAATTGCACTTCGCACGGCTTGCACCCTTGGTTGATCTCCACGTCGCCAGCGACCGACAGGTACATGTACGTTTCGACCGCGTCCCAGCCCGACACCGCCATCAGCAGGCGCTGCATTTCCTTGCTGGCGTTCACCAGCGCCTCGTTGTATTCCTGGGCGTTGGCGTTCACGTACCACTTGTCGGCGGTTTCCAACACAGGCCAATGGAGCTCGAAGCCCTTCACCAGCTGGATGCGCACAGTGATTTCGGCGGGAATCTCGATGCCGGTGCCGCACAGCTCGGCGTCGCCCATGGCGGCATGCACGTCACCCATCTGCAGCAGTGCGCCCTCAACGCGCACCGGGAAGTACAGACGGGCGCCCGCGCCGATCAGCTTGTTGTCCATGTTGCCGCCGTGGTTGCCCACGAAGCCGTCGATGACGTCGTCGCCGTCGGGTGCGGTTCCGATAACGCCGATCATCGGGCGCACGGGGATCTTCACCTGGTTGAACAGCGCGAATCCGTCGACGATGGGGATTTTCTTGCTGCGGTAGTCCGTTCCTTCGAACAGCGGGCCGCAGTGATCGTCGGTGGCGATGGTGCCTTCATCTGCCACCTGGATGTCGTAGATGTCAACCACCAGCACGTCACCGGGTTCGGCACCCTCGATGTACACCGGACCGGCGGCAGGATTGGCGAAGCCGTAGGTGTAGTCGAGGTCGGCCATGGTAACGGTTTCGTCGGGAATGCGGTTCGAGAAGCAGTCGAGCGTTTTGAACAACAGCACGTCGCCCGGCGCTGCAGTCGCGCACGGCGGGTTGTTCTTCGAGAACGTGTAAACCTGAGAATCGATGATCTGCATAATGTCCCCTTTTCAGGTCCCCTTACGTTTCCGCGTATATTACTCCGTTGGGCTAAAGCGTGCATCAACAAAGATGCAGGAAAGCCCGAAAGGTGCCCCTTGCCGCGCGAGGGGTCAATCATGGTATTGACAATACCCCACGGGGGTATATACTCAATGGAAAACAACATACCCCACGGGGGTATATAGAAAGGAAGATCCCGTGACAAATACAGATGAGCTCTCACCAGAAACCACCCGGAAAGATTGCTCTGCCGCTGGTTGCACTTGCCATCACAAGCACACGCCTCGCACTGCCGCGTTTCAAGCCGATCTTCAGAAGCGTTTGAACCGCGCTATCGGCCAGCTGAATGGCGTGAAGGACATGCTCGACGACAATCGCTATTGCGGCGACGTGCTCATGCAGCTGGCGGCGGCAGAAAGCGCCATTCACAATGTGTCGGCTCTGCTTCTGCAAGATCACCTGGAAACGTGCGTGGTTGAACAGGTCCAGCAGGGCAACGTCGAGGTCATCGACGAGGCCATGCAGCTGATCAAGCGCTTCGCCCGCTAAGGGGTGTTTCCCGTGAAACAAACATTCGACGTAACGGGCATGACGTGTGCGGCATGTTCGGCGCGCGTTGAGAAGGCGTCTAACAAGGTGGATGGGGTGGATCACGCCACTGTCAACCTTTTGAAGAACTCGATGGAAGTGGAATACGACGGCGACCCCGCCACGCTCGCTGCCATCAGTGCTGCGGTGGAAAAAGCCGGTTATGGAGCAACGCCGCGCAGAGAAGCTGCGGACGCGGCCGTTGCTTCCGCAGCTTCCGTTTCCGTTGGCAATGCCCGTCAGGATGCCGCCGCGAAGGAGGCGCGCCAGGTGCGTATGCGGCTTATCGTGTCGTTCGTGTTCACCATTCCGTTGTTCTATCTGAGCATGGGGCACATGTTTGGCTGGCCGCTGCCCGACGTGTTTTTGGGTGACCGCAACACGATGATCTTCGCGTTCACGCAGTTCCTGTTGCTTTTGCCCGTCATCTTCGTCAACTTCAAGTTCTTCCGCGTGGGGTTCACAACACTCGCGCACGGCGGTCCCAACATGGACTCGCTCATCGCGCTGGGATCCACTGCCTCCACGGTATACGGCATCGCGGCCATCTACCGCATCGGCGCGGCGCTGGGTGCGGGCGATCTTGCATCCGCGCACGCCGCGGCAATGGATTTGTATTTCGAGTCGGCGGCGATGATCCTCACGCTCATCACGCTGGGGAAATACTTCGAAGCCCGTGCGAAGGACAAGACCACCGACGCTATCTCCAAGCTGATGGATCTTTCTCCCAAAACGGCAGTTCGCCGTCGTGCCGACGGAACGGAAGAGGAGATTCCCGCCGAACAGGTGCGCCCCGGTGACGTGCTGATTGTGAAAGCGGGGGAGGGCATTCCTGTTGATGGAGCCGTGATCGAGGGCGCGGGAACCGTGGACGAATCCGTCATCACGGGCGAGAGTGTGCCGGTGGAAAAGGCGGTCGGCGACGCAGTCACCGGCGCCACCATCAATCGGACAGGCTGGTTTGCCATGCGCGCCGAGCGTGTGGGGGCCGACACCACGCTGGCAGGCATCATCCGTCTGGTGGACGAGGCCACCAGTTCCAAAGCCCCCATCGAAAAGATGGCCGACAAGATTTCCGGCGTGTTCGTGCCGGTGGTTATCGGCATCGCGCTGGTCACGTTCGTCGTGTGGCTTGCCATCGGCGGGACGTTGGCAGATGCGGCGAACCACGCCATCAGCGTGCTGGTCATCAGCTGTCCGTGCGCGCTGGGCCTTGCCACGCCCACGGCTATCATGGTGGGCACCGGCCGCGGCGCGACAAGCGGCATCCTGGTGAAATCCGCCGAGGCGCTGGAAACGGCATGCGCGGTGAAGACGGCGGTGTTCGACAAGACGGGCACCATCACAGAGGGCCGCCCGCAGGTGACCGACGTTGTTGCGCTTGGCTGCACGTCTGATGAGCTTCTCGGGTTGGCGTACAGCCTGGAGCTCAAAAGCGAGCATCCGTTGGCGCAGGCGATAGTGGCGCATGCGTCTGCGGCCGGAGTCCAGTCGCAAGAAGCGGAAGGGTTTGCGCAGATTCCTGGCGGCGGCGTTGAAGCCCTTGTTGGCGGCGCTGCATGCCTTGCCGGCAATGCGCGCTTGATGGAAGAGCGCGGCGTTGCCGCCGAATCCGCGGCAGAGGCGGCTGCACGCATGGCCGACGATGGCAAAACCGTCCTCTATTTCGCTCGTGACGGAAAGCTCGCCGGTATCATCGCCGTCGCTGACGTGGTGAAGCCTACCAGCGCCGCGGCAATTGCCGAGCTTGAGCGCATGGGCGTAGAAACCGTCATGCTCACCGGTGACAACGAGCGCACCGCCGCTGCCATTCAGCGGCAAGTGGGCGTTGGCCGCGTGATCGCGGGCGTGAAGCCCGACGGCAAGGAGCAGGTGATCCGTCAACTGGCGCAGTCCGGCCGCGTGGCTATGGTGGGCGACGGCATCAACGATGCGCCTGCTCTTGCCCGCGCCGATGTGGGCATCGCCATTGGCGCCGGCACCGACATTGCCATCGACAGCGCCGACATTGTGCTCATGCACAGCGATTTGGCAGACGTGCCGGCCGCCATCGGCCTGTCGCGCGCGACGATGCGCAACATCAAGCAGAACCTGTTCTGGGCGCTGTTCTACAACGCCATCTGCATTCCGGTGGCAGCAGGCGTGCTGTCCGGCATCGGTTTCAACCTGAATCCGATGATCGCCGCCGCTGCCATGTCGCTGAGTTCGGTATGCGTGGTCAGCAACGCCCTGCGTCTGCGTGCCTGGAAGCCCGCTCCGCTGGTTGCTGCCACGCCGGAGCCGGAGGCCGATGCTACTTCCGCCGCCGCGCCCGAACCAAGTCAAGGCACCACCGCCGGACCTTCCGGCGTTGAGCAATCCGACCAACCCAAGGAAAAGGAGATCGTCATGGAAAAGACCCTGCACGTTGAAGGCATGATGTGCCAGCACTGCGTCGCCCGCGTGAAGAAGGCCCTCGAGGCTGTGGAAGGCGTCGAGGAAGCCATCGTCGACCTGGACGCGAAGACCGCCACCGCCAAGCTTTCCGCCGACGTCGCCGACGACGTCCTGGTGAAAGCCGTCACCGACCAAGACTACGAAGCCGAAATCCTCGCCTAGTTGGTAACAGGGGTGACAGGGGACGGTCCTTCTGTCACCTTTGAACAAAGGAGAGAGAGCCTCCGCACCCCATATCGCGCTATCGCGTGCTCCCGAATTATCCAAATGTGACAGCTGCCCCGTCCCCTGTCACGTCCTGTCACGCTCTCAACCGCCGTTCGCCGGTCGTCGGGTCTGTACGACATGGCGCGCGGCGGTTGCTTTATCATGGTGCGGAACAGAAGGGAGGGCCCGCCATGCATGAGCTGGGCATCATGACCGGCGTGATGGACGCGGTCAACAAATCGGCGCATGAGGCCGGTGCCGACAAAGTGCTGAAAGTCACGCTGTCTGTGGGCGAGATGACCGAATGCATCGAGGATGCGCTTGTGTTCGCGTTCGAGGCCTTGACCGAAGACGACCCGTTTGTCAGCGACGCCGAGCTGATCATCAACATGGTCAAGCCGAAAAGCCGCTGCTTGGAATGCGGTGCGGAGTTCGAACACGACCGCTTCCACATGTTCTGCCCCGAATGCGACAGCTTCGCCACCGAGCTTCTGGCCGGCCGCGAGCTGCAGATCGACTCGATCGAAGTGGACATCCCTGATGACGAGGAGGAATCCGCATGAAAATAGACATGAAGCAGCCCATTCTGCAGAAAAACGATTCCATCGCAGCTGAGCTGCGTCAGCGCTTCGCCGAAAACCACGTGTACGTGGTCGACCTGCTGGCAAGCCCTGGATCGGGCAAGACGTCCACCATTCTGGCTACCATCGACGCGCTGCGCGACGAGTTCAACATCGCCGTCATCGAAGGCGACATCGCCAGCAGCGTGGACGCCGAGAAGATCAAAGCGCAGGGCACCGCAGCCGTGCAGATCAACACCGGCGGCGCCTGTCATCTGGAAAGCGCCATGATCAAACGAGCCGTCGACGTGCTCGACCTGGAGCGCCTGGACCTCATCATCATCGAGAACGTGGGCAACCTGGTGTGCCCCACCGATTTCGACCTGGGCGAAAACGTGAAGGTGATGATCCTTTCCGTTCCCGAAGGCCATGACAAACCGCTGAAGTACCCCGGCGTATTCCAAGCTTCGCAGGCCGTCATTCTGAACAAGGTGGACACAATGCCCGTGTTCAACTTCGACCGCGAGGCGTTCGAGTCGTCCGTCAAGCAGCTGAATCCCACAGCCCCCATCTTCCCCATCGCCGCGACCAAAGGCGATGGCGTGGCCGAGTGGGCTGGTTGGCTCGCCGACAAGATTCGCGCTATCCAGTAACCTTTCCGCAACGGAGGACGGGCATACTGTGTTCCGAGAAGAAAGGGGTTCATGATGGACGCTTCGCGGAAATACGCAGCGTGCACGGATGCGCTAAGGGAATATGCCCGGAACGCCGGGTTCACCGATGTTTTGATAGGGCTTTCGGGCGGGATAGATTCCAGCTTGGTTGCCGCGATGTGCGTTGATGCGTTCGGCGCGAGTCATGTGCACGGAGTGCTGCTGCCCGGGCCGTATTCTAGTGAGCATTCGGTGACCGACGCCGAGGCGCTTGCCCGCAACCTGGGCATCCAGACCCGCACCATTTCCATCAAGGCGCCTTACGAGGCGTTCGCAGACGTGCTCGCCGATGCGTGCGGCGGTGCGCTGGAAGGGCTGGCGGCCGAAAACACCCAGGCCCGTTGCCGTATGGTGTGCCTGATGGCGCTGTCCAACGCGCACGGCTGGATGCTGGTGAACACCGGGAACCGCAGCGAGGCCATGATGGGCTATTCCACGCTTTACGGCGACACCGCCGGCGCGTTCGCTCCGATCGGCGGCATCTACAAAACAGACGTGTACGCGCTGTCGCGCTGGCGCAACCAACAAGCGGCCGATGCGGGGCGGGTGCCCCCGATTCCGGAAAACGTGCTGGTGAAGCCCCCCAGCGCCGAGCTCGCGCCCGGCCAGCAAGACGAGCGCAGCATGGGCATCGAGTACGCCGAGCTCGACCGCATTCTGGAAGCTCACCTCGACCATGGCATGTCGCCGGAAGAGGTTGTCGCGCAAGGCCACGACCGCGCGCTGGTCGACGACGTCCTGCGCCGCGTGCGCTCCTACGCCTTCAAGCGCGCGCTCGAGCCTCCCTCCCCGCAGGTTGCGTTTTACGAGTAGAGAGCGAGACCTTGGAAGTGCGCTAAAAGGTCGCGTTGTGCGCGCGGTTATGTGTGAATGCCTGCACGAAAGAGCGGTTTAGCGCACATACCAACGTGGCGGCGCCATCCCTTGTTGCGCCCCAGCAAGATACACCGCCTTGCGTATTGCACAGGCGGGCGCATCGTTTACCATAGCGGCATGGACAACTTCCTGAAAAGCTCGCGCAAGATGACGACGAAGGATTGGGCGATCGACGTCGGTGTGGCCGTCGCCGCCTTCGCGGTCGCGTGCGTGCAGCTGATGCTGACGGTGTCGTCCATCATCATCCCCGATCTCGCGCTGCGCCAATCCCTCGGCCTGGTGAACGTGGTGCCGGAGTTCGGCGCGTTTGTGGCGCTTGCCCTGACTACGTTCCCGCTGGTGGTGCGCCGCGTGTTTCCTTGGCCGGTAATGCTGTTCGTCCTGGTGGCGCACTGCATGCTGCAAAACGACTTCACCGGGTTCGCGCTTTCTCCCGCTGGTTTGCTGGTGGCGCTATTTACCGTTGCGGCGGAGCGGCCCACACATGAAGCCGTGGTGGCGGCACTGCTTGCCGCAGGTGGGTCAATCCTGTTCCCCGGTTCGTCCGTTACGCCCAGCCTGGCGTTCTTCGTGCAGGTGCAGAACCTGGGGCTCATTGCAGCCGCGGCCGCCGCGGGATACGGCTTCCGCACGCACCGTGCTTATGTCCGCGAAACCGAGCGCCGCGCCGCCGAAGCCGAACGCACGCGCGAAGAGGAAGCCGCCCGCCGTGTGGAAGAGGAGCGCGTGCGCCTCGCGCGGGAAGTGCACGACATCACCGCGCATTCTCTTTCCGCTGTGAGCGTGCAGACTGCTGCCGCCGCGCGCCTGATCGACCGCGACCCCGATGCCGCCAAGGAGGCAATTGCCGTTGCACGTACCACGGCGAAGACGGCGCTGGACGACATTCGCAGCATGATCGGCGTGCTGCGCCATGGCGACGCCTCGGCTGAAACAAGCCCCACCTCCGGTACCGACCGGCTGTCCGACCTGGCGCTCTATCTGCGAAAAGCTGGCGTCGAATGCGCGGTTGATGCCGAACTCTATCGCCGCCAGGACGTTCCCGCGCATGTGGACTTGGCTCTGTTCGCTATTGCGCGCGAGGCGGCCACGAACATCGTGAAACACGCCGCCGCAACTCGTGCGGAATTCACGCTGGAATCCGGCGCGACGCACGCGCGTTTGAGTGTGCACGACGACGGCCGCGGCTGCGGCCAGCCGCTGCGCCCCGGCGTCCTTCCCGCTGCAGTGGACGGAAGAGGAAACGGCGTTGCGGGCATGGCCGAGCGCGCTCGCCTGTTGGGTGGAACGCTTGAGGCTGGCGACGCGCCCGAAGGCGGGTTCACCATTCGTGCTTCTATTCCGCTGCAAACCGGTTCTGTGGCAGAGGAGGAGGCTCTCCATGGCGAATGAGACCGAGCGCCCATTGCGCGTGCTGATAGCCGACGACCAAGACCTCGTGCGCAGCGGGTTCCGCCTGATTCTGCTGTCGTATGACGGCATCGATGTGGTGGGCGAGGCGCGCGACGGGTTCGAGGCGGTGGAACTCGCGCAGCGACTGGAGCCCGACGTCGTGCTGATGGACATTCGCATGCCGCGCCGCAACGGCATCGAGGCCACACGCGACATCGTTGCCAACCCGAAACTGCCGCGCACGCACGTGCTCATTCTGACCACGTTCGACCTGGACGAATACGTCTACGACGCGCTGGCGGCCGGCGCAAGCGGATTCCTACTGAAAGACTCCGAGCCCGACGACATCGTGGACGCCGTGCGCATCGTGGCGCAGGGCGACGCGCTCATCCAGCCCTCGGTGATGAAGCGTCTGGTGGAAACGTTCGCCGCGTCGCGTCCGTACCTGCGCGCAACCGCCGGTGCCGGCTTGGCGGCGCTGACCGACCGCGAGCGCGAGATCCTCATTCTGGTGGCGCGCGGCCTTTCCAACGACGACATCGCGCAGCACCTGGTGATATCACCCGCCACGGTGAAAACGCACCTGGCACGTATCATGCAGAAGCTGGACGCCCACGACCGCGCCGGTCTGGTCATCTGCGCCTACGAAAGCGGGCTGGTGAAGCCGGGGGCCAGCGCGTAACCCGCGCTCACCCTGCCATTCGCCCCGCTTTCCGCTGGCGCGCCGGTGGTCAAGGTGCGCTAAACCGTCACGTGTGCACGCGATCCCGTGTGACCGTCTGCCGGAAGCACCTTTTAGTGCACTTTCCCCTTGGCAAGGGGGGAAGGAATCCGGCTCCGTGCCTCGCGCCTCGGCCTAGTCCCCTCAAAATGTGACGACAATTTGACGATTTGGCAAAACCTTAGTCCCGTTCACTCACATTTTCTCAATCTTGCTTGCATTCGAGCGCGTGGCTGCTATAGTTACGCATTGTTTAGCACTCGGCGTCGATGAGTGCTAGCAGCCGGACGAAACGGCTGTGCATCGCGCCGACAGATTCCGACAATGTGGAAGGAAGGCATGCGCTATGAGCTTGAAACCGCTGGGTGATCGCGTGATCGTGAAGGCCGACGAGGCCGAGCAGACCACCGCATCGGGCCTGTACCTGGCCAGCGAGGCCAAGGAGAAGCCCCAGACCGGCGAGGTCATCGCTGTGGGCGAGGGCAAGCTGGACAAGAACGGCAACCTGGTTCCCGTCCCCGTGAAGGTGGGCGACAAGGTCATCTACGGCAAGTACGGCGGAACCGAGGTCCACTACGGCGGCGAGGACGTGTTGATCCTGCGCGCCGACGACATCTACGCCATCTGCGAATAACTCGCACCCGGTGCCGCCTCCGGCGCCACCCAGGCGCCGCCCCGCGACGCCACCAACCCAAACGAACCAGTTCTGAAAGGACAGGCACATCATGGCAAAAGACATCAAGTTCGAAGCCGACGCCCGCAGCGGTCTTGCCGCCGGCGTGCACAAGCTGGCCGACGCCGTCAAGGTGACGCTGGGCCCCAAGGGTCGCTACGTCGCTCTGGAGAAGTCCTACGGCGCTCCGCTGATCACCAATGACGGCGTGACCGTCGCCAAGGAAGTCGAGCTGGAGAACCCTGTTGAGAACATGGGCGCCCAGCTGGTGCGCGAAGTTGCCGTCAAGACCAACGACGTTGCTGGCGACGGCACCACCACCGCCACGCTGCTTGCCGACGTCATCGTGGGCGAGGGCCTGCGCAACGTGACCGCCGGCGCCGACGCCCTGGGCATCCGCCGCGGCATCCAGAAGGCCACCGACGCAGTCGTTGCCGCCATCAAGGAAGACGCCACCCCGGTCGAGACCCAGCAGCAGATCGCCAACGTCGGCACCATTTCCGCCGGCGATTCCGTGATCGGCGAGAAGATTGCCGAGGCCCTGGAGAAGGTTGGCCACGACGGCGCCATCTCTGTTGAAGAGAACAACCAGAGCTTCGACCTGGAGCTGGAGATCGTCGAGGGCATGCAGTACGACCGCGGCTACATCTCCCCGTACATGGCCACCGACATGGAGAAGATGGAGGCCGCGCTCAACGACCCCTTCATCATGCTGACCGACCAGAAGATCAGCAACGTGCAGGACATGGTGCCGCTGCTTGAGTCCATCATGCGCTCCGGCCGTCCGCTGATGCTGATCGCCGAGGACGTTGAGGGCGAGGCCCTGGCCACCCTGCTGCTAAACAAGCTGCGCGGCACCCTGAACGTGGTTGCCGTCAAGGCCCCCGGCTTCGGCGACCGCCGCAAGCGCATCCTTGAGGACATCGCCGCTGTTACCGGTGCTCAGGTTGTCGACAAGGACTTCGGCATGACCATCGCCGACACCACCGTTGAGATGCTCGGCCATGCCAAGACGGTGAAGGTGTCCAAGGACAACTTCCTCATCGTCGACGGCGCGGGTGAGAAGCAGGCCATCGAGGACCGCATCAGCCAGATCAAGCTTGAGCTGGAGCGCACCGATTCCGACTTCGATCGCGAGAAGCTGCAGGAGCGCCTGGCGAAGCTGTCCGGCGGCGTTGCAGTGCTGAAGGTTGGTGCTGCCACCGAGTCCGAGCTGAAGGAGAAGAAGTCCCGCATCGAGGACGCCCTGCAGGCAACCCGCGCGGCTGTCGAAGAGGGCATAGTTGCTGGCGGCGGCGTTGCTCTGGTCGACGCGCTGCCCGCGCTTGACTCCGTCGAGTGTGCCGATAAGGACGAAGAGGTCGGCGTGAACATCATCCGCAAGGCCCTGGAGGCCCCGATGCGCGCCATCGCCGAGAACGCTGGCTACGAGGGCAGCGTTGTTGTGGAGCGCGTGAAGGGCATGGCGAAGGGCGAGGGTCTGAACTGCGCCAACGGCGAGTACGGCAAGATGATCGAGATGGGCGTGAACGACCCCGTCAAGGTCACCCGCACCGCGCTGCAGTCCGCTTCCTCCGTTGCCGCGCTGATTCTGATCACCGAGGCCACCATCAACGAGATCCCCAAGGATCCCGACCCGGCCGCCGCAGCCGCTGCTGCCGCCGCCGCAGGTGCCGGCGGAATGTACTAATGAGAAAACGGGACACCCGCTTTTCTCGCTAGTCTGACTGCATGACCGAAGGCCCGACCTCGTGTCGGGCCTTCCTCGTTGTGGGAGCGATGAGGCAACGCGTCGCCCCTGGTCGAACTCAATGCAACCTTTGGGCAACAAAATTGCGCAACGCTGCGCCAAACTGCGACAATAAAGAGGTTGCGCAAAGAGCATCGAAGCCGAAACAAGCCCTGAAGGAGCCAAACACCTCATGTCCATCGCAGTAAGTCTTGCCCTGGTCGTCGTATTTCTGCTTATGAACGCGTTCTTCGTTATTGCGGAGTTCGCGCTGGTCCGCGTGCGCAAGTCTCAGCTTGAGCTTGCCATCGACGAAGGCAAGCCAGGCGCGAAAAACGCCATGAAGATCGCCGAGAACGTCAACGCCTACCTGTCGGCCTGCCAGCTTGGCATCACGCTGGCGTCGCTGGCACTGGGCTGGTTGGGCGAGCCCGCCATCTCCAAGCTGTTCGAGCCGCTGTTCGACATGCTGGGCCTGCCCGAGGCCGCCATCGTTGCCATCAGCGTGGCCATCGGCTACTTCATCATGACCACCCTGCACGTAGTGGTGGGCGAGCTCATCCCGAAGTCGTTCGCCATCTTCGCCACCGAGCGCTGGGCGCTGCGCACGGCCACGCCGCTTATTTGGTTCTATCGCATCACGTTCCCCATCATGGTGATGTTCAACGGCATCACCAACGCCGTGGTGCGCCTGACCGGCCACGACCCCGCCAATGAGCACGACGTGTACACCGGCGAGGAAATCCAGCTGCTCATTGACGAGAGCACCGAAAGCGGACTGATTGACCCCGAGCAGAACCAGTTCGTGGACAACATCTTCGATCTGGGCGACAAAGACGCCGAGGCCATCATGACCCCGCGCATGGATGTGGTGTGCGTTGATCTTGAGAATTCGCTGGCAGAGAACCTGCAGGTTATCCAGCAGTACAAGTTCACGCGCTACCCGGTGTGCCGCGGCCACAAAGACCGCATCGTGGGCTTTGTGCACGTGAAGGACCTCTACACCATGCCGCAGGGCTCCACCGTGCACGACCTGAACATCCGCACCATCGAAGCCGTGCCCGAGGGCATGCCCATCGCGAAGCTGCTGCAGGTGCTGCAGGAAAAGCGCACGAAGATCGCCGTGGTTATCGACGAGCACGGCGGCACGGCGGGCATCGTTACCATGAGCGACATCATCGAGCAGATCGTCGGCCGCGTGGACGACGAGTTCACCCACGACCAGGACGAAGAGGCCGTGCGCATGGAGGACGGCAGCTACCTGGTGGAAGGCACCATGCCCATCGACGATTTGGTGAAGCTGCTTGAGTTCGAGCCCAAAGAGGCAAGCGAATGCGAGACGGCTGCCGGCCTGTTGCTGGCGCTGTTTGACCGTATCCCTCAGGCGGGCGACAAGGTGGAGCTGGTGCACGAGGACGCGACCGAGGTGGTCACGGTGAAGTTCAAGGTGGTCATGATGGACCGCTTGCGTATCGACAAGATCCGCATGGCCATCGAGAAAGCATCCAAAGAAGAAAACGGCGAATAGTCGCGGGCGCAACGCGGCGCGACTCCGTGCGGAGTTCGCCCGAGGGAGCGCAAGGCGTAGGCGCAAGGGCCGGCGTACCTGCCGTGGGGCGGGGCGCCGGCCCTTGCGATTGTGGGGCAGCGGAAGCGCGCTGATTTTAAGATGAAAGAACCGGATGGTGAAGGAGCCTCGGTCGTTGTGAAGCGGCCGAGGCCCTGACCGGCAATTTCCGACCGAAACGGAGCTTCTGCTCAGTATGCGGGCAGCCGGGTGTACCATAATATTTGAAGTAGATTTCAGGATAAAACAAACGACGGGCGATCTTTCTCGCCGCCCCATCATCTATCCCCCCGATGCGCGGCGGCATCCCCGCGGAGGTGGTGCCTCCCTCACCGCCTCCGCTCACTCCAACTCAAAGCGGCCCATTCGGTCGCTTTGCTGTTTTAGGGGCGGGACTGGGTCTCATGTGCGAGTGCCCGTTGGCTCGCGTGAACGCACGCTGGCTTGCGTGTGAGGGCCCGCTGGCTCACGCGCGAACGCCCGCCGGCTTGCGTGCGCGCGTCGACTTCTGCGTTTGGCAGGCTTCTAACTTCTGAGTTCGGCAGGCTTTTCGAAATAAGTGCCCGTTTTTGACTGAAGTGCGCGGTGATTGCTCCTCCAATCCAGGCACGGCTTTCGACGGCGATGCGTTTTCCCAGATCAGGAGTTTTAAACGAGCGTTGCATGGATGGTTTGGGTCGTTGGCTGCCGAGCGATCCACGCGGTTTGCTGCGTCATCATCAAAGCAGCCCGCCGCCCGCCTCGTGCGCTGCCGTGCTTGCGGGGCGGGCAGGGCGCTACTGCACTTTCACGCCGCAGAAGCGCTGGGCGTTCAGAACCGTGAGCTTCTCGAACTCATCGTCGGTGAAGCCGGCGCTTGCCAGCACGGCGTATTCAGAGTTGGGGTTCCACATGGGGAAGTCCGACCCGAACATCACGCGGTCGCAGCCCCACATGCGCACAAGCTCGCCGAAGCGTCGCGCGCCCACGAACGGCAGCGTGCTGGACGCGTCCACGAACAGGCGCTCGGCGTGCAGCACGTCGTAGCCGATGTCGGGCACGAAGCAGCCGGCCAGGTGCGCGCCGTCCACCACCAGGTCGGGGAAGGTGTGCAGGATGTTCTTCAGCCGACGCGGATGCGAGTAGTCCATGCGGAAGTCGCCCGTGTGCACCACCAGCGGCAGCCCGCGCGCCTGCATAATCTCGTACAGCTCCATCAGCCGCGGGTCGTCCATGTTGACTTCTTGGGTGTCGGGGTGCAGCTTCACGCCGTGCAGCCCCATCTCGATCATGCGGTTGATCTCGGCTTCTTTGTTCTCGAAGTCCTGGTGCATGGTGCCGAACCCGATGAACTCCGGATGCAGTTTGCACTGCGCGGCAATGAAGTCGTTGCACGACGTGACCGCATGCGCCGTGGTTGCCACCGAATGCACGATGAAATGCGTGATGGGCGTGTCGGCGGTGGCGGCAAGCAGCGCCTCGGGCGTGCCGGCGGGGTTCTCCATGGGAATGCTGTAGAAGTTGCTGATGGCGCACACCGCTCGGGCGGCAATCTTGTCCGGGTAGATGTGCGCGTGCGCGTCGATGACGGCCATGTGGTTCCTCCGTTATGCGAATGGTGCGCGAGCGTGCTGCTTCTTCAGGCCGCCCCGCGCCGCGTGTTTCCGCACGCGATTGTACGCCTTGGCGCCAGCGCGAAGTTTGCCGGTTGATGAAATGTGCGGATGCCTCAATGCGGACAATTCGCCTGGATGACGCAAGCATCGGCTCGCCAAAACCGGTGCGGCGAATTCGACGGAGCCGCCGGGAGCGAAGGCGGCTTGAACCTGGGTGCGGCAAAGCCATGTGTGCGTTCCATGAAGGGAAGACTACGTTCTTGCATTGCCAGCATGCGGAGTGTAATATCCTCTCTTGCCGTATTTACCGGTAAACAACTGGTAAGGCGCACATAGTGCGGGGTGGAGCAGTCTGGTAGCTCGTCGGGCTCATAACCCGAAGGTCGTAGGTTCAAATCCTGCCCCCGCGACCATGAATTTACCCTCCTAGCTGGGAAATCAGCTAGGAGGTTTTCTTTTGTCAAGCACCCGGAACAGCCAAGGTAATAAGTATGGTAATAGGTATCGTCCGAAAGCGATGCTAGCCCCTGCGCTTCGCCAACCCGTCCCTTAGCGCGCGCAGCACCTCAACTGCCACGGGCAGCTCGTCCGCCTCGAACGAGTCCAGTATCTCCTGTACTTCCGCCGAAAGCGCGGCCTTGTCGGGTTTCGGCACGTCCGACAAAAGCGCGTCTACCCCAACTGAAAGCTCGTCGGCAATTTTCGCCAGCACGGGCAGGCTCAGCTTCGTGTTTCCGGTCTCGATATGGCTCATATGCGTGACGGAGATGCCGACCCTTCCCGCCAGCGCCTCCTGCGACAGACCGCATGCCTTGCGATAGCGCCTAATCCGCTGGCCTATTTCGAAGTACTTCATGCAATCACCGCCCATAAAAATCAAGTTGCCTTGAATCCTATGGGCGATTTCTGTCGGCTATAATAGCCCTCATAGGCTGTTTTATGCCTAAGTAGTTCAACTAAAGGAACAAGCACACGAGGTGCGCCGAAAGTGATGAAAAACAAGGCAGAGGAGGATTCGATATGAGACAGTACACGAGAAGAAGCGCGTTGAAGCTGCTCGGGTTGGGAACCGTTGCCGTGGCTGGTTTCGGCCTCACGGGCTGCGGAAGCTCGGATGGAGGGGTCAAGAGTGCAAGCGAGCCCGTACCGGCATCTCAGGCATTCTCTCAGGCGGGCATTTGGATGTCCTACGACAGTGACGAGCAGATAGGCAAGGACGTTGCCATCGAGCGCATCCTTGCGTTCGATGGCAACGGCAACGTGACTAGCTACCAGTGCGGCGATGTGACGTTCGCGGATTTGGACGGCCTCTCCGACGATGAAATCATCGAGCTGGCCAAGCGGCAGGACGAAGCCGCTTTCGATGCCGAGAAGCAGTCCGCTACCGACAGCGCAGCGGAGATAGTCCAGAAATGGCAGGACGCTTACGCCACGCTGGATTCGGAGCGCAGCGCGGGAACATACGCCACGCTTCTTCGCGGAGACTCCCCCGAGGGCCTCGGGGCGGACGAGCTATCCCATATCTCCGCCGTCTACGAGACGGCGCTCTCCAACCTCCAAGGGATGATTGCTGTCGCCGAAGCGGGACAAGAGGCAAACGAGGCCGCAAGGTACGCGGAGCCGCAGCCGAAACCCTTCACACTCAAGTTGACAACGGACGGTTCGGGCAACAGCGCCGCGTCGGAGAGCCTTGTCTTTGGCTGCACGTTCCTGAACTTCTACGTTCCGCTGGACGAGTTCGAGCTTGACGATGACCTTGGGGTGATGAACCTCGGGGAGGCACCCTACGAGATTGAGGGCGCGGGCGAAATCCTCATGGAATCCGAGGAAACCATCGAGCTGTGGTCTTACAGCTACTCAACCACCCAGATGGTCTACGACACGACCTATAGCGGATACGCAGGACTTGCCACCGTCGTTGACGAGGGGCATGCGGGCTTCACATGGGATTCTCCCGATACCGAGGGCGTAGAGGTGGATTAAATGCGAAAGGTCATGGAATGGGCCAAGTCGCACAAGCCGCATACCGCTGTGCTGGCTGTGGCGGTGTTCGCCGCGATTAGCCTTGCGGTGGCGGCGGCATGCGGCGCGTTCTCGCCCTCTGCGCCGCAGACAAAGCAGGAGGAGCCGACCACGGCGCAGCTTACCGTCGGCGTTACGGCGGATTCCGGTTGGGATGGGGAATCCACGCCCGCAATCGCTCATATCGTGGGCGAGGGAGTTGATTTCTACCATGCAATCAATCCCGATGTAGAGGGGAACAAGGGCACGTCAACCGTTGAGCTCACAGAGGGGGACTACACGGTATCGCTTATCAGCCCGCTCAACCGCGACGGCTCCGCCTACGAGCTGCACGGCACGAGCGAAGAGCAGCAAGTTGCGCTCGAGGCAGGCGGTGAGTTGTCCGTGGATTTCGTCATGACGCTGATTGCGGCAGAAGACGTAACGGACGAGACGGTGCAGAGCATCGTCTCGCAAACCAGGCTCGCAGTGGAGAACGGCGACGAGACGCTCAAGGGAGATGCGGGGCGTTCCGTCCTCGATAGGCTCGTGCAGAACGCCGCCGCAAACCCGAACGCCTCCGACGAAACCAAGGACGAAGCAGCCAAGGCGGAGGAAGAGGCGGACGTGGATGGGGAGCCTGCGGCTTCCACCCCCTCTGCTCCCGGTGGCTCGCAAAGCGGCTCGGGTGCCGCCGCCTCGGGCGGAGAAAGCCCCAGCAGCGGCGGCTCCGGCGGCGGTCAGGCATCCGCCCACACGCACACGTGGAAGGACCACACCGCCACGCGGCAGGTATGGGTATCCAACATGGTGACGGTGCCCGACTACGAAGACCAGCGCGTATTCAGTCACTACCTGTACGTGTTCTCCTATGACGGTTATTCGACAACTGACATCAACGAGGTCAAGGCTCACTCGTTGGAGCTTTTGAAGTCAGGCGTTGATAACACCAATTACACCAACGTTCCGCAATACACGTGGCAGACCGTTCAGGTTGGTTCCCACGAGGAAGACCAGGGCTGGTACGAAACGCAGACCTACGTTGACTACCAGTATTGCGACTGCGGTGCTCGAAAGTAGCCGAGCGGACATGCCCCCACTCGAGGCCGCGCCCGATTTCGGGTGCGGCCTTTTCTTTTCGAGCCTCATCCCGTCGCGCTTGATCCCCGATTCCGCAGCAGATCACGTCTCGCGCCGTGAGTATGCCTGCGGCATCGGGGAGGTAGCGCGAAGGGAGGTGCTGAACATGAAAGATAAGGACAAGGACAGATTCAGCATCGAGGAAGAGGCGGAGTGGCGCATACAGGTTCTCAAGCGCACGGCGCGCATCAGCGCGGCGAAGGCCAAGCAGCTCGAGCGCGAGAGGAACGCGATGCGCAGGAAGGAGCCCCTCGAGGACAGGGAGGGGCTCGAGGGCACCCTGAGGTGCATCGACAGCGTGATGGAGTGGCGCTTCGTGGACGAGTTCGGGCGCGTGGAGCTCGACGCGGACATGCTCTCCATGCACATCACGGTCAGGGAGCTGCGGTTCATCCGCGCCTGCGTCGTGCGGGCAATCGAGGAGCTGGAGGGAGGCGCACGGTGAGCGACTACGGGATAAAGACGTACGCCGACCTCGCGGAGACCTGCGGCGGCATGGTGCTCGCCAACGAGATGGCCTACCGCCCGATGGAGTTGATGAGCGGCAACTGGGCGCCTTGGGAGGAAATCTTCCAGTGGTACATCGTGCAGGACCCGAGCTTCCTCATGAAACACACCGACGAGCCGGTGTTCTACGACGGCGAGCTCTGCTTGTACGTGTGGGGATTGAAAACCTTCGGCACGAGCTGGTCCGTCCTGCCCGCCCCCGAGATTCACTAGCCATTCGTGCCCCATGGGTGCGGCGAGAAATCGCCGCACCCTATTTTTTTTTCACTCAGCTGCTCGCTAAAGGGGCCATGCGAAACGTCGTCACCGCAGGGCATTTGCCAGCGAAAAACAGCGCTGACCCTCGGCTCGTAAACGAGGGGATTCGGATGCGCTTTCGCAAGTTGCGCGAACGGCGAAAACCAAACACGGGATTCCCTCTTCTTTTTTCGCAGCCGCTTCGCGGCATTTATCAGGCGAAACTGCCTTAGCCTCCTCCGCTGTACGCTTCGGGGCAAAAAAGGCAAAAGGGCATAAGGGGGACTGACGCAGCTTGCGCTGCGGTCGGCATAGCCGACAGTCCCCGGTTGCGGCGCGCACGCCGCAATCCTGCCGAGCGCCGTACGCTCGGCAGAGGCCCCGGCGGGGCGGCTCGCCGCCCCGCCACAGAGAGAGGCCGTACACGAAAAGAGCGGGCACCCAGAGGCAGCCCGCCCTTTCGGCGCAACGTCCCCGCGCAGATCGCAAAGACCTGTCGCGCATAGCGCGGCCGATCTTTGCGACCTCGCGGTGTGGTGCAAGCCTCCAGCAGAGGTCCTGATGCTCGCAGCTAAGAAAAGCGAGCTACCGGATTGATACAATATGTGAAGCCAACAACAGGGAGGGCATGATGGGTCTGCTTGGAGCCTTATTTGGAGGCGGGAAGAAAAAGAAGCCAACCATCCGCACAAAAGTCGAAATAATTGAGCATCAGCATGTTGCTCCGGACGAGCCCGAGCCGGTAGAAAAGCGGATAAAGTCTCTCAACCCCGGCCCGTCTGGACTTTACCCGCACGAGATTTTGATGCTCCACTATGCACAAGGCTACAAAACCAGCATTCAGGAGTTTCAGGGGTTCTGGAGATACAAATACGGCGTAAGAGACCCCAAGGGCGTATTAACCTCGCTGATGCAGAGGGGCTATCTAAAAACCGGCGGTGCCCCAGAGGCGATGCGGAATGCGAAAATGGACGCTTTGAGGGATTGCTGCCGACAAGCAGGCCTCTCTCCCTCCGGAAAGAAAGACACCTTGATTGAACGGCTAGTAGAATCTGCCGATGCGTCCCTGCTCGAAGCAACGTTTTCTGACAAGTACTTTGCGCTTACGGAGCTCGGAGGGAAAGCTCTCGACGCCGAGGGATACATCCCGTATATCCATCTCAAGCCTATTGACGGCCTCGATATCTGGAATGTCGGCGGAATTGTAAATGCCGGACAAAGCCCCTTCTGGAGAGATGCGATGTGGGGCTATATGAACAAGGAGAGCATCGGATTTGCCTCGGCTGGAAACTACGGCCTTTATGCAAATATGCGGCTGCGGATGAGCGAGTTCGTAGAAGACGAGGGCAGAATCAAGGACGCTCTCAGGCTCGCCGTCGAGGTCGAGTGCATCGACCTAAACGGTGCAGTTAATGGCGGCGCGTGGGCCTATGTGGCGGACAAGATAGCCCCATACAAAGACTCTCTTGTTAAATCAGCACCCGGCATCATCAAACGAATTTTCAAGCTCGCAAAACAGGCCGACTACAACGATGAGCGACTGGATGCGCTGATTCTGGAAATAGCTTCAAGACGGTCAACCCCGGTGCAAATCTTTACGCCAGAAGAGTGCGTACGGATAGTGCATGCAGAAAAGGAAGGGAACACCGCCTTACTCGGAAGACTTTATTCGAAGGCCCAGAAACGGCTAAAGGGTGAAGCCTAGGCCGCGCAGATCGCAAAGACCTGTCGCGCATAGCGCGGCCGATCTTTGCGACCTCGCGGCACAATCCTAATCGTTCGCGCCCGCAGCGCCACTCGCTGGATGATTCGGAGCACCGTGGGGAGGGTTGCGGAGAAGCCCGAGATAACGCTCTTTGAGGTCGGGCATGGCGATGCGCCCGGGGTCGGAGCCGCGATACGCCATGTTCATCCACTCGCGCACGTTGTACTCGAGGATGAGGGGCTCGGGCCAGTCCATCTTGTTCGCGCTGCGCACGGTGTTGGGCGTGACCTCCCATTCGCCCAGCTCCGCCTCGAGCAGTTTCACGTCCTTGACGAAGGCGTTCTTGGACTCCGGCCTACCGGAAGGGTTGAACCTCTCCATCCAGCGCCGGTACAGGTCGTACAGGAACTGCCACGGCAGCAGGTCCCACGATGCCTCAGGCAACACGTCCTCGAGGAACTGACGGACGGCATCGTTGTACCCCTTGAAGTCGGCGAGAAGCTCGCGACATGCCTTCGGCTCGTCCAGTTCGTAGTAGTCCGTCTCCGCGAGAACGTGGTACAGCACGTATTCGAGCACATCCCGCCTGTTGAGGTAATCGCTCTTGATGTACTTGCGCTCGCGCCCCTCGAACGACTTGTTCATGGGAACGACCAGCAGGCGCCGGTACATGGAATCGGTCTTATCGCGGAGCTTGGGAAGCTCGTTGATGCACTGAATCATGAACCCGTTGAACTTGAGCGACACCGCATCCTTGAACTTCCGGTCGACGAGAAACGGGTCGCCCGTGATGATTGACTTCAGGGCGGCGGCATCGTCGAGGTAGGTGCCCGTGTCGTTCTCGTCGGTGATGATAGCGGAGACGCGGGTCAGCGGCTCGAGCATGAAGTTGTGCCCGAAGTCCTTGAGCTTGATGGAGGCGCACGCCTCCGGCCCGCAAAGGTTGCGGGCGAGCGTGCAGAACGTGCCCTTGCCGTTGTTCCCCCTCGTGGAGTACAGCCAGGCGCTCTTGTTCCAGCGGACATTCGGACGGATGACCGCCCCGAGCAGCTGCCAGAGGAGGCGAACCGTCTCGGGGTCATCCGAGAGGGAGTCCATCCAAGACACCACGTCCCAATCGGTCCCGTCCTCGTCGTTGTGGATAACGGGGTTGCGCGCCCCGTCCACGTAGTCGACGTCTATCTTCGTGGTGAAAACGAAATCCGGGTCGAAGCCCAGCAGCATCTTGTTCCCGTAGTCGTACACGCCGTTCTTCACGGGGACGAGGTCCGCATCCTGACAGCGCATCACCCTCGGGCACTCCGTCCGCAAGATCGTGACGACCTCATCGATGCCTCGTTTTGTGATCGTCACGTTATAGCGGCGGATGAGGGCCCGGAGGTTGTCGCGCCTTATGTCGTAGCATCCGGCGAGCCGCCCCTCGGTCTGGTACACGCCAATCTCGTAGTTACCGTCCTCCTCCCTGTCCGAAAGGCAGATGAGCTTGGCATGGTGGACGTACTTGATGGCGAGCGCGACCTGAAGCGGCAGCAGCGTCTTGAGCTTGGAGAGGCGCTCGCTCGGCGGCTTCTGCTCGGGATAGGCCTCATTATTCGGCGCTCCCGCCGGGGCGCTCGGGTCGCGCGGGCCGAGGTTCCATGCCTCGATTGCGTTGTTCGTCGCCGAGAGCAGCTCTCGCTCGACGGTGAAGAACGGCGGCGGACAGTCCGCGTCGAGCCCGGAGAGGTAGTCCTCGCTCACGGTGTGGTATAGCTCGTTCGGGGTTAGTTCCATTCTTGCCTCCTTGAATCGAATTGGATTACGGGATTTGTACCGCCCGAAAACAGGTGCGTAAAGGGGTGAATTTGCGCAAAACAGCAGGTCAGGGCCATATCTGTTCATATATGAACAGATATGGCCCTATGTGTTTTCCGTGACGCTCGGGGCCCGAGAGGCCGGGAGGGGCTTTGCCACCCCGCTATCCTTCCGTCCCTTGCCCTCCAAATCGGCCGTACAGGCAGGGCGAGAGACAGACGGTAGGGTCGGTAGGCCTCTTTCCAGATAAGACGAGAGCACAGGAGCTAGGCAATCCCACCGTGTACTTCATCTGTAATGCCTTGGCGGGAAGGGCTACCGAGGCTACCGGGACAGCCCTGAGCCCCAAGTCTCAGGCGAAAAGGGTGCCGCCCGTTCTGTGGGCATGGCGGCAAGCGAGCAGCCATAGCGGCAACCAGACCTCGGCGGGGCCCTCTCGTCATAGAATTCGGGACTTCGTGTAGCTTCCGTGTACTTTTTTGCCCCAAAAGCAGGCTCGGCGAAGGCGGGGTGCCCGACCTCGCCCTGCCCGTCGGTCTCCCCGGCAAACGCCGATCAATCTTTGCGGATTGAGCGCCGTTTGACCATCGCCGCTCGTCGGGATACGTTCGTATTAGCCGTTTATGGCCGCGTGCAATGACGCCTCGATGCGTTATCACGGGATGCATGTGAGGCCGCCCATGGCCTCTTAAGAGATTGCCCGGGGAAGAGAGCCGCCCCACGCCGCGTCCGGCGCACCAAACCCGCGCGGGCCACGCAGGGCCATTTGACCGCCACAGGTCGGCTCGCGGAGCCACGAGCTCCGCACGCTGAGGAGCGCGGGCGCGCGTATCGTGCCCGATGGGCGCGCCTCCCAGCTCGGCCGCACGCCGCAATCGTCGGCGTGCCTGACGCTGGGAGGCGTTTTCATGACAAGGGTTGTGTACGTTCAGAATCACGACAAGGGAATCCTTCCTGAGAAGCAAATCGCGGTCACCAACGGAGCGGCCGCACGGATGCTCGGCATCAGCCCCCGCACGCTCTCCAATTGGCGCGTGCAGGGTCGCGGGCCCAAGTACATAAAGGTCGGCTCCCACCGCTCTCCGGTGTTGTACCGCGTATGCGATATCGAGGCTTGGCTCGACTCCCATCTGGTTGAAGGTGACGGCCAGACGAGCGCAGGCGCTCGTCGGTAGACAACGCGCAGCCAAAGAGAAAGGAGGCCCCATGCCGCGCGTTGCACTCGAACCGGGCCAGAACAGCATCGAGCGCGCCGCCATCGTCAAGACCGACGATGGCGGCTACCGGATGCAGTGGAGCGTACGCCTCATGAACGGGCGCATTCTAAGCAGGACCACCAAGGGGAAGTGTTCGAAAGGTGAGCTTCGCAGGCGCGCGCACGCCAAGGCTCAAGAGCTCATCACCACATCTGGAGGGGGCGTCTCCGTCTGGAGGGGCTCCTCCTCCATGAGCGACTTTATCCGTCAGGAAGTCTTACCGAGCATCGCCGCGACCGACGAGTCGGTTCTGCGCCCCCGAACGAAAAGCAGCTACAAGCGTGTCCTCGAGCTTTCCGCAGAAGCGCTCAAGGGATTCCGAATCGCGGATGCCGTGCGGCCGCGTAACCTCGAGGAAGCACTTGCTGGCATTGCGAGCCGGAACGGGACCGCAACCGCGCGCCAGTGCTCCAAGACGATGAGCAAATACGTCTTGGAGCCGCTCGTGCGCGACGAAGTGATTGCGTACAACCCGCTCAAGAGCTTCAAGCCGCGACTGCCGGAACACCGTGCCACAAACAAGGCTCCGGGCGGTCAGGCGCTCAGCCCCAGCGAGCGCGAGCGGGTCATTGTCTACCTGCTCTCCATCGACCCCACCGACGTTGCCCCACCTAAGAGGGGCCGCTATTCCGCCGAGGATAGGAGCAACCTGCGCCGCGCTGTTACGGAGATCACGTTGCTTCAGGCAGCAACTGGTCTCCGCATCAACGAGGCGAGGACGCTCGCACGGGGGAACGTGGGCGAGAAGGACGGCCTGCTCACCATCACCGTCACCGAAGAGACTTCGAAGACGCACAAGGGGCGCACAATCCCCGTGCTGGACGAGCGCGTTGCCGAGCGCGTACGGAAACGCCTCGAGGAGGCTGGGAAGGCACCAGATGCGCTCTTGTTCCCCGCTCCCGCCGCTCCCGGTAAAGAGTGGGACTTGAACAACGCCGAGCACGCCATCAAGAAGCTGTACCACGAGCTTGCCGATGCTTTGGACATTCCCCTCTTGAACGAGGTGTCCACTCACGTGTGGCGAGCCACGCTCAATACCGAGTGGCTGAACAAGGGAGTTCCGGAAATCCAGCGCGCGGCGTACTTCGGCCACAGCCCGGAGGTCAACAGGAGCTACTATACCGACCTCACCGACATCTCGCCTCTGGTGGAGATGCTTCGGCGTCCTGAAGGCGCAAAGTAATGAGTATGGTAATGAGTATCAGCGTGATTTACGGTGATTTATATGACCACAGAGCGTATCCGAATACCGCAAAATACGCATCATGAGCTGGGAGGATATAAAGGTTGACCTCGTGATACGAGAAGCGTCCCTCGCTTGCCCGGAGGTCGTTGGTTCGAATCCAGCCCCCGCGACCAAAAACAATCGCCTGAACTGGGAAAACAGTTCAGGCGTTTTTCTTTGCCAGGGGTCGAAAACACCCAAAGTAATAAGTATGGTAATAAGTTTCAGCGAAAACCGATCGGAGTCCTGAACCTCCTCTATCCCCAATCCGGAACCGATTCTGATCTTTCCCGATCCAACCTCGCCCCGGCTCCGATTCCCCCTTCGTCCCTAACTGCTCCGGAGCCGTTTGGGTTCCGTTCCCATCTCACTCCTAGCCCTGCTACGTCCCCGCTCCGTTCTCGCTCTGCTTCGCCCAGTCCCCGTCCCATCCTCCGCCAAGACTTTCTCTTCGCCGGCAAGCCTCGCGCCTGTGCACCGATTCGGGGGTTGTGGACGTTTTCGGGGGCCCAAAGCAGAGAAAACCGGCTTTCGTGCGCGTTTTCGGGGGTTGTGGACTCCCGGGAAGAATGAAGCCGAAGGCAAGAAGGCCTCTGACCTGCGGTTTTCGTCAAAAGCGGAAAAGCGCGGCCGCGGCGCGTGCATGGAATCGGGGGAAATGGACGTATCAGGAGTCCACAGCGCCCGATTCCGTGCACGGAAGGGCTCAAATCGCGCCCGCTCGTCCACAACAGCCGGTTTCGTGCACGCGTCGCGCGCGGTCTGGACGGCGTCCCGTGCACGGAAGGGTCTCGGCCGTGGTCCTCCTCTGAATCTTCTGGATGAGGGCCCGGCATGCTCGCGGCTGTTCCTGCAAAATGAGAAAAAGTGACTGTCCCTTTTTCTCATTCCTTCCGATCCCCCTCGGGTTCACCCCGACGGATTTTCCTTCTGTTTCTAAGCTGGAGCCAATCTCGGAAACCGCAGATGAGGCGGTTGCCGGGAGCCGTTGCAAACAGCGTTGACAGGAGGATGAAATGAAGGCGCTGAAAGACACTTTGAAGAAGACGATGTGGGAACCCGTCACGGAGCCCGACCCCAAGCCCGGCCCCGACCCCGAGCCCAAGTCCGGCCCCGAGCCCGAGCCCGAACCCGATACGGGTCCCGAGCCCGGCGCGGACCCCAAGCGTCCCGATCACAGCCCCGCGTCCGAACCGCATCCCGGTCCGCACCACGGCCCGCACGCGCATCCCGGCCCTGGCGTCCATGGCCACCATCCGGTGCCGCGCCCGCGCCGCAGTCGCGTGCTGCTTGACGAAGATTTCCTCGCAGAAAAGCTCGACGCCATTGGCGCCGCCCATCTGGCTGAAGAGATCGCAATCAAAGCGCCCGCCGAGGTCAAGCTGATGTTCGCCCGCGTCTGCGGCGTGCCCGCGACCATCCATGGGGCCGCAGACAAGCATCGCGCGGCCGCCGGTTGGGGCAACGCGCTGCTGACGCCCGATGCGATGGGACATCTGGCAAAGGCGCTCGACGCCGACCCCGATGCCGTCCGCGCCGAACTCGAGGGCGCGCCTCTGCACATGGCGGCGCTCGTTCTGGCGCTTTACGGCTACCGTGCGGATGCTCCCGTCGCCCCGGAGGGCGAGTAAGCCATGTACGCAGATGCACTGATTCCCCAGATCGGCATCGGCGAGCTGGTATCCGTCGTTGATTCGGTGACGGTTCCGGCGGGGTCCGCCCTTCAGGGGGCGCTGCCGCAAACCACGGCCCCGGCAATCCGTGAATGCCTGGAATGCTCCGCCGACACCCTTGCTGCGCGCGACTTCCGCAAGGTGTTTCTGATGCAGCCCGAGCTCGTGTTCATGGAGGCGCTGGCCAAGAGAGATTTCCGTGGTCAGTTGTATGTGTGCTTAGCGAACGACCTGGACGAACGCGATGCCGAACGCGTGTCGCGCAACGTCCCTGCCGGTTTAGACATCTCCTTCGTCCGCGAGGGCACCTACCCGCGCGATTTCTCGCCGCGCACCGACGCGCTGGTGGCGTTCGGCATCGCCCGCGCCCCCGGCGCCTGGTTGCCGGAAACCGAGGCTCGCCTGGCCAACTACTACGCCGACTTCACCGGCGAGAAGATCCTCGTTGACCTGAGCTGCGGAACCACAGCAGAACGCCCCCTGCGGTGGAACAGCCTGGATCTTTCTCGCTGCTTCACCCAGATCTTCTTCTAGCAAGGCGGGGAAGGGGGAAGCCCCTGGCGTCCTCCGGCGCGCTCGCGCGGTGCGGGCGCGCCGGGGTCGAATCCCTTCCGATCCGCCACCCTTTTCGAACCGTTCAGCCCTTCACCCGTCCCCACGATTGGAGGTTTCGATGAAAACCGCAAGTCCGATTCCGTCTGCTGCGGCAGCAAGCCCCGCCGCCGTGGGCGCCGCCCCGGCCGCCGGTGTGGCGGCGGGCATCGCGTCTGTTGCGGCGTCTGGCTCGGCCGTCGCGCCTGCGGCGGGAAGCGCAACGGCGCGCCCGGCCAAGCGCCGCGCCAAGCTGCCGCGAATCCCGTCGGGAGCAGGCGGCTTCGCCCTTACGGCGGCCCTGTTCGTCGCGGGACTCATCGTGTGCTTCACCACCGGAGTTCCCGTCCAAAGCGTCGTCGACAACTTCAGCTTCAACGTGCTGGTCATCGTCATTTCCATGGACCTGTTCACCAACATGCTGGCGAAAACGGGCGCCATGGAAGCCGCCGCACTGAAGCTGGCCGGCCTTTCCTCTGGCCGCCAGACGGCCCTTCTGGTGATGTTGGCCGCCATGATGTATCTGATCTCAGCGTTTCTGAACAACATCACCGCCATCCTGGTGGTGCTGCCGTGCATCTTCGTGCTGCTGAAAACCATCACGCCCGACCGCCGCTACCTGGCGGTGTTCTTCGCAGTGCTGCTGGCCATGTCCAACACCGGCGGCGCGTCGTCGGCCATTGGCGACCTTCCCGCCGTGCTTATCATGTCCACCGGCGTGGTGAGCTTCTCTGAGTACACGTTCACTGCGTTTCCCCTGATGGCAATCACGTCCATCGTCATCGTGGGCGTGTGGGCGTTGGTGCTTCGGGCGCGCAGGGTTCCCCAAGACCGCGATGCGTCGCTGTTCGCCATCGGCGTGCTCAGGTCGCAGTACCGCTTCGCCGAAGTCGACCGCAAAACGGCCATTCCTTTGGCCGTCATCCTGGCCACGATGTTCGTGTGCTGGATCGTCGTGCCGCAATCCGTGGTTCCGCCCGAGGTCATCGCCTTGGTGGGGTGCCTGGTTGCCACGGTTGCCTACCGCCTGGCGGGCAACAAGGTTTCGCAGGTGGTCGATTTGGGATCCGTTCTCACCATCAGCGGCTTTCTGTTCCTGGCTGCGGCCGTGTCGGCCACCGGCGTGCTCGAGGCTGTGGTGGCGGCGCTTCAGGCGGTGGCCCCCAACCAGCAGGTGTTCATCGCGCTGGTGCTGTTGGTGGCTTCGCTGATCGCCGGCCTGGTGGGCGCCGGCCCCGCTGCGGCGGCGTGCCTCCCCATCGTGGTTGATCTGGCGACCACCACCTTCCAAGCGTCTTCGACGTTCGTGATGGTGGCCTATGGCGCCGCCATCTGCGCCGGGTCGTCGTTGTTCCTGTTCAGCGCAACGGCCGGCTACGTGCTTTCCGGCAAGGTGGCCGCCGCCGACCTGACCGACTCCAACGAAAAGCGCTTCACCTGGAGCGTGGGCACCTACCTCGCCTACGGCCTGGTGAACTACCTGATCCAGATGTCCATCGTCATGGCGGTGGTGCTCATCTTCTTCTAGAAAGGGCGCTGCTGCGCCGCACCGCTTCCGCGCGGCCTCCGCGCAATCGCGCAGCTGCCCACCCCAGCCCCCTTGCCCGCTCCGGGCGCACCCCAGCCGCGCCCGCTTCCGAAAGGACCCCTCATGTTCACCGCATTGAAGCTCATGAACGGCAGGATCAAGGCCCACATGGCGTTGGTCGTTGCCCTCACGCTGGTGGCGTCGTACCTGGCCAGCGTGTGGCCGGTGCTGCTGGCCGACATCTACAACGGCATCTCCAACGGCAGCATCGCCACGTTGGAAGTTGCCGCCCCCATGCTGGCTGTGTTCGGCGTGGTGCTCGCCGCGTCGTCGGTGATCGGCGAGTTCCGCCGCGTGCTGGCTGAGTTCGTCTCCGCCAGCTTCGAGGCGCAAACGCGCGAGACCGGCTTCGCTTCGGCGCTTGCCCTGCCGCCCTCCAAGATCTCCAACCGTAACACCACCGAGCTATCTGCCCAGATCAACCAAGGTGTCGAGGGTTGCTGTCAGGTGCTCAAGCTTACCTGCAACGACCTTCTGCCCGCCGCGACCACCGTCATCTTCGTAGGGTTCCAGGTTGCCACCGGCGCCCCCATCGAGATGCTCTACATCATGGCCGCATACGTGGCGTTCTCGGCACTGGTGTCCGGTTTCCAGATCCGTTCGCAAAACGGCATTCGCGACAACATCAACCTGCAGCACAACGAACTGTCCGGCCGCATGGCCGAATCCCTCTCGCATCACGAGACCATCACCATCCTGGCCGCCCGCGCCTACGAAGTGCGCCGCCTGCTGGGTTCCATCCTGGGGTTGGCCAAGCTGGAGAAGTACCATCATCGCGTGATGGGCTCCTTCGACGCCCTGAAGAAGCTCGTGCAGAACGCCTTCACGGTGGGCATTTTGGCCGTGGGCGTGTGGTTCATGATGCAGGGCCGCATGGAAGGCGGCACGGTGGTTGCCTCCGCCATGCTGTTTGCCCAGTTGGGCGCGCCGCTCGACACGCTGTATCGCCTACTTGACGAGTTCGCCAGCTCCAAGCTGAAGATCGATCGCCTGGCCGACATCATGGCAGCTGCCGAACCCGACGAGACCGAAGCCGCGCCGGTGCGCACGTTCGCCGACCCGCTGCCGGCATCCGCTCAGCCCGAGGCCCCTGTTCTCGGTGCCGATTGCGCTGGCGTCGCCCAGCCGGTCGCCGACGACGAACCCGCTTCGCAGCCTGAGGCACTCACTCCGCGCGAAGCCGTGCGTGCCATCGCCATGCGCTACACCGCTGCTGCCCCTGTCATCGAGGTCGAGGATTGCATCGCCTTCGCACCGGGCGGCAAGGTTGCCAGCACGTGTTCGACGTTCGAGGTTCCCGCAGGCTCGACGGTGTGCCTGAGCGGTCCGAACGGCTGCGGCAAGTCAAGCCTGATGAAGGCCATCCTGAAGTACTTCTCTTACCAGGGCTCCATCCGCCTACTTGGTCGCTCGGTCAAGGACTACACGCGCGCCGAGCTCGCGCAGCAAACGTTCTATCTGGCGCAGACCCCCAGTCTGCATCAGGGCACGATCCGCGACAACCTGCTGATGGGTTTCGACGAACCCATCAGCGACGAGCAGCTGCGCCGCGCGCTCGACCTGGCGCTGCTTTCTCCCACCGAGTTCGACGAGACGGGCGCCGAAGACGTGCTCGATCATGCAGTCGAGGCGTCCGGCAGCAACCTGTCGGGCGGCCAGCGTCAGCGCATAGCCGCTGCCCGCGTGTTCCTGCGCCGCCCGCCCGTGCTGTTCCTCGACGAGGCGACGGCGAGCATGGACATCCCCTCGGCACTGAAGCTGATGGACAACATCAAGCGCCACGTTGATTCCTACGGCGGCACCATCGTGCTGATCACCCATCAGGAGGAAGTGAAGGAGATCTGTGACCACGTGGTCCGCATGGGCAAGCTCATCGAGGCTCCGGCTCCGACCCCGGCCCCGAACGCTCCCGGCGCTGCAGGTAAAGCAGCCTAGCGCTTCGCAAGCCCAGCTCTTAGGGCTGCTGCGAGCCAACCTCATCTGAGGCACCGCGGCGGCGGCCGGCTCTCATCCTCCTTCCGGCCGCTCACGCCGCTGCCCATACGGGCGCCGCCCTGCAACGGGGGCGGCGCCCCTTTTTCTCATTCCGGTGGGGATGGCTTGCGGCGCCTGGGGGAACGGGTATACTTCGCACCTATGCAAACACTAGACATGACATACGTTCACGCGCCCGCCACCTACGATTTCCGCGAGCGCTCCATCATGTACGGCCCCGTGTCCGATATGGTGCCTTCCACGCCCATCTTCGAGATGTATCCGCTGGGCCTCACCACGCTGTGCGAGTATCTCGAGCGCCACGGCATGCGCGCGCGCATCTTCAACCTGGCATCCATGATGCTGCACAAGAAGAACTTCGACGTGGAGAAAAACCTGGCCAAGCTCGACTCCCGCATGTTCGGCATCGACCTGCACTGGATGCCGCACTGCCACGGCTCGGTTGAGGTGGCGAAGATTCTCAAGCGCCTGCATCCGCACACGCCCATCAGCTTCGGCGGCCTGTCGGCGACCATCTTCCACGAGGACCTCATCAAGTACGACTGCATCGACTACGTGGTGCGCGGCGACTCCACCGAAGAGCCCATGCGCCGGCTGGTCGAACGCGTGTCGCGGGCGCAGCGCACGGGCACGCCCATCGGCGACCTGTCCGACATCCCCAACCTCACCTGGAAAGACGACACCGGCGCCATCCACATCAACCCGCTTTCGTGGGTGCCCGACACTATGGACGCCATCTCGCTTGACTACGCGTACCCCATGAAGGGCGTGCTGCGCCACCACGACATGACCAGCTTCCTTCCCATGAAGGGCTGGCTGCAGTACCCCGTGACGGCAAGCCTCACCTGCCGCGGTTGCTCGCGCAACTGCGCCACTTGCGGCGGCAGTGCCTACGCGTTCAAGAACCACTTCGGCCGCCGCCGTGTAGCGTGGCGCGACCCGGCGCTGCTCATTCGCGACATCCAGAACGTGCAGAACCACGTGTGGGGCCCCATCTTCGTGCTGAACGATTTCCTACAGGCGGGAGAGGACTACACCCGCCGCTTCATCACCGGGCTCAAGGGCAAGCTGCAAAACCCCATCGGGTTCGAGTTCTTCGGCCCGCCGCCGGGTGGCGACGACTTCTACAAGATGCTCGACGAGAACCTGCCCAGCTGGTCGGTGGAGATTTCGGCCGAAAGCCACGACGACGACGTGCGCAAGGCGTTCGGCAAGGGCCACTACAAGATGGTAGAGCTCGAAGAGACCATCGTCGACGCGCTCAGCCACCCCAACTGCGAGCGCTTCGACCTGTATTTCATGACGGGTATCCCCAAGCAGACCGCCGAAAGCGTCCGCGAGACCGGCGCCTACGTGCAGCACCTCTACGAGCGCGTGAACTACGACCCGCGCCTGGTGGTGATGACCAGCCCCATGGCGCCGTTCTTGGACGTGGGGTCCATCGTGTTCGACAACCCCGAGAAGTACGGCTACCGTCTGCGCGCCCGCACGTTCGAGGAGCACCGCGAGCGCATGATTCTGCCCTCGTGGAAGCACATCATGAACTACGAGAGCAAGTACATGAGCGCCGATCAGATGGTGGAAGCCACCTACGACGCGGCGTTGGACATCAACCGTATCAAGGGCTCGCACGGCATCATCGACGGCGGCATGGCGGCGGGCGTTGACGCGCGCATCCGCCAAGCGCGCGAGCAGATGCGCCGTTTGGACGACGTGCTTTTGAACGGGACGGGCCGCATCGACGCGCGCATGGCCGCGTTGAAGGAAGAGTTCGAACGCCTCTCCGAAAGCACGATGGCCGAGAAATCAGAGCTGAACTGGGCGTTCGATGTAAAGCCCACCCATGCGGCGCACTTGGCTAAGCTGTGGCTGACCAACGAGCCCGCCAACTGGTTGGCGCATGCGCGCGGCAAGTGGCGCCCCGCCGGCAGCGACTTCGATTACCCCGATCAGGAAAACGGCGAGGTGGCTCCCGCATGGAACTCCGACGGCACGCCGAACCGCACGTTCAAGGGCATGGAAGTGGACGGCATGCACGACGGTCGTGCGCTTTCTGACGAAAGCGGTGCGCAGGTGGCGGCGGCGGGCAGCGTGGTAGCGCCGGGATTTTCGCGCGCCAACACCAACGAGGCGTTCGACGCCGAAAACGCCGCACTTCAGGCGGGCCGCGCCGGCACGGCCGTGCAAGCAGGCGAGTCGGCTATCCGCGAGGAAGCTGCGCGCACCGTTGAGCGCGACCCGCTGCTCGAGCAGATGATGGCCGAAGAGCGCGAGCGCGAGGCAGCTCGTGCGGCTGCAGCGGCAACCGGCGCCGATGCGCATCAGGGTCATCGTGGAGCGACGGGTTTGAAAGGGGCTGGTGGGTCCGCCGGCGCCCGCGACGCGCGCAAGCTACGAAAGATCCGAGAAAAGAAGTAGCGAATAAGGCCGTCGGGGAAATCCGACGGCCTTTTCGATTCTACCGGCGCATCATTTCAGCGGCGGTGGCGAAGCTTTCGCGCGGGTTGGCGAAGTCTGCTTCAAGCAAGCGCACAAGCTCGTCAAGCGTTTCGGGGAAGCAAATGCGGCCCAGATCGACGTCGTCCAAAAACCCTTCGCGCACCATGTCGTCAAGGAACCCGCGCAGATTGTCGTAAAAGCCTTCGATGTTCAGGAAGTAGCACGCCCCGGGATTCATCCCCAAGCGGATGCGCGACATGATCTCCGACATCTCTTCCAGCGTGCCCACGCCGCCCGGAAGCGCCACGAACGCATCGCCCAGCTCGATCATCTTTGCTTTGCGCTCGGCCATCGTGTCTGCCACGAACAGCTCGGTGAGGTCGTCGCGCGCCACGCCGGCATCCACAAAGAAGCTGGTCTCCACGCCGTGAACGCACCCGCCCGCCTCAAGCACGGCGCCAGAGACGATGCCCATCAGCCCCACGCGGCTGCCGCCATACACCAGCGCATGCCCCTCGTGGGCGATCCATTCCCCCAGCTCGCGGGCAGCCTGTTGAAAGGCGCGGTTTTCCGGCATGCTCGAGCCGCAATACACCGTGATGTTCATGATCCTCCTAGCCTGGCGGCAGGGCCTTGCGAAAAGGCGCTATCCCGCAAAAAAAGCCGCCGCTCCCTACGGTAGCACGTCGAAGGGGGCGGCGGCGGTGCGGTTACGCGTTCGCTTTCCAGGCGTTTACCAGCTCGGCGGCAGCATCGCGCGGGTCGTCGGCCGCGCACACGGCCGACACCACGAAGAAGCCGTCGACGCCAGTTTTCGCCAGCGCGGGAATGTCGGCCGCTTTCACGCCGCCACCCACCACGATGGGCTTGGGGCTGATGCGCCGCAGGTCGGCAAGCTCCTCCAGACTGCGCGTGATCACGCGGCCGTCGTCGTCCATGCCGCAGTCGGGCTTGGTGGCCGTTTCGTGCAGCGGCCCGACGCCCAGGTAGTCCACCAGGCTCATGTCGGCCGTGGCAATGTAGTCGCGCATCTCGTGTGCGCGCGCCGAAAGCCCCACGATGGCGTCGTTGCCCAGGTACTTACGGCACACCTCCACCGGCACGTCGCTTTGTCCCACGTGCACGCCGTCCACCTTGATGCCCGCCTCGCGTGCCGCCAGCGCCACGTCAAGGCGGTCGTCAATCAGCAGCGGCACCTGGTCCTGCTTGCCGGCGGCCGCAATCGCGCGCGCCGCCTCGTCGGCGCAAGCCATCAGGTCGCGCGCCCCCAGCACCTTCGAACGCACTTGAACAATGGTGAAGCCGGCGTCAAGCGCCTGCGCCACGATGTCGCCCACCGGACGCCCCAACGTGTTCTCGGGCCCCAGCACTAGGTACGCCGAGATGTCCAACGTATCGCGCATGCTCATCGCGATTCCTTTCTCAAATAGGGAAGGGCTTGGCTGCGCCGCTAGCGCTCTGCCAGCAGCTCGTCGACCACTTTCACTTTGCGCTCCATCATGTTCTCGAAGCCAGGGCGGATGTCTGCCTTCATCACGACCTCGGTGCGGATGCCCGCCTCGGCCAGTGCAAACGTGGCGCGCTTGACCACGTCCATGACTTCGTCCCATTCGCCTTCGATCTCGGTGAACATCGAATGCGTCTCATTGCGCAGACCCGACTCGCGGATGATGCGCACCGCCTTTGCCACGTGTTCGGAAAGCTCGTCTCCCACTCCAAAGGGTGCGATCGCCACAGCTACCAGCGTGTTCATTGTCGCCTTCCTTCCTTTCTTACGCTTCTTCGATGTCGAAGGGGTTGTTCGCGATGTCGTGCGGGGTCGCCTTGTACAGCTCGTCCAGAAACGCCGTCTGGAAACTCGCGGGCGCGTCAACGCGCGCCTCGGCGCGCGCACCGGCAAGGTTGTACGCTTGCACGCCCGCCAGTGCCGCCGCCAGCGGAGTTTCGGCAGTAGCGGCGAACACCGCGCACACACCGCCCAGGCTGCAGCCCGATCCCGTGATCTTCGCCATGAAG
Source organism: uncultured Eggerthellaceae bacterium (assembly GCA_944320405.1). Classification (GTDB taxonomy): domain Bacteria; phylum Actinomycetota; class Coriobacteriia; order Coriobacteriales; family Eggerthellaceae; genus Aphodovivens. The sequence goes on from CALUHI010000012.1 coordinate 125,977, forward strand.
TGAGAGCCGCCGCGCGAGTGGCACACGACCTCGCCGTCGGTCACAAGGTCGACCTCGCCAGACACCGCTACCGCGCCGCCCGTGAACCGCGCGAGCGCCACTGCAGCCGCGCGCGCTTCGTCGACCCCCTGCGTGGAATCCACCCCACGCACTTCGGCTGCCGTGCCGGCCTCGAGCCCCCACAGCTCCGCCAACGCGATGGCCTCGGAGGCATTCCCGCGAATGATCGTGGGCTTGAACTCCTTCATCTGCGAAAGCAGCTTCGTGCGCAGGCTGCCGATGCCGATGCCCACCGGGTCCAGAACCCAAGGCTTGCCGCCCTCGTGCAGCGCCCGCGCCGTGCGGGGCAGCGTCTCCTCGTAGATGGGCAGCAGCGTGCCAACGTTCAGGTAGGTGGCGCCACCGGCCGCAGCCAAAAACTCGCCCTCGTCAGGCAGATACACCATCGCCGCGGAGCCCCCCACGGCGATCTGCGCGTTCGCCACGAAATTGACCGTCACCGTATTGGTGATGGACCCCGCCATCGGGTTGGTGTCGCGCACCTTTTGCGCCGCACGCCCGATCTGTTCCTGAAGCTGTTCTCTGTTGATCATTGTGATCCTTTCTGGAAGGCTTGCCGCCGCACGGCCAAGCGGGCAACAAAAAAGCGCCCACCTGGTGGATGGGCGCCCCGCGTTGGCAAGCATGCTCCCTACACCAGTATTAACTGACAGGTTCGAAGGGTTAGGCAAAAGCCCTCTCAACCCACGCCGCGAAACAGTCGCAAGCGCAAGTACCCCTGCATCCGTCCCCCATCATACCGCGAAGCCGCGCACCTTACCCCGTAACTTCGGCGCGTGATCAAACTGAAACATGTAGCGGGTGGAGGGGGGGAGTTCGCGCGCAATTCGGCATGCGATCCAACCGAAACTCGTAGCGGGCGGGGGCGGGGGGAGGGGTTCGCGCGCAGTTCCGCACGAGCCGAAACGCCCAGTGGGCGTTTCGTGCGAGCTCAGGACTGTTTGAGCACGAGCCCCTCCCCCCGCCCCCGCCCGCGGACAGCCCGCGTCCTCGCCCTCACCGACCCCCAATATGCGTTTCCGTTGGGGCAGACCGCGTGCGGGGCGCGGAATGCTATTATGGGCAGATCATCTCAATTGGTTTTCCGGGAGACAGGGGAGCCGCCATGCTTCTGTGCGCGCAATACATCGTTCCCATCGCATCCGAGCCGTTCCAGCGCGGAGCCGTTCTGGTGCGCGACGGCGCCATCGCCGACGTGGGCCCCGCCGACATTCTGCGGACGCGCTACCCCGAAGAGGAAACGAAGGACTTCGGCATGGCCGTGCTCATGCCGGGCTTGGTCGACCTCCACACGCACACCGAGAACTCGGTCTTCCGCGGCATCGTGCACGACGTTCCCTACACCACGTGGGTGCGCGCTGTTGCCGAAAAGAGCGGTGCTCTGGAAACTCACGACTGGCGCGACTCTGCCATGCTGGGCTGCCTGGAGGCCGTCTCCAGCGGTATCACCTGCATCGCCGACATCACGGCCACGGGTGCCGCGGGCTACGCCACCGACAAGGTGGGCATGCGCAGCGTCATCTACCGCGAGGTCGGCGCCATGGACCAGCGCCGCATCGATTACGCCATGCGCGTGGCAGCCAACGACATCGCCCACTGGCAGGAGCTGGCCGACCCGGCGCGCATGACCATCGGCATTGCCCCCGCGGCCATCTACACGTGCCATCCTGGCGTGTTCACCAAGGTCAGCGAGTTCGCGCGCAAGCAGAACCTCCCGGTTGCCATGCACTTGGCGGGCAGCCGCGAGGAATACCAGTTCGTGAAGCGCGGTTCGTCGCCGTTCGCCGTGCACACCATGGGCTCCAAGCGCGGCTACGTGGAGATTCCGCCGTGGCTGCCCACCGGCGTTTCCCCGGTGCGCTACGCGCTGAACTGGGGCGCGTTCGAGTCCGACAACGTGATGGCCATCCACTGCATCCATATTGACGATGATGACATCAAGAAGCTGAAGGAATACGACGTGGCAGTGGCAAGCTGCCCGCGCTGCAGCGCTCAGCTGGGCATGGGCCTGCCGCCCATCAGCGAGTTCCTGCGCGCGCGTCTGCGCTTCGGCTTCGGCACCGACTCGCCGGCAGCAACCGACTCCATCGACATGTTCAACGAGATGCGCCTGGGCATGCTGCTGCAGCGCGCCGTGAGCCCCGACACCTTCCTTGACTCCACCACGCTGCTGGAAGCCGCCACCATCGGCGGCGCCCGCGCGCTGAAGCTGGACCACCTGATCGGCTCGCTGGAAATCGGCAAGCGCGCCGACATCATCGCGGTGGACCTGTCCGGTTCGCACCAGACCCCCACCAACGACCCCGTCTCGGCCGTCGTGAACACCTCCAACGGCTCCGACGTGCTGATGACCATGGTGGAAGGCAACGTGCTGTTCGAGAAGAACCATTGGCACGTGGAGGCCGACGTCGCCCACACCATCGCGCGCGTGATCGAGATCCGAGGAAAGCTGAGGGGCTAGCGCATGAGCCAGAAATCCGGCACCAAGCAGCAGAAACTCACCGCGAAGCAGAAAGAGGCTCGCATCCAGGCCGCCCGCGAACGCGAAGAACGCGCCAAAGCGAAGAAGGAACGCAGCGACCGCATCAAGCGCATCGTCACGGTCATCGTGTGCATCATCTTGGTGTTGGCGCTGTTCATTCCGACCATGGCGCTGTCCGTTTTGGGCGGCAACTAGGGAAGGGTTTTCGCTGCGTCACCTGGGCCGCGCCCGCTTGCCGGGTCGGGTGACGTGCGATCGCGCTCGCGCGACGCGTGATTCGCCTGCCCCACCGCTTGTTGTCGCATCTGTCGATAGCTGCCGCGCCGCTAGCTGCCGCGTCCGTCGCATCGCCCCGCCGCACCCCTTACGGGAATTTGATATGCAGATACCGCACCGCCCGAAGCATGTAGGGGGGTTGTGCTAGTATGGGCTTTCGTGTGCGCCCGTGCGATTTTCGGGGCGCGCCTAGCAGTACCACAGTCAAGCAAAGGGGTTCGCTTTGTTCGGCATAGGCGGATTTGAATTCTTTCTGATCCTGATCTTCGGCTTTTTGATCGTCGGTCCCGACCGTCTGCCCGCCATGGCAAAAACCGTCGGCCAAGCAATCAACAAGTTCCGTGGAGCCCAGGAAGAGATGAACAAGGTCATCAAGACCGAGGTGTACGATCCCGACTCCAAGGAGCCGTTCAAGGATCCGCTGGAGGCGTTGGAGAAGATGGGCCAGTCGAAGTCGTCCGACGAGAAGCCCGCCACCAAGACGCCTGCTGCGTCCAGCACGGCTTCGGGCGACCGCCGCGAGAGCTTCTCGGAGCGCAAGGCGCGCTACGAAAAGGAGCGCGCTGCCAAGAAGGCCGCCGACGCGGAAAAGGAAGCCGCCGAAAAGCGCGCTGCCAACGCCGCCAAGGACGCCCCCAAATCCGACACGAAGCCCCAGGCGAAGGAAGCCGCGCTCGAGAAGCCCTCGGCCCAGCCCGCCGCGACTGAAGAGAAGGGGGAGTAGATCATGCCCATCGGACCGGCGCGAATGCCCCTTTTCGACCATCTGGGCGAGCTGCGCATGCGTTTGGTGCGCATCGTAGCGTGCCTGTTCATCGGCGTGCTGATTTTCTACTTCGCCGCGCCGACGCTCATCCAGTTCCTGCTTTTGCCCATTGCCGAGTACCTGCCGAAGGACATGCAAGGCGACGCTATGCTGTACGCCCTCGACCCGTTCGAGGCGTTCGCCACCAGCTTCAAGGTGGCGCTGTGGGCGTCGGTGGTGACGTGCTCGCCGGTTATCCTGTGGCAGATTCTGGCGTTCTTCCTGCCCGCCCTCAAGCCCAGCGAGCGCAAGTGGTTCATGCCCGCGTTCGCGGCGGCGGTCATCCTGTTCATCGTGGGCACCATCTTCTGCTACCTGATCATTCTTGATCCGGCGTTCCAGTTCCTCACCGGACAGGTGCAGGGTTGGGCAGCAAGCATGCCCCGCGCAAGCACCTACGTGGACACCATCGTAAAGTTCGAGATCGGCTTCGGCTTCGCGTTCGAGCTGCCGTTGGTTGTGTTCTTCCTGGCCATTTTCGACATCGTCCCGTACAAGAAGCTGCGCGGCAGCTGGCGCGTGGTGTACGTGGTGCTGATGATCATCTCGGCCATGATCACGCCCGACGCCTCGCCGGTGACCATGCTGCTGCTGTTCGCCGCAATGATCGTTCTGTACGAGGGCAGCCTGCTTATCGCGCGCATCGTGCTGAGCCGCAAGATCAAGCGCCAGGCCGCTGAAGCTGCCGCCGAAGGCGAGGACGACTAGCCGCGCCAACCGCTGCCCGCCGGCAGCTCCGCGCCGCCGCTCGCCCAGACGGCACGCCATCCGCTCTTACCCGCCGACTCGCATCCGCTCTGTGCGCGCGAGTCGGCGGTTTTGCTTTATCCGCCCCTTAGACCGACCGCAAACGTCATGAACGAAGAGAAACTCCCAACATCTGCCATCCCCGTGGGCACCGATCGCACGGGATTCCTCCAGGGCCTGTTCTGCTACCTGCTGTGGGGCGTCATGTCCCTGTACTGGAACTTGCTCTCGGCCGTGCCGGCGCTCGAGGTGCTCAGCTGGCGTATGGCGTGGTCGGCGGTGTTCGTCATCGCACTGTGCGTGCTGGTGAAGCGCACCCGCTTCCTCTACCTGCTGAAAGATCCGCGTGCAGTGCGCACCTTCTTGGCGTCGGGTCTCATCATCACCGTGAACTGGGGCGTTTACGTGTGGGCGGCCAGCACCGGGCACGTGCTTGAAACCAGCGTGGGCTATTACTTGTGCCCGCTGTGCAACATCGCGCTTGGCATGGTGGTGTTTCGCGAGCGCCTCACGCCCATGCAGCTGGTGGCAACCGTGCTTGCCGGCGTCGGTGTGGTGTTTTTCCTGGTGGTAAACGGCGGCGACATCTGGATCGTGTTGGTGCTGGCCATCTCGTTCAGCATCTACGGCGCGGTGAAGAAGCGCGGCGGTTACCCGGCGTTGCCCGGCATGGCGTTCGAGTCGTTGCTCACAGGCGTTCTGGGCTGCGCCATCCTTGCGGCGGGCGCGGTGTTCCCGTGGGTCTGGCAGCTCACGCCGGCTGTTCCCAACGCCATCGCCGTGTACGACCCCACGCTGCTGGTAGTGCTGCTGATAGGAAGCGGCGTTGCCACCGCGGTGCCGCTGCTGCTGTACTCGGCGGCGGCCAACCGCATCAGCATGACGATGATCGGCTTTCTGCAATACGTCAGTCCCACGATGTCGCTCGTGCTGGCAGTCGCGTTCTTCGGCGAGGATTTCACGCTGGCGCACGGCGTGTGCCTGGGCCTCATCTGGGTGGGCATCGCCGCTATCGCCATCGAAGCCGCCCTCCGCACCCGCCGCGCAAAAAGCGCAGGCGCCCTTAGCGACGAGTAGTGTTTCAACTCCTTCGTCGACCATTTCCCCGCCGCACGAAAAGCGCTGAAGGGCAAATCGGAGAAAAATGCAGGTTTTTCAACGTTGGACGACCCCGTTCTTCAATCCACACCCGGAAAAATTGGGGGAGTCGCAATCAAGTTGCCGAGCAAATGGCTCTGTGACCTGGGGTTACATAATAGGCCTCCTCTGCCGCTACTTGCTGGGAGCCTTCCCTTGCCTTTGCGACGTCGTCCAACGGCGAAAAATCAGCATCCAATCCGGATTTACCCTGCAAGAACACAAAGCTGCGCGCACGCGCCCGCCAAAACATCCGACAGCACTCTGTTGCTGGTATGATGGAAGGCGTGGCGAAAAGTCCGATTCCGGAATTGTTGGGAGGAGCCCCATGGAGCAGTACAAGCAGGAATTCATCGAGTTCATGGTGGAAAGCGACGTGCTGAAGTTCGGCGAGTTCACGCTGAAGAGCGGCCGCAAGTCCCCCTTCTTCATGAACGCTGGCGCCTACGTGACCGGCCAGCAGCTCAAGCGCCTGGGCGAGTACTACGCCCGCGCCATTCATGACAATTTCGGTCTGGACTTCGACGTGGTGTTTGGTCCCGCTTACAAGGGCATTCCGCTGGCGGTTGTCACTGCCATCGCGCTGCACGAGCTGTACGGCAAGGAGGTCCGCTACTGCTCCAACCGCAAGGAAGTGAAGGACCATGGTGCCGACGCCGGCAACCTGTTGGGCTCCGAGCTGCACGACGGCGACCGCGTGGTCATGGTGGAAGACGTCACCACCTCTGGCAAGTCCATCGACGAGACCTACCCCGTGCTGATGGGCGCGGCGAAAGTTGACGTGAAGGGCCTCATCGTGTCGCTCAACCGCATGGAAGTGGGCAAAGGTGGCGTGAAGACGGCCCAGAAGGAAGTGCAGGAGAAGTACGGTTTCCCCGTGGCGTCCATCGTCAGCATGGCCGAGGTTACCGAGTACCTGCACAACCGCGAAGTGCAGGGCCGCGTGGTCATCGACGACACCGTGAAGGCCGCTCTCGACGCCTACTACGAGCAGTACGGCGCGAAGGAGTAGCTCCGAGCACAAAACTCGTTTCCAAAGCGACCCGCCGCAGGACAGCGAAATCCTGCGGCGGGTCGTTGTTTCGATGTCCGTTTCCTTAGTTAGATCAGGCGAAAGAATCCCGCCCGAAACCCAGGCTGCGCGGGATTTTGCGTGTGTTGCGCAGGAAATAGGGGGCAAATGAACGATTTTCGGACCGTTTGCTTGCCCCGTTGCTTTCTTGATAGCGCCGCAGCATGTGATTTCGCAGGTCAAGACGGCTGAGCGCTGCGCAGCAATTGCCCCGTTGACAACGGGGGCGCCGCCTCTCGCCCCGCCGGTAACACAACTCGCCCCTCGCGTTCCCAAATCTAAGCGTTGATCACTCATATTTTCTGCATCTTCGCTTGCGCCTTTTCTTCGGGGTGCTATAGTTACCACTTGTAATTAGCACTCGCGTTCCCCGACTGCTAACAGCTGCCTGCAAGCCTCTGCAAAGGCGCGCGGCGGCGTCGCGGGGCGGGGAAGCGCGGGAGCGCACGCAAGCGTGCCGAAGAAAGGAAGCGTGACATGCGCAAGTTCAAGACCGAGAGCAAGAAGCTGCTCGACCTGATGATCAACTCCATCTACACAAACCGCGAGATCTTCCTGCGCGAGCTGATCTCCAACGCGTCCGACGCCGTGGACAAGCTGTACTTCAAAAGCCTGACCGACAGCAGCATCCAACTGTCGAAGGACGAGCTGGGCATCATGGTTTCGTTCGACAAAGATGCCCGCACCGTCACCATCTCGGACAGCGGCATCGGCATGGACAAAGACGAGCTCGACCGCAACCTGGGCACCATCGCCCATTCCGACAGCATGGCGTTCAAGCAGGAAAACGCCGAGCAGCAGGGCGACGACGTGGACATCATCGGCCAGTTCGGCGTGGGCTTCTACTCCGCGTTCATGGTGGCCAAGAAGGTGCGCGTGGTGTCCAAGGCCTACGGCTCTGACGAAGCCTGGGCGTGGGAAAGCGACGGCGTCGAGGGCTACACCATCGAGGAAGCGCAGCGCGACGGCCACGGTACCGACGTCATCCTCACGCTGAAGGACAACACCGACGAGGACGACTACGACACCTACCTGTCTGAGTACGGCCTGAAAGACCTCATCAAGCGCTACAGCAACTACGTGCGCTACCCCATCAAGATGGAAGTCACGAAGTCGCGCCAGAAGCCCAAGCCCGAAGACGCCGGCGACGACTACAAGCCGGAGTGGGAAGACTACACCGAAATCGACACCATCAACTCGATGATCCCCATCTGGAAGCGCCGCAAGTCCGACGTCACTCAGGAAGAGTACAACGAGTTCTACAAGTCCGACTTCCACGACTACGCCGATCCGGCGCGCACCATCAGCATTCATGCCGAAGGCGCGCTGTCCTACGATGCGCTGCTGTTCGTGCCCAGCCGCCAGCCGTTCGACCTGTACGATCGCGACTACAAGAAGGGCCTGGCGCTGTACAGCTCCAACGTGCTGATCATGGAGAAGTGCGAAGAGCTGCTGCCCGACTACTTCAACTTCGTCCGCGGCGTCGTTGACAGCCAGGACCTCACGCTGAACATCTCGCGCGAGACGCTGCAGCACAACAGCCAGCTGCGCGCCATCGCCAAGCGCGTGGAGAAAAAGATCACCTCAGACCTGGAGTCCATGCGCGACACCGACCGCGAGGGCTACGAGCAGTTCTTCGAGAACTTCGGCCGCGGCCTGAAGTACGGCATCTACTCCAGCTACGGCATGAACAAAGACCAGCTGGCCCCGCTGCTGCTGTTCTACTCGGCCAAGCAGCAGAAGATGGTCACGCTCGACGAGTACGTGAAGGCCATGGCCGACGGTCAGGAAGCCATCTACTATGCTGCGGGTGACTCCATCGACCGCTTGGCGAAGATGCCCATCGTGAAGACGGTGCTGGAGAAGGGCTTCGATGTGCTGCTGTGCACGCAGGATGTCGACGAGTTCTGCTTCATGGCCATGCGCGACTACGGTGCCGACGAGAACGGCGAAGGCGGCAAGGAGCTCAAGAACGTGGCCGGAGGCGACATCGATCTGGCCACCGAAGACGAAAAGAAGGAAGCCGAAGAGGTCACCAAGGAAAACGAGGACCTGTTCGCGGCGATGAAAGACGCGCTGGGCGGATCGGTGACCAAGGTTGCCGTGAGCTCGCGCCTCACCGACGCGCCGGCCTGCATCACCGCCGAGGGCCCGGTGTCGCTGGAGATGGAAAAGATCATGTCGCGCAACCCCGAGGGTGGCGATGAGGTGAAGTCTCAGCGCGTGCTGGAGATCAACGCGAAAAGCCCCGTGTTCGAGGTGCTGAAGAAGGCCAAGGCCGACGGCGACGACGAGAAGCTTCGCCTGTACACCAACCTCCTGTACGATCAGGCGCTGCTGGTGGAAGGCATCCAGCTTGACGACCCGGTGGCCTTCGCCCAAAACATCGTGAAGCTGATGGCGTAACGCCGTTTCCCAAGAAACCGTCAGACGGCTCGGCAAGCTCCCCGTCCGGAGCGCTGCCGAGCCGTCTGTGCTTTAAAATGAGAAAAAGGGACAGTCGCTTTTTCTCATTTTCCTGCAAGAAAGGACCTGCATGGCTGCGCTCGACTTTGAAAGCTTGATTGTCAGCATCCTGAACTGCCCCGCATCGGACGCGCGGGCGAAGGCAAGCGACGCTGAAGCTTCGGCGATCGCCAGCGTGGACTAGGCGCCGCGATGGAAGCCTACACCACCATCGAAGGCCGCGCAGTCGCCGAGATCGAGGAAAAGAAGAGCCGCTTCATCGCCAGCGTCGCGCATGTGGAAACCGAGGAAGAGGCGCTTGCGTTCTTGGAAGAAATCCGCGCCGCCAACCGCATGGCGCGCCACAACGTGTACGCCTACGTGCTGCGTTCGGCCGACGGCGAGGGAACCGGGGGCGAGCGCGTGCGCTATTCCGACGACGGCGAGCCGCAGAAAACGGCAGGTCTGCCCACGCTTGAGGTCATCCGTCATGCAGGACTCACCGACATCGCCGTGGTGGTCACCCGCTATTTCGGCGGTGTGCTGTTGGGCACGGGTGGCCTGGTGCGCGCCTATACGCAGGCGACGCAGGCGGGCATTGCCGCCGCGCAGCAGGTGACGGTGTCGCGTTGCGTCGACTTGACCGTGACCATGCCGTATTCCTCTTACGAACAGGTGAAACGCTTGGCGTTGGAATGCGGGGCGAAGGTGGTCGACGAGCAGTTCACCGACCAAGTGGTTCTTGTCGTGCGCATGCTTGATGGGACGCAGGACGCTTTCTTGGTGAAGCTCTCCGAACTCATGCACGGCCGCGAGCAAGTGCAGGCAACCGAGCCGTTCGACGCGGTGTTCTAGCGCTTCGGTCCCGGCCTTTCCCTCTTTCCGCGCTGCGCGCGCTGAAATCTGGGAAGAAACCGGAGGAAACCTTTATACTGAAAGTGGCATGCACCAGCATGGTAAATCGCGAACGCCACGCCGCGCGCGGGGCGCAAGGAAAGTGAGGTCATTATGGCTATCGAGAAGATCCTGGTAGCAGTTGACGGTTCCGAAGGCTCCGACCGCGCTCTGGAAATGGCCCAGTCCGTGGCTGCGCCCAACCCCGACACGCAGGTCGACCTGGTGTACGTGGTGCCCATTCCGCTGCTCGACGACAACCAGGCCGCCAACTTCAAGAGCATCCTGGACATGATGGTCGCCGACGGCCGCGAGCTGCTCATCGAGGCGCGCGACAAGATGCCCGAGGTTGCCGACCGCACCAACACCCTCATCATCACCGGCACCAACCCCGCCACCGAGATCATCAAGCTGCTCGACAAAGACGAGTACGACCTGATGGTCATCGGCAGCCGCGGCCTGAGCGGCATCAAGGCCTATCTGGGCAGCGTCAGCCACAAGGTCCTGAACGGCTCCAAGGTTTCCGTCCTCATTGCCAAGTAGCAAGCACATGGCAATTGCAGGTTGATCATGCGCAAAAGCCGGCTCGGCGCAATGCCCCGAGCCGGCTTTTGGCGTGACAGGGGACGTTCCTTCTGTCACATTGCAAATGTGACAGAAGGAACGTCCCCTGTCACGCCACGCCCTGTCACGCCCTCCGACAACGAAGGCTTCATCATGAGAATCCGCAAGAACGTTCTTCTCCTGTTCAGCAAGGTGCCCGAAGCGGGCTTGGTCAAAACGCGCCTGACCGTCCTGAAAGACGGCGTGTTCCAGCCCGACGTGGCCTCGGGGCTGTACCACTGCATGCTGTTCGACGTCACGGAAATCTGCTGCGCCGCCATGACTAAGCTCGAGGCGCGCCCGCACGCGACGGACCCCGTTACGGGGGAGGAGATCGTCGACACCTACGAGATGCGCATCTCCACGGCACCGGCGGAGAACCTGGAGAAAATGCGCGAGCTGTTCGCGGTGTCGGGCACGTGGCCGCGTGAGATCGTGTTCGTGGATGACGAGGGAAAAAGCTTCGACGAGCACTACAACGACGCGTTCCAAAAGGCGTGGGACGACGGTGCCGACACCATCCTTTCCATGGGAGGCGATATGCCGGCACTGACCGTCGACGACGTTGTCCGCGGGTTCGAAGCGCTGCAGAAGCTGAATGAAACGGAGAAGGGCGGCATCGTGCTTTCGCCCGACCAGGAGATGGGCGTGTCCATCGTGGGCTGGCCGCGTAAAACGGCGTTCGACCACTCCGGAGTCTTCTACAACCAAGAGGGTCTTACCGTTCTGCCCGCCTACATCGCGAAGGCGCGCCGTATGGACTTGTCGGCCATCTACCTGCCGCCTGTGCCCGACGTGGACACCATGGCCGACCTCATGCACAACATCACGCTCGTCGAGGCGCTGAACTATTGCGCCCCCTTCGACGGCAACACCCCGCCGTGGCGCACTGCGCACGCGCTCAAAGAAATGGGCTGGGACGAAGTCCGTGTCATGCCCAACGACCTCCGCGACCCCCGCGAGTCCATCGACAAGTAAAGAGGGAAGAGGGCAAGGCTTAGTTCCAACGCCCCTGATCGGGCGGAGGGTGGAGCAACTCTCGGCGCACTAATTTCATATTCATATGATCGCCGTAGCGAAGCGCACGAAGCCGAAGGCTGAGCAGCGGAGCGGGTGTTGCGGAGCCCTCCGACCGATCAGGGGCCCCAGGGGGCTACCGCCTCCGCAGCTCCCAGAAGGCTACGGCGCTGGCGGCTGCTACGTTGAGTGAATCGACGCCGTGCATCATGGGGATCTTCACGGTGTAGTCGCACCGCGCGATGGTTTCGGGCGCCAGGCCGTCGCCTTCGGTTCCCAGCACCACTGCTAGGCGCTCTTCGCGTGCAAGCTGCGGGTCGTCAAGCCAGATCGAGTCGTCCGAAAGCGCCAGCGCCGCCGTCTTGAATCCAAGCCGATGAAGAAGAGGAATCCCCTCGTCGGCCCATGCCGCGCTGGGATGCCCGGGCGTGCCCGATGCCTCGCTGCCGATGCGCGTCCACGGCACTTGGAACACCGTTCCCATGCTCACGCGCACGGCACGTCGGTACAGCGGATCGTAGCAGGCGGGCGTCACCAGCACCGCATCCACGCCCAGTGCTGCGGCGGAGCGGAAGATGGCACCCACATTGGTGTGGTTGGTGATGTTCTCCAATACCGCCACCAGCCGCGCCCCGCTCAAAAGCTCCTCCACGCTTTTCTGACGAGGCCGGCGAAACGCCGCCAACGCTCCGCGGGTCAGTTCGAAGCCGGTAAGCTTTTTCAGCACCTCATCAGGCGCGACGAACAGGGGAATATCGTCGGGCTGCCATCCGTGCGCATCCACCGCACCTGCCGCGTCCCCGCCGCACCCCTTCGCCAGCAGCTCCTGAATCTGGGGCAGCCACTTCTCTTCCATCAAAAACGACAGCGGCTCGTGCCCGGCGGCCAGCGCGCGCTCGATCACCTTCGCCGACTCAGCGATGAAGATGCCCTTTTCGGGCTCCAGCTTGTTGCGCAGCTGCACCTCGGTCAGCCGCGCATACGCGTCGAGCCGCGCGTCGTCCAAACTGTCGATGCGAACAACGCCCATGGCTAGCGTCCTTCCTGGCTCGCGCGGACCGCTTCCGAAAAGTCGCCCAGCACATCAGGCATGCCGGAAAGCCCCTTCTCGCAGAACGTCGCGCAATCCAACACGTAAGCGCCGATGAACGCCATGTCCTCGATGTTCGCGCGCTGCACCTCCGGCGTGCGCGACGATGTGCAATCCTCGATGACGGCCACGTTGTAGTTCAACGAAAGCGCGTCGTAGCAGGTAGAACGGATGCAGTTTGGTGTGGTGGTGCCGATGAGCACCAGCGTGTCGATGCCGTCTGTGCGCAGAATCGCGTCGAGGTCGGTGGCGAACAGCGCCGAGAACCGGGGCTTCTCGATGACGCGATCGCCGTTTTCAGGTTGCAGCTCGTCGGGCGCATCTACCAGGGACGGGTCGTCGCCTTCCCGGCACAGGGGCCGCCCGCCCTCGAGCCAGGTGCGGTAGCGCACGGGCTCCACGTCCGATCCGTCCGCCGCGTACGTGCGCCGTACGTGAAACACCGCCATTCCTGCAGAGCGCGCCGCGCGAAGCGCCCGCGCGCATGCTGGCACGGTGGCCTGCGCCCCCGCCACGCACAGCGACGAATCAGGGCTGATAAACCCCTTCTGCATGTCTATCATCACGAGCGCCGCGCGCTTCGGATCGATCATCGAAACGTCCCCTTTCGGAATCGGTTGCCGCACCATGATACCCGCATCAGCCGCACCCGGCGCGAAAATGCGCTAGAGTGGGGGGCGATACACGAATGCGAACAACTTGCAGGGAGGCACCCATGGACCGCGAGGAAAACAGCACCAACCCCGAGCCGGAAAAAGAGCCCAGCGCCACCTTCGTGCGCGAGGCCCGCTTGCGCGGCGAGCTCATGTCGCGCCGCTCAAAGAAGCCCCCCGCAAGCGCAATCATCGGTGCCGTCGTCGCGCTGGTCGCATGCATCGCAGTCATCGTCATCGCCGCCTTGATCGTCGGCGGAAAATGAGAAAAAGGGACAGTCACTTTTTCTCATTCCCATCGTCATCGGAAACGCCGCCGAGCACTATCGGGCGATACCCTTTCTGAGAGGAGCATCGGCATGGCCGACACGAACAACGAATCCACCCCCGCGCCCGTAACCGCTGCCGAGCGCATTGCGAACCCACAGCCGCACCCCAGCTTCGATGCGTTTGTGGCCACGATCAGCGCCCTGCGCGCGCCAGATGGCTGCCCGTGGGACCGCGAGCAAACGCACGGCAGCATCGCGCACAACATGATCGAGGAAGCTTACGAGGCAGTCGACGCCATCGACGCGGGCAGCACGACGCACCTGCGTGAGGAGCTCGGCGACGTCTTGCTGCAGGTGGTGCTGCAAAGCCAGATTGCCGCCGATGCCGGCGAGTTCACCATCGACGACGTGTGCGCCGACGTGAACGCCAAGATGATTCGCCGTCATCCGCACGTGTTCGGCGACGCTTCTGCTTCCGACGCCTCGGCGGTGTTGGGCCTGTGGGACCAGGTGAAACTTGCCGAAAAGGAAGCCGCCGACGCTTCCGCCCAGGCAGCCGGCGAAGCGCGCGAAGGCTTGCTGGACGGCGTGCCCACCAGCTTCCCCGCGCTCATGCAGGCGCAGAAGATCTCGCGCAAGGCCGTTGCTGCCGGGTTCGAGTGGGACAGCCTGGACGCCGTATGGGCGCAGGTGGTCGAAGAAATCGGCGAGCTGAAAGACGCCTACGCCGCCGCGCCGAAGGGCTCAAAGGGCAAGGTCAGCGTCACGGGCGAGCTTCCCGAGGGCACTGACCCCGCTGCCACGCCCGAACAGCTGGTAGCAGCCGCGGAAATGGAGTTCGGCGACGTGCTGTTCTCCCTGGTGAATGTGGCCCGCAAGATGGGCATCGATGCCGAGGACGCCCTGCGCGCTACGTGCAACAAGTTCCGCCGCCGCTGGGCCCTCATGGAACAAGCCGCCTGGGATTCCGGCCGCAGCATTGAAGACCTTTCCACCGCCGAGCAAGAGGAGCTCTGGCAACAGACAAAAGCTGCAGAATGAGAAAAAGGGACTGTCCCTTTCTCTCATTCCAGCCTGTGTCAGCGCTCTGCTGCATAACCTGTTTCGTTTCGCTTCCATTCGCTTGCTGCCTCACAATAATTGTGAGGTAGTGAACAAAAATTGCGAGAAAGCGAGGGTCGCTTGCGTGCCGAGCATTGTCCCGGAGGGCTGAAACCCGGCGTAACGTTTCCGTTAGATGTGCGATTCGCGGCACATCTTCGTGTGGATTGCACTATCATGTTCGAGCAATACGCTTCATGCTAGGAGAATCATCGATGGCTTCGATTGACGTCACCCGCCCCAACGAGGACTACCGCTCAAACGGCGGCACGCGCATCGTGCTTTCCGCCGCCCCGGCTTGGCCGGCCACGCGTCCCACCGGTTGGCAATCCGTGCCGGCGGGCGACTGGTCCACCACCAAGGGCAAGACGCTTCACATGGCTCCGCCGCGCGCGATCGCTCCCGGCGCCGTCAAAGGCGAGGAAGAGGAATCCGCCGACGCCATCGAGAAGCAGCCCCTCATGGCGCTCGACGCGCTGAGCGAGGAAGACCTCAGCTCTGCCGACCTGGCCCGCGTGCGCGAGGCCGAGCGCAAAACGCGCGAGATCCTGCAAAAGTACCGCGCCGCCATGCGCGAGATGATGGTCCGCTGCGAGATCATCGACCAAGACCTCAACCTGAAAAAACACCGCAACCCCATCCATCACGTGGAGTCGCGCATCAAAAGCCCCGAAAGCATCTTCGAGAAGCTGGGCCGCTACGGCAAAGAGCCCACGCTCGAAAACATGGAGCGCTACCTGATGGACATCGCGGGCATCCGCATCATCTGCTCCTACATCCAGGACGTCTACAACATGCTTGACCTGCTGAAGCGCCAAGACGACCTGATTATTGTGAACGTGAAGGACTACATCAAAAACCCCAAGCCCAACGGCTACCGCAGCCTTCACGTGATCATCCGCATCCCGGTGTACTTCCTGGATAAAAAAGAGCTCATCCCCGTGGAGATCCAGCTGCGCACCATCGCCATGGACTTCTGGGCCAGTCTCGAACACGACCTGAAATACAAGGCCGTCCGCCACATCCAAGGCATCGACGCCTATCACGAGCTGAAAGACTGCAGCCGCATCATCGAGGAAGTGGAAAGCCGCATGCAAGTGCTCGCCCGCGCCCTCGATGCGGATGACGAGTGATGTTCCGGCGGTCTGCCGACCGCCGGAACGACTCGTCCGCTGAGGCTTCCCGTGGTGCCGGATCTTCGCGCGATCCCAAGGGCTTGCGTACCGAAGTACGCGGCGCCCTTGCGATCCCGCGAATCTCCGGCGCCACAGAAACCCTCAGCTGCTCATGCTCAACCTGTTTGATTGTTTGTTGTTGAGGGAGAGGGGTTTTATGACCATGTTCGAGTCTATTCCGAGATTTGGGTTCGGGTGCATGCGCTTGCCGCTTTTGGACCCGAAGGACCAAACCAGCATCGACATGCCCCAGTTCAAGCAGATGGTTGATGCCTTCCTGGAAGCGGGCGGCACGTATTTCGACACTGCGTACGTCTACCACGACGGTGCGTCGGAAACCGCGCTGCGCGAGGCGCTGGTCGAGCGCTACCCGCGTGAGTCGTACCAGATCGCCACGAAGAACCCCGCCAGCATGTTCGATTCTGCTGAGAAGGCACGCGCCGCTTTCGCCGAATCGCTCGAGCGCCTGGGCGTCGACTACGTGGATTTCTACCTGTTGCACAACCTGGGCGCCGAGCGCACCGCGAAGTTCGACGAATACGGCATGTGGGAGTTCATCGCCCAGAAGAAGGCCGAAGGCGCCATCCGCAACATCGGCTTCTCGCTGCACGACAACCCGGACGTGCTGGAAGACCTGCTGACGGCGCATCCCGAGGTCGATTTCGTGCAGCTGCAGGTGAACTACCTGGACTGGGACGACCCGGTCATCCAGTCGCGCGCGCTTCTTGAAGTGGCCGCCAACCACGACAAGCCCGTGATCATCATGGAGCCGGTGCGCGGCGGGCGCTTGGCCGAGCTTCCCGAACGCGCGGCGGCGCCGTTGCGCGCCGTCGACCCCGATGCGGGCATGGCGTCGTGGGCGTACCGGTTCTGCTGGAACCTGCCCAACGTGATCACCGTGCTGTCGGGCGCATCCAGCATCGACCAAATGCGCGAGAACGCCGCGTCGTTCAAGGCGAACCGCCCCTTCACCAGGGAAGAACACGCTGCGCTGGACGAAGCGCTCGACGCGCTGCGCAGCGTGCCCACCATCCCGTGCACCAACTGCGGCTACTGCCTAAAGGGCTGCCCCAAGCAGGTTGCCATCCCCATCATCATGATGCTGCTGAACCTGGAAACCATGACGGGCAACGCTGCGTTCTCCAAGCACAACTACCAGTGGCAGGCCGAACCCGGCAAGGCGTCCGACTGCATCCAGTGCGGTGCCTGCGAAGTTACGTGCCCGCAGGGCATTCACATCATCGAGCACCTGAACGAGGCTGCGAAAAAGTACGAGGGATAGGGCGCTCGCGGCGGATGCGTTGCCTGCGCTGCCGCATGCCCTGCATGTTCCGTTAGGGTTCACCGGGCCCCGCCGCCGTGCGGGGCTCGGCGGTTTAACCTGCTTTTTATCGTTGCGTGACCGTTCCCAAACATTCCTTTCCTACGCTATGACCAGCCGGCGAAACGCCGGTCGACGCAAAGGAATAGGAGACCGTTCTTGACTGCATACACCATCGCCGCGCGCGCAAACGCCGCGCTTCTGGCAAACGAGGCAGGGCTGCCCGCCCGCTCGAGCGCTCTGCGCATCGCGACCGACCCGTGCGCTCCCGCTCGCTTCAAGCTGGCCGACCTCGTGCTTGAGCGCCTGGGCTGGGGCGCTGGCTCTGCGGGCGCTGCTGCCGATTTCAGCCGCGTTGAACCGCTGCCGACGCACGACATCCACGCTTCCTTCTTCGTTCTCCGTCGTCACAACGGATAGCTCCATACGGCACCTTGCCGAAACAATTGCATAAAATCGTCAATTTATTTGATTCCCCTGCATGAAAAGCGTATAGTGAACCGACTGCAATACCATGCAGTCCGGGGCGCTGTGCGCACCTGGAAATCCGCAACGCGCTGACGAGTGCGCGGCGCGGATGACAACCAGTGGAAAGGGGAAAGGGAATGAAATTCAACAAGATGGCGGCATTCGCCGCCTGCGGCGCTCTGGTCGCGTCGCTGGGCCTGTTCGGTTGCTCCGGCGGCCAGTCCTCCGAGGGCGAGCAGCCCGCTGCCGACGCCGCTAGCTACGAGCTGATCAACGATGGCAAGCTGACCATCGCCACCTCGCCCGACTTCCCGCCGTTCGAGAACCTCGAGGGCGACGAGTACGTGGGCTTCGACATCGACCTGGGCAAGGCCATCGCCGAGGAGATGGGTCTTGAGGCCGAGTTCACCACCATCCAGTTCGACGGCATCGTTCCTGCCATCCAGGCGGGCGGCCAGGCTGACGTGGGCATCTCCGGCATCACCGTGGATCCCGAGCGCGCCAAGTCCGTTGACTTCACCGATCCGTACTACATCGCCGACCAGTCCGTGGCCGTCATGAAGGGCGGCGACGTCACCGCCGACAACGCCAAGGAAGCGCTAAACGTCGAAGGCATGATCATCGCGGTGCAGTCCGGCACCACCGGTGAGACCTTCGCGCAGGAGAACTTCCCGAACGCCACCATCCAGCCCTACGGCAACGCCACCGACTGCTTCGCTGCGATGCAGGCTGGCCAGGCCAACGCCGTGTGCATGGACATGGCTGTTGTTGACCAGATGGTCTCCGACGCCTACACCGACGCCGAGGTCGTGCTGACCGAGGCCACCGGCGAAGAGTACGCCGTCGCCGTTTCGCAGGACAACCCTGAGCTGCTGGCCGCCATCAACGAGGCCATCGCCACTCTGCAGGAGAACGGCACCATCGACGACCTGACCGCCCAGTGGCTCGGTTAAAGTAGTTCGGCGGTCTTTCCGACCGCCGAACTACTCGTCCGCTGAGGGCGGCTGGGGCACCCGGCCTTCGCGCGATCCCCGGAGCTCACGTACCGAAGTACGCTTCTCTCCGGCGATCCCACGAATTCCGGGCACCGCAGCCACCCTCAGCTACATTACGAACGTGATGTGAGTTTTAATATGCCGATCTGGCTTTTTGGCTGGGTCGGCTTTCTGGCGTAATATAGGCAGCTCCAAATTGGTCCGACCGGCCGCCGCGGGTCTTCTTCGGTAGAAGCTCCGCGGCAGTTGATCGACTTATCGAGAAACGAGAATCATGCAGTACTCACAGCAAAGCCGACCCGCCAAGGCGCGTGCCTTTGCCATGGCGGTGGTCGCTCTTATCATGGCGATGACGTTGGCGTTGGGCGCGGCGCCCCAGCAGGCGCAGGCGCTCGAGACCCAGGGCTGCTCGGCGCGTCCCAACGACGACGCCGCAGGTAGCAACGACGTTCTGGGCGCCACCGAAACGCGCATCCAGTGGGACGCCGAAGTTGCAGAAGGCGAAGGCGTCACCGCGGTCACGCTCACCCTGCCCGAGGGCACCGCGTTTTCCACCGACGACGCGCGCGCCACGCTGCTCACCGGTCCCGACCGCATGGAGCGCAACTATCCCGATGTTGAATTCGCCGCGGACGGCCAGAACTTCACTGCCACCTTCGCCGAGCCGGTGATGCAGGAAGGAGAGCTGCGCCTCGAGATCTACGGCGTGTTCTTCCCCGCAGCGGGCGGCGAGATGCAGGTGACGGGCACCTATGCCACTTCCGACGGCGCCTCCCACGACATCGAGAACATCCCCTCTATCGCCGTTGCGGGCGTGGACCCCTTCGAGCAGATGGGCAACTATCTGAGCGATCAGGAATGGGTGCAGGCGTGGAACTCCAACACGTTCCTCAAGCTGTTCTTGAACCCGGTGCTGCTGGTGACCAGCCTGCCGGTGGTGTTCTGGGGCTTCCTTCAGGCCATCGCCATCGTGGCATGCGCGTTCCCGTTGGCCATTCCGCTGGGCTTCGTGCTGTCGCTTATGCGCATGTCGAAATTCCGCGTGCTGCGCGGCATCGGCACCACCTACGTGAACATCGTCCGCGGCACGCCGCTGTTCCTGCAGATCTACATCGCGTTTTTCGGCCTGCCGCTTGCCGGCGTGCAGATCCCCACGTTCCCGCTGGGCGTCATCGTGCTGTTCATGAACTCCGGCGCTTATCTGTGCGAGATCTTCCGTGCGGGCATCCAGTCCATTCCAAAAGGCCAGTTCGAGGCATCGCGCAGTCTGGGCATGAACGGTGCGCAGACCATGCTGTTTGTCATCATCCCGCAGACGGTGCGCCGCGTGATCCCCACCATGACCAGCGAGTTCATCCTGCTGTACAAAGACACCTCCATGCTGGCCGCCGTGGGCGTCATGGAAATCGTCATGTACGCCAAGACCATCGTGGCC
>CALUHI010000013.1 GCA_944320405.1 uncultured Eggerthellaceae bacterium
ACACAAGTAAACCGATGATAGCCATCTTGCAAAATCCCAGATGAAACAGAAAAAGGGGCGCACCCGAAGATGCGCCCCATGGGGTTAGAACGTGCCAGCGTTCAGCTTCCGCTGCATCTCTCGCACGCAATCGGACGGACGGCTGATGCATCCGTCCTGGACGGTTCCGACGCACGCTTGCAGCTTGCGGAACGTGTTGGGGCCAGCGAGGCCGTCAACGTCCGTGCCGATCTTTCGCTGCAAAGCCTTCATCACATCGGATCGGCCGTAGGCGGGGCTGCGCCAGTCCCAAGAGGTAGAGCACAGCCCGGGGTTGCTCCCCTTGTAACCGGAGTACTGATCGGAGACGACGCCGTCCTGCGTTGTCCCGAAGTGCTTCTGCAACGCCCTGGTGGTGGCAGGCCCCCACAGGCCGTCAACGGAGATTGACGCCCCTCCCGTGGAGGGTTTTGACGGAGCAGCCTCGCCATCGTAGTCGGGTCGGATCACGCCGATGACCGTGGAGTAGGCTCGCGTCCTTCGCGCCACGCACCCGTTGTTGGTGTTGCCCTCGATGCATTGCAGGTACGAACCGCCGTTGATCTCGACGATGCCGACGTGGTCGGAGATGCCGTCGCCTTCCCAGTCGAACAGCACCACGTCACCGGGCTTTGCGTCGGATGCCGATACGGTCTTTCCCTTGCTTTTGCCGACCGACAGCACGGAAGGGCAGTAAGCGCCGGGGATTCCCACGCAGGAAGCCCCTGACTGGGCGAAGACCCACGACACGAACATCGCGCAGTAGGGAACGCCGCTTGCGCCGAAGTCGTAGTTTCCCGAAGTCCTGTCGATCTGCGCTTCGTACCAGCGACCGTACTTCGTGCCAGCCTCCGGGTCGTCCCATCGGGAGTACCCCAGCTCGCCGCGTGCCGTGGAGAGCACGGATTTAGCGTTATTCGCCATCGTCGTCCACCTCCACGATCTCTGCAACGTCGGCAGGGCCGTCGCCGTCGGTGCGGCCCGCTTCGGAAAGCGCCATCAGGCACTCGTACTCGGTCTCGTAGTCTTTCTCGTTCTCTTCCATGGCTATTCCTTCCAGACGGCCACGGCCTGCTTGCCCATGGCCTCGTAGATTTCCTCGACTGTCTCCAAGGGGTATTCGACGACGCCCACGAGGGGATCGACGGCATTGACGGTCTCGCCCTCGACGCCCGTCACGACGATGCAGTGCGGGTTGTACATGAGCCTGTATCCGTCCTGCTCGTAGGGGCTGGGCACCGCGTCCTCCATGCCGATGGTCACCCAGACGCATGACGGCATGGGCAGGTCTTCGAAGTCGGTTCCCGTGAGGTCTACCGCCTCGATCCCCTGGTATCCCTCGGTGAGCTTGTCGGCTGTCGCGACGACGCACGGGGCCATGCACGCCCACCCGGTCTCGCTGTAGGGGTCTCCCCAGAACTCGTTCACGAAATCGCTTCCGTCGCCTTTCGGCATGGCGTCCGCCGATTCGTACTTAGTGACGGTCACGCCTGACATGCGCAGAAGCGTCGATAGGGCCGTCGCCTCGCAACCGGTCGGAAGCTGCGTCATCTGCAAGTCCTGGCTGTAATCGAAGACCCACTCGTAAGGCTCGTCTTGGACGATCAGATCGTCATCCCTCGGTTCCACCGGCCCTTGCGTGGCGGCGACGAGAAGGGCGATTGCCGCGCATTCCGCGACTATCACCGCGACCATCGCCGCCATGAGGGCCTTACGCAGCCTTGTCGTATTCCTCATCGGCATCGCCGCCGGTCGTCTTGTCGCCGTCAGCGAATCCGTCGGTGGTCGGATCGACCACGACGCCGACGATCACGAGGATCGCGAAGATGCTCTCCACGACGGCGAGCACCTGCCCCTCCAAGGTGGAGAGGTCGAGCGTGATTCCGAAGATCGCGGCGACCTGCGCGATCAGAAGGAAGACCGCCGGAACCATGGCGATCCAGAAAGCCTTGTTCTTGAGGCGTGCGCCCCAGTCGATGTTCTTCATTTTTCTTCTCCTGTCAGTTGATTCGCCTGACCGTAGCGGCGTGGATGTCGTCCACCTGCTGCGCCACGGTCGCGAGCATTTCGTGGTTCTCGTTCACCTTCGCGCCCATCTGCGAGCTTCTGTCCTGCGAGACTTCGAGCTTTGCGGATATGGCGTTGAGCGCCGACGCCATGGCCTGCGAGCTTTCGCTCTGCCTGTTCATGGCGTCGATCATCCGCGCGGCGTTCGTCGCGTTGTCGCGCTCGCGCTCGTCGCGCATGCGGGCCTCGTCAGCCAGCCTCTTTTCCGATTGCTGCCGAATCTCTATCTCGCCGCGCCGCGATTCCCGGACTATGGGCATGTAACGGATCGCGACGAACGAGACGACGATGATCAAACCAGCGGCGAGAAGCCAGAGCGGGCCGTTGACGCCCAGAGCGTCGATCAGGTGGACGTAGGTCTCATCCCCCGGCATCTATTACCCCTCCGCTACGTCTGTGGTGTTGTCTGAGGTGTTGGAGGAATCGCCGGAGGCGGGCGCGTCTTCCGGCTCAAGCAGCGCCTCAAGCGAGTTGATGGTGTTTCGCCACTCCTGGCGCTTGGCCTTGATGGGGGCGTAGTCCTCTTCCGTGATCCACCCCTCCGAGTGCTTCTGGCACTGGTAGTCGGTGTCGCTGAGCAGGATTTTGCACGCTGCGATCTCGGCCATGATCTGTTCCTGCGTCATCTCTTCCATGTTCTGCCTCCTTGATCTAGGGCATTAAAAAAGCCCCTTGAAGGGGCTTCGTGTCCTGAAAATGGGGAGACCCCGCAAGCGGGGCCTCCAATGGGAAATGCAATGTGATTATGTGGCCCGGGGGGGGGTCTTTCCTCAATGCCTCTTCGCTGAAAAGCTTCTTGAACAAAGCGTCCATGTCCTTCCGCGTTCTGTAGGCATCGAGGTGCAGGATCGAACCCCGCCACGATTGGAAGGAGGTCACGGCGTCTTCCAGCGTCATGCTTCCTTTCGCGACCAGAGCGCCCTGCTTCTTCAGCTTTCTGCGCTCGTGGGTTATCGATTCCCTGCATGGGCGCATCACCACCTTTCCGGTGGGGCCGAACGATATCCGCTTCTTCAGGAAGGTGAAGCATTTGGTCAGCTTGACGATGTGCGTCTTCCGGTCGTTGATGGTAATTCCGAGCGCGGCGCACCTGTCCTTGATCACGACGAGGCACGCCTGAAGGTACTCCTTGTCCTCATGGAGAAGGTAGAAATCGTCCATGTACCTTCCGTACCCTTCGGAATCGAGGCATTCCGTTACGAAATGGTCTACCGGTGACGGCATCGACACCGCTTCGATCTGGTTCGGCTCCGACCCAAGGCCGAGGCCGATCCCCTTCCCGTCTTTGTTCTGCGAATCGATGAAGCGGAAAGCGAGGGCCTTCGCCCTCTCGTCGTCGAGGTTCTTGTCGATAATCGACTTCACTACATCGTGCCGGATGCTTCCGAAGAAGTTGGAGAAATCACCGAGAAGGATGTAGCCCTCTTTCCCGTGCTTCTTGTAGAACCGCTCCAAATCGCGTTTCATGGCGCGGAGGGCGTAGTCGAGGCCCTTCCCCTTCATGTTGGCTGTGTTGCGGTCTATAAGGGTAGGGGCGAGCGCCGGTACGAGGATGTTCTGCGAGATCGCCTTCTGCGGCACCCGCTCTGAGAAATGCACGGACGAGATGTGCCGCGTCTTCCCGCGCTCTATGGTGTCGAACTCGTGAAAGCCGCGACAGATGTCGCGGCCCGCCTCCAAATCCTTCTTCGTCCGGTTGATGTTGAGAAGCCAGTTGATCTGGTAGCGTTGGGTGGAGCCCTTCCACGCAACTCCCCTGGCGGCTTCCTTTTGAGCTTTGTAGAGCACGTTGAGATCGAGCATGGCATCGAAGGTGCATCCTTCAAGCCGCTTCGCCCGTTTCTCCGCCCTTTCCGCTTCGCGCCGCCGCCGTCTGGCTTCACGGCGTTCTTCGGAATTCAATCGTCCTCCTAAAAAAAGGGAACCCTGCACGGCAATCAGTGGATGCCCGAGCAGCCGCTTGGTACGGCGGCATGAAACGCGCACCGGCATCCTGATGCACGCCATGCAAGCAGCGTCCGCCGCCGTCCGCAGGGTTCAGATTCACGGCTTTCGCCGAACGTCACGGCTTCCTTCCACTTAGGCTCTGCTTTCGGACGCGCCTACTCGGTCTGGCCTTTCTTAGCGGAATCAGGGCAGCGGGCGGATGCCATCATTCGACGCCGTATTGTAGTTCGAATTGCCATTGTTGTTGCAATTGCAGACGTTCGAAGACGATCCCGAAGCCGAACAACGCTCCCACCACGTATTGCGAGTAACAAGCCGTAACCTGGCGATTATACTTCATCTTCCCCGCATGCCATCAGCTCTTCAAGCTCGGCAAGCTCCATCCGCGCCCTTGCCACCTGCTCTTCGATGGGCGCTGATTTCGCGAGCCTCGCCGATTTCCTCGTACCCTTCAGAAGCCCGATCTCCCGGTCAACCATGTCCGCGAGGTTTTCGAAAACGTTTACGTTTATCGGAAGCCCTATATCCTTCAGCGATTGCATGTCCTGCATGATGCGGTAGCAGTCCGCTATCGCGAGCGTCAGGTAGTGCTTCCTGTAGACGACCCCATGGGCCGTGTTCGGATAGAACGTGTCAGCCCTTATGACGTTATCAACAAGCGACTTCGCCGTTTCAACGGCTGGCACCGCGCAAAGCAGCCGGTACGATTTCGGGACGACCTTCTGCGACGCCATGAGCCTCGTGACCTCGTTCCTGATGTTGATCGCGTTCTTTATGAACTCCCTATCGGAAACGCTCCGGTCTTTCCTAAGCACGGTCATGGGCTTTCCTTTCTGATGGGTGCGCCCCCGCGCAAGGCGGGGGCGCTGCGGGCGTCAGGCACTTGGCTATTCTAGCCAATGTGGAAGCAGGGCAGCGGGCGGATGCCATCATTCGACGCCGAATTGCAGTTCGAAAAGCCACCGTTGGTGCAAGTGCCGACGTGCGAAGACGATCCCGAAGCCGAACAACGCTCCCACCACGTATGGCGAGATCGGATAGGAGTGCGTCCGTTGGCGAAGATCGGAAGCTGACGGTCGGTGTTCGCCATGAGCGTTTCCCCGTTGTGCGGGGTTCCCAGCCTGACGCTGCCCCAGACCTCGATCTCAGACGGTGCCCACACCTTGCCGAGATTCATCCACTTTCCGCCGTTGTCGTCGGTGAGGGTGCCGGACGCAGAATGGCGGATCGGGTTGTAGATTCGGATGTCCTTGAGTGCGCTCTTCCATGCCGCAGGCAGGTAGTTGTAGAACGTGGTGTTCATCCAGTCATAGAGGTCGCTCGCAAGCCAAGGGCTAGTTTCGTCAGCTGTTCCGTTGTTGCCGCCCGCATCGTTGTACTTGACGTTCTCAGGGTAAACGATGGCGGGAACGAGCGTGATCATATGGCCGTTGATGGTGTCGCCGACCCCGTAATACTGGTCGAATCCGGCGATCTGGTAGTTCATAGCCGTGTGTGCCGTGTTGTTCAGGGTGCATGTCAGATAGTCGCCGATCTGCAATCCTTCGAAGTTGCCCGCCGCCGCCCTGTTCTTCAGCCACGTGATCGGATCGGTCGAGCCGATCTCGGAGGCGAACACCGTCGCGAGGTTCCTGCCCAATGGAACGTATGTAGCATATGTGAGGCCGATGCCGTTGGCGGTTCTGCGAGTGGCCTCGGCGTTGTCGCTCGCAGCGTCCGCCGTCGCCTGGGCGTCATCGTCGGTGAAGTTGTAGATGTTGCCCTCTTGGTCTTTGAACTGGTGCAAGTCGTAAGTAGCCATTTGTCCCCTTTCTCGAAATTAAAAAAGCGCCCGGTCGGGCGCTTCGCGAAAGCTCCGTTCGTTACATGGATGGCAGCACCATCATGCCGTCCGAATACGACGCCTTCGGGATGCTCAGAACGCCGCTTTGGTACGTCACGTTGCGGACGTACATCGTTCCGTCGATGAAGATCGGATAGCCGCCCGCGTTCCTTGCGACGGCGTCCAGAGCCGCTTGCAGAGCCTCGACGGTTGACAGAAGTTCTTCGATGATGCGTCCGTTGAAGTCGGCCTCCCTAGATGCGTCCAGCGCCGATTCCTCGGCTCGGCTGGCGACCTCCAAGGCGTCGTCTGCGGTGCAGTCGTAGGTCGGCAGGAGCATCCTCCCGTTTTCCGGTTCAGCGCCCTTCACAAGAAGCGCCTCGCCGTCGAAGGAGATGTCTTTCGATTTGACGTACCACGTGCCGTTGACGAACATCCCGCTCGTGCATGAGTTTCGCGCCAGCTTGTCGATGATCCCGCTGCTGGTTGCTGCGAGATAGCTGTCGGTGACGCCTTCCAAAGCGTTCTCGATCATCAGCGGGATTTCCGAAGCGCGTGCCTGGGCGAGCGATGCCGCCGACGCAGCATCCGTCGTCGCGGCGTTCGCGCTGTCAACAGCCGCCTCCGATTTGTTCACCGCCTCGTTCACGGTCGATAGCATCGTGGTCGCCTGGGCGACGAGGTCGCCTACCGTGTCAGCAAGCTCTTCCGCGTTGTCCAGGTAGGATTCAAGCTCTTGGATGATCTCTTCGATATACGGAAGGTAGTCAGAATCCGTGAACATGCAGATTACCGGAAGCGTGACGATATCCATCGTCTCGGTCGTGATGATCGACCCGTCTTGCCGGTAAACCGCGAAGTAGGCGAGTTCCGTCTTGCCGTACGAGAGCATGAGGCCAGCCGGGACGGTATGGCTCACGAGGCCGTTCTCCGCGCTCGTGATCGTCGCGTTCTCGGCGAACTTGTGGCCGTCGGATCGCAAAGCCTCGAAATAGACGCTGCATCCGGTCAGGTTGTAAGGCTCGCCGTCGAGCGTGATCTGCACGTTCAAAGGCTCGGAATCAACCTCGCCCTGCCTGACGTAGGTCGGCTTGTTGCTCCTGAACTTCTCGCGGGTCTTGTCGAGGTCTAAGATCAGGTAATCGTCCATTGTTCTCACCCCCTCTCACTGGCGCTTGCCGACGATGATCGTCTCGCCCGATCTCATGGTGAGCACCAGCACTCGATCCCCTGCCGCGCACGCGCACAGGGCGGCGCATCGGGAAGTGGTGCCGGAGTAGTTGAGGGCCACCTGGTAGGAGCCGTCGGCGTTCTTCGACGCGACAGTCCCCCAGCGATGGAATTCTCGCTTGTTCGAGCCGTCGCTCCCCCTGCCTCCGTAAAGGAGCTTCGAAAGCTCGTCGAGCGACGTTTTACGCTTCCGCACTGTACAAGACACCTCCGTCCACCTCGACCACGAGCGATGACCTCACGTAGCGCCTCGCCTTCATGGTCGTTAGGGCCTGCGTGGACAGGTCGATGCTCTGATCCGTAATGGAACCAGCCCAGTCGAACCCCGCCCGGACGTATTCGACGCCTACCGCGTCGTTCGTCTCAAGCGGTATCCACGGATGGTCGAGCTGCACGTACTCGATCTCCGATGAGTTGTCGATGAGCTTCTTCTTGGCGGCTTCCTTGAGGTTCGCCAGACGCTCTTCGGTCGTGTCGCCCGAAAGCTCCGTGACCGTTTCCTGCAAGGTGTTCTCGACCTGCCTCGATGCGATGGACGCTTTCGAGGTCGGATCGTTGTTCGTCGCCGATGCCCAAAGGGATTCGCTCTCGGTCTCGTAGTAGAGCTTCACGACGTTGGGCGAATCCACCCAATCGTTCGTTACGGAGACCTTCGGCAGCATGATCGATTGATCGTCATCGCGGAAGGTGAACTTCACATCCCTCGAAGTCGGATCGACGTAGGGCTGCATTTGAATGATCCCGTATGAATCCGTGTAAGCCGACGAGAAGCTTGCGGCATCGAGCAGCCAGTTCACTATCGTCAGGTAGCTTGCATCGTCCTCGAATGTGTGGTCGGAGTTCGTTTTGTAGGATGATGGCGAGGCGTTGACCTTCAGGCCGAGACCTTCGCAAAGCTCCTTGGCGAAATCGACCGCGGCAGTTCCCTTCACGACCGTGAAGGGCATGCCGTACTTCTTGTTCGAAAGAACTTGCAGCATCCCGTACAGATCGACGCTGCCGGACACGCACTCGCCCTCAAGATCGGGGGCGGAGAACGCCATCCTCATAGTGGCGATGACGTTCTCGGCATGCTCTCCGTAGTCGTCGTCGAACGAGTAGATGATCCTCAGCAGATCGTGGTCATCCGGCCTCTCGGTCGCGTCGAATTCGGCGCTCCCGCTCTCTTTCAGATCGCTGAAAGCCGATTTTTCGACCGATCCGCCGATGAACATCGGCAGTTCTTCGGCCTCGACCTGCTCGGGCCACGTGACCCGCCGGAAGGTGAACCTCTCGTTGTGCCGGTTGCCGTAGTAATCGACCATCAGAGCACCACCCCGTCAATCCTCGTCATGTCGAAACTCACCGAGCCGAACACGCTCGGATGGGTGTGATCCTTGCTCACATTCACGGCTCCCTTGACGTGGATGACCTCGCCGTCAAGGGATTTGTAGACGCACCTGCCCTTGGCGACAGAAAGGCGTTTGAAGGCCCTGTACTCTTCTCTTGTGGCGATGGTCGCGCTGAAAGACCGCGTTTCCTCGATGCAGTCGTCATCGTAGGAAACCGGGTACTTCCTGCCCGCGTAGTACTCGATCTTCTCGTTAGGGTTGGAGGCGTCAACCTCTTCCTCAACGTTCAGGTACGCCTTGGCCATGTCATCGCCGAAGTAGAAGAAAGCGTATTTGCTATCAACGCTCCCCCTGTACCGTGCGGAGTTAGCGGCCCCTGAATCCGCGAAGCTGACGGCCTCGTACCAGAATTCCGTGTTGATCGGCGCGTACCTGTCTTCGACGGTCAGAACGTTCAAAGCGTTGTCCGCCACGAGCGTCCTCACGTCATCGACGATCCTGTAGATCGACACGGCTACCGGCTCCTGACCGTCGCCGTAGGATTCGTGGAGCATCATCCTCACGTATCCCGTTTCTTCATCGGCCTCTATGCCGAGGTAGACGAGCCTCGGCAGGTCGAAGGCGACGAGGGAATCGCGCACCGCGCTGCATTGCAGCGTCGAGGTCGATCGGCACGTCACGGTGAATCGATAGGTCTTCCCGTCTTCGGGAAGCCATTGGTCGGTGGTGATGGTCAGCTCCGTCGCTTTCCCAAGCTCGGCCTCGTACACCGTCGTCCCGCTGTCGGATATGACGAGCGTCGCCGAATCGAGCGTCCCCGACGGGTCTGAATAGCTGATCTCGAAATGCACCGGCGTGTTCTCGATTTCCTCGCCGTCTGCTGGCGAGGTGATGACGGCTGTCGGAACCTGGTACACGCGGAACGTCCTGTTGCCGCTGTACGGGCCGTAGTCGTCGTCAGCGCCCTTCGTCCTGACGCGCCACGTCACCGTTGAGTTGACGGCGAAGTCGTTGTCGATGGTCAGGCTTCCGGACGCCCCGGAAACGTCGGCGGTAGTCCAGTCCGTCCCTCCGTTGGTCGAGTACTGAACCTGCGCCGATTGCTGAGCCGAACCGTCGATGGGGTTGTGCGCCCACCTGAAAGTCACGGTCGAATCGGCTTTGGAGATGATCGCGCTCGATGCCGGGTATTCCAGCGTCGGGGCGTTCGGAGGGCAGATTGTGACGACAGCGGATTCGGCGTTCTTCCAAGCGGACGCCAAGCTGCCGCGCGTGTTTCGGGCGCGGTAGTAGAACGTGCCGCCGCCCGGGGTGTCGTCAACGCTCGTGACTGTTCCGTTCACGGTCTTGACGGTTACCCAGTCCGATCCATCGGTGGATCGTTGAAGCTGCAATGCCGTGGCGGTCTTCGCCGGGTTTTCGATCTTGACCGTCACGGTCGTCTCGGCCTTTCGGGAGACAGCCACCTTCGACGGAGCCGCCGGGGTGTTGTAGGTCGTTCCCGAATATGCCGCAGCGGACGAGCCTGCCGAGTTCCTTGCGATGACGGCGTACCGGTAGGAGTGGTTCGCCGACGTTTTGGAATCGACGTAGCTCGTCGCGCTCTTGGTCAGCGTTGCGAGGTCTGACCACGATCCGCCATCGACGGATCGCCTGATCAATATCGATGAATACAGGTTCGAGTTCGTCGTCCCCAGCTTCCACGTGACCGTGTTCTTCGTGTCGCTGTTCCTCGTGTTGACGACGTTGGTGCATGCGTTCGGCGTGTTGTAGACGTACCCGGTTGCCCCCGAGTACGTCGTCCCTGCCGAGTTGACCGCCGCAACCCTGTACCTGTAGTAATGGTTCGCCGATGTTGTCGAATCGGCGTAGCTCGTGGTGCTTGCGGCAAGCCCGGATTTGATCGTCACCCATGACCCGCCATCGGTTGACCGCTGCACGGTCAGGGATGCGTACTTCCTGGCGGAAGTCGAGTTGTTCGTCCACTTGACCGTGTTCTTCGTGTTCGAGTTTCGGGTGACCGATACGTTGGTGGGGGCTTTCGGCGCCCATGTCGGAACCGAGGGGCTGTAAACGCCGGAAACCGACGAATTGTGCCACGCTCCGCTGTACGAGGTGTAGCTCGCGTTGCATGATTGCGTCGTGGTCGAACCGTAGTTCTTCCATCCGACGTTCACCCACCCTGAATCGGCGTACGTTCCCGAACCGTAGATGCGAACCTGACCGGCCCATGACGTGTTCAGGATCGTCCCATTGAAGTTGCCCCTGGTGACCTCGACCCAACGGCGAACCTGGATGTAGCCCTGCGTCTCGCTTTGGGAAGAGGTGCGCATGTCGAGGCAAACCCTGTAGGTCGAGATCGACGTTCCCGCACCGCCGCCGTACCAAGCCATGCGATCACCCCCTCTCCGGGTTCAGGTTCTTGGCGCGGCGGATGATGGACACGAAATCGTCGATGGTGTCCATGTCCTCCAAGTTGCTCGCCTGGATGATGATGTTCCCGAACCTGTAGCTGTTGCCCGCGCCGCCGGTAGGCTGCGGGGGAACCGTGTAGTTGTATTCGACCGTCCCTTCGATGTTGCGCCCGAAGTAGTCGGCCGTGCCGTATGCTGGCTGGTAGCTTCCGGCGTAGTCGATTGCGCTCCTGATCTTCCCGGCCATGCCCTCGTAGGATTTGACCGTCTTTCCCAGCCTGCTTTCAGCGCCCTCGGCAAGGGCGTCCATGATCGATTTGCCCGAGTAGGTGACCCACCCCTTGCCGGAGAAAGGCCCCTCTTTTGCGGGCGAGAACGGGAACAGGCTTCTGATCTGTCCTACGAACCCGGAAACCGCATCGACCGCCCCGCCGATTGCACCGGAGATGCCATCGACAAGGCCGTTGATGATCGATTTGCCGGATTCGATGAGCCAGCTTCCGGCGTTCGAGAAGACGCTCATGATGCTGTCTGGGATTCCGGTGATGAAGCTCATCATCGAATCGATTCCGCCTGACACGGCGGAAACCACGCTGTCCCACGTGCTGCTCACGAACGATGAAACGCTCGACCAGATTCCGTTCCAAACGCTTTGGATAGCCGACAAGGCTCCGGAGATGAATCCTTGGATCGCCCCGAGCACTGTCGAGACGACGCCTTGGATCGCCTGCCAGATTCCGCTTGCGAACTGCTGGATGCCAGACCAGACCTGCGTCCAATCGCCGTTGATGATGCCGAGCACGACGTTTATCACGCCTTGGATGGCGGTCATGATTCCTTCAATGAAGGTCGCGACCCCTTGGAGCACGGGCATCAAAAATGCGGAAAGAGCAGGCCAGATGACGTTCCAAATGGCCTGAATGGCGGTTAGCGCCAAAGTCACGACGGATTGGATCGCGGTCATCACGGAAGTCACGACCGTTTGGATGATCGGCATGTTCGCGTTGATGAATTCCACAATCTGCGTGACGATGGGGAGAACCACGGCCATGATCTGCGTCGCCACGTTGATCACCGATGACGCGATGGTTGCGATGATCGGTATCAATCCGGCTATCAGGGGCGAAATCTGCTGCAACAGCGGGAGCAGCAGAGGCCCTATCGTGTTGACCATGTTCTGAATTGGCGGAACGAGCATCGTGAACGCCGTCCCCAAGCTCTGCACGATGGGCGTAACCATCGCGACGGCCTGCCCGATGGCGTCGATGGCCCCGCTGCCGAACACGGCTTCTATTCCGGCCTTGAAAGCCTCAAGCGGCGATGCCCCCGATTGGAGGGCGGATGTGAAGGCGTTCAAGCCAGTCACGACCTTGCCGGAAACGGCGTTCGCCACGTTTCCGAACGTCGTCACGACCGGATCGAGCGCCGTCGATAGGGCGTCGATTGCCGGGATCGTCGCCACGAAAACCTCGCGCAGAGCGTCGAGGGCGGGATCGGCGAACTTAGCGCCGACGCGCGACAGCGCGGCGCGTACGTTGCTCATGGCTCCGGAGAAGGTCGCATTCGCGCCGAATGCAGCGGTTCCGAAGCTCGCGTACATCGCATCGGCGAACGTCTGGAAGTCGATCTCTCCCGCGCTCACCATGTCCCTTACCTCGGCCTGCGTCTTGCCGAGGTACTTGGCCAGAGCCGAAGTCGCGTTGATTCCGCGCTCCGAGAATTGCAGAAGCTCATCGCCTTGGAGCTTCCCCTTGGCGGCAACCTGGCCGAAGATGCTGCCTACTGCCTCCATAGAATCGCCCGACATGGCGGCGACGCCAGCGACCGCCTTCAGCGAGTTGGTCATCTGGTCTCCGGCCGCAACGCCGGATGCGCCCAGCTGCGAAGCCACGGTGGCGGCGGCGTCCAAGCCGAACGCAGTGCCGGACACCGCCTCGTTGCATGATGCCATCGTGGCTTCGACATCCATGCCGAGCTGTTGGAACTTGAATTGCGCTTGCTCGATGTTGAGCGCACGCGATATGCCGCCTATAGCTGCTATTCCGCCGACTGCGGCAGTCACGCCGGCGACAGCCTTCACGCCTACCGATCCGATCGTCTTGAGAGCCGATCCAACCTTGGAACCTATCGAGGACGCTTTGTCCAAGAACGAATCGAGCTTCGACTTCGATTTGTCGATTCCGCTGTCGAAGCCCGAGCCGTCGTAGGTTCCCTTCGCGCTAAGCGTGTAATCAGCCACGGGAACCACCTCCCCTCGACCAGGGAGTCCATGGCGGGTTCTTCTTCATGGCCTTCCGCAGCGCCGCTATCTCGCTTTCGCTGACGGGCGGATCGCCCTCAAGCGCCTGCTTGATCCACAGCTTCACGTTCTTTTTCGAGAACGAGTTCGCGACGGCAACCTGCACGGCGCTCTTCATCAGGTTGGAATCCGAGACCGTCATGGTCTCAAGCTCCTTGCGGATGAACGAACGCTCTACTGGCGTGCTGTCGGCGTAGTCTTGCGGAGACCATCCGAGGCGTGCGGCGAAGAAGGCGAAGTCGATCTCCCTCGCGTAAAGGCTCACTGCCCTTCGTTCGGCGTCGCTTCTGGGGACTACGTTGAAGTACTCGTAGCGCGTCAGGCGCTCGTAGGCCCTCTGCCTTTCCTCCGCTTCCTCGCCTACTTGAATAAAAAACCGCAGTCGCGCTGCAAGGCTTCGGCTACGACCTCCAAGACGGTGGCGTATCCGTTCTCTTCGATGAGCTTGTCTGCCATCACCATGCCCTGTTTGGGGGACACGAAGCCGCCGCCCTTGACCTTGAGGCCGTAGGCGGTGAGGTCTCTAAGCTCCTTGCGAGAGAAAGCGCCTCCGTTCTGCACGAACGTAGCCATGACGGGCTTGTGCCCGCTCTCGTAGAGGTCGAGGCGCTTCTGGGGATACCTGATCTCGTACACCCTGCCCCCGACTTCGAACGTGACAGGCCCGTCTTCCACCGGCTGATCGTCGGCGGCGTCGTCCTCGATCTCGGTTTCCTCGATGATCTCTTCGTTCTCGTCCTCTACGTTTTCCCTGGTGAAAAGTCCCATTGATTGTCCTTTCGGTTACGATGCAGATACGGTCACCTTCGCTGCGGCGATCTCTTCTTCGGATGCGGTTTCGACGAGCCACGGCTTGCCCGTGCCTTCGAAATCCATGGAATAGGTGACGTTGTCGTCGTGGGGCGCTTCGAAGTTGTCTGAAGTGACGATGGCGAGGCCCATGCGCAGCGGCTCGTAGATGATCGATCCCGCCTCGATGGTGCGCTTGCAAATCTTCAAGCACAGGTACTCGTCGTCAGCGAGAGCCTTGGCGACGAGCTTGGTCGCCTCGTCGTCCGGGCTGTAAAGGCCGTCGATGGAGGCGTTCCAGTTCTTGCTTCCGTGGAACTTGAGCGTCCATCCGCCCGTGCTGTCGTCCTTGGTAGCGGCCTCGGTTGTCTCCGATTCCATGTTGAAGGAAAGGCCCTGCTGGCCCGCAATCGCCAGAAGCTCGGTTCCGGTCTTGTCGGTCACGAGAGCGACGATCTTCTTGCCGTTGAGCGCCTTTGCGGTCGCGGCGTCGAAGTCGCAGCCTTTGAGGATGTTCGTTTCGGCCATTTCTCCTCCTTCCATGCAAAGAAAAAGCCAGCCGGTCGGCTGGCTTTCGTTTCGATATTCGGTTGTCTTCTATTTGCATCTGAACCCGTAGCAGATGTGGAACCTGCACGACAGAACCGCGTGGCCCTCCCCGGATTCGTCCTTCTTCAGCGTTTGAACGCCTTGGTATTCGGAATTGAAGAGGGAGAACGGCTCGGGCAGGTCGAATTCCTTGAGCAGTGCGCGTTCGGCATCGTCCACCATGTTCAGGACGGGCGCGTTCGAATGCGGTTTCACGGGTGCCGCGATGCAGTGAACCCAAACCTCGAAAACGTCCACGAACATCGTTTTCGTGTTCGCCGGTTCGGTCTTGACGAGCTGCACGGAGTAAAGCGGCGACGCTTTGCCGTCGGGGTCGTCGTAGCACTTGACCCCGGTTTCCTGCTCGATGTGGTCGATCAGGCAGCCGAGGAACTTGGCTATGCTCAATCTCTGCATCATCGTCAGCACTTCCTTATCTGCTCTATGAGGTCTTGCCGGAAGATCGCCCGCTGAGCATCGACGTTCCTCTTGAGGAACCTCTGGCCCTGCACGAATCCCCCGTTGACGGTTCGATGCCCGTATTCGACGTGCGGCGCGTAGTCCTTCGTGTATCCGACCAGATCGCCGGACTGGCTCAGGGATATGCGCAGCTCGCCGGTATCGACGGGCGTTCCCCCCGCCTTGCCACGGTTGTAGATTTGCGTCATGTTCTTCTTGATGACCGCGTCGTAGCGGATGCGCGACAGGCTTATGAGCTTCCTCTCTAGCCCGTCTTGGTCTTTGATGGTGATTCCCATGGCTTGTCGCACCTCCTGACGCGGACGGTGGTCATGTAGCCTTCCGCGAGAACCCGGTC
The DNA here is from genome assembly GCA_944320405.1 of uncultured Eggerthellaceae bacterium. Taxonomy (GTDB): domain Bacteria; phylum Actinomycetota; class Coriobacteriia; order Coriobacteriales; family Eggerthellaceae; genus Aphodovivens. The sequence goes on from CALUHI010000013.1 coordinate 15,323, forward strand.
GATCTCGTAAAGATCGCCGGAAAGAGCGACGGCATCGACGCCTTCGAATGCTTCGGCTGGCGATTTGGTCTGCAACGTCCGCTCGATCATGTCGAACTGGTTGCCCTCGGTGGGGTCGTGGGACGGAACCCACGGCCCCTTTCTCACAAGAACGCTCTCGCCCGTCTCCTGAAGCTCGCATATCGGGTTCCTGGTGTCGTCAGTGCCGGTCTGAACCAGCTTGACGAGCTTGGCCTCGTACCACCTCATGCGATCACCTCAGAAACTTGAGCGAAGCCCTGTGAACCGATTCGCGCAGGGCGGATATGTCGTCCGAGTAGGCCGCCAGCACGTCATCGACGAAGGAATTCGAGATCGAGCCTCCGTCCGAAGCGGATTCGGAAGTGCTCCCCTCGTAGCCCCTCAAGCGGAGGCATTTCTGCGCGGCCTCCACGACGAGCGAGTTCGCAAGCGCCGGAAGCTCGTTGGCGTCGATCTGGATTTTCAGGCGGTCGCTGACGGTGTTGAGCATTTCCTCTATCACATCGTCAGCGGGAACCGCCTCGCCATCCAAATACCTGACCTTGACCCGCTTGACCAGCTCTTCCATTAGCCGTCAGCGCCGTCGTTGCCCTGGCCGGCTCCCTGGGTGCCGCTGTCGTCATCCTCGGGCTTGACCGCGACGTTGGCGATCACATGGCCCCAGACGTTCGGCAGAACCGGGATGAACAGGCCGCTGGCCTTAGTCCAAACCGCCACGGGGTCTTGCGCCGTCCACTGCGCGACGGTGACGAACTGCTGCTGGCGCAGGGCCGTCCACTGCCCCTGGGTCTCTTCCTCGGGGGTGACGCCCCACAGGCCGGAGCCGATGGAGCCGTCGTTCGCGATGGCGGTCATGACGAATACGTTCTCAGGCCAGAACCTCGCCTGGTCGATCTTCACGCTGCCGTCGGTTTCCTTGCCGACGACGCCGTATCGATCCTCGTTGATCTGCAACGTGATGCCGACCTGCGACTGGAACAGGGCGTTGATCTGCTCAAGAGTGGGCAGGATGCCGGTTCCGGAAGCGCCGAAGATGGCCTTCTGAATCGCCGTGTTGGTCATGATCTTGGTCAGAACCGCCTCGGTGGTGATGCCCACATTGGGGCGCACGCCGTTGTCGAGGGCGATGAGCCTCCACTCGCGCAGGTCGCCGAGAATGTCCGCGTTGGGATCGTCCCAGTAGGTCTCGACGCGGTTGGCGGAAGGCACGCCGTAGTCGATGGTCATCTTGACCTTGTTCTCGGCGATGGTCATCTTGCCCGTCGCGAGCACTTCCATCTTCGCCGCCTCGACGCGGGTCACGACGGATTCGGCGAGGCGGGCGACATCGTCGAAGACGTAACGCTTCACGCCGTCGATCATCATTCCGCGTGTGATCTGGCGCAGGGATTCGGTCTGGTTGATCTTCTCCTTGATCAGCAGCTTCTCGTGCTCGACCTTGTCCATGGGGATGCGGGTCGCGATGTGCGCCTCGGTGTCGAACGCATGCACCATGGCCATCATGGGCAGGTTGCCGTTCTTGCAAAGGCGCATGTATTCCACGTCGATGTACTGGGTCTTCACGTCGGGGAAGAGCCTGGAACCCATGTAGTTGCGCGAAACCTGGAAATTCTGGGAGAAGTCGAGCAGGTCTCGCTCTTCCACGAGGCCGCTGTAGGTCTGCATAGGCATGTCGTTACCTCCTTACACCAGCTTGATGCCGAGCGCGTCGAGGTTCGTCTTCTTTGCGGTCACGTCCGAGCCGACGCGGTCGGCGCGGATGCGGCCCTGCACGACGATTGCCACGGGGCGCTCCGTATAGTCGGTCATGTCGTAGTCGTTCAGGAAAATTCCCAGATCGTTCGAATCGTCGGGGTTGGTGTAGAGCGTGCCCGCCTTGATGATCTTGCGGTCGCCCACGGTCGCAGCCATGCTGTTCTTCGCCGTCCTGGTCTTGACGACAAGGCCCACCTCGGATTCGAGGATATTCGGGGTCTCGCCGTAGGAAGTCAGCTTGTTATACGGCATTCTTCTTACCTCCGTTCATCTTCTCGCTGTAGTTCTTCGCGTAGGTCGCTCCGAAGGACGTTTCTCCCGGCTTCTTCTCGGCAGGGGGCGGGGTGCGCTTGAGCGCGTCCTGAACCGCCTTGTTCAGGGCCTCGGGCCACAGCTTCTTGATGCTTTCCAGCGCCTCGTTCGTCTTCTCAGCCTCGGGGCTAACGAAGATCGAAAGCAGCTCGTCGCCGAGCGAGATTCCCGCTTCGGAAAGCTCCTTGCGGGCAACCGCCATCTGCTTGGAAAGGTTCTGCTCGGACTTCAGGGCGTCGTTTTCCTCCTTCAGCTTCTTGGCCTCGTACTGGGCCTTCTGAAGCTCGGTCATGCCCTTCAGCCGCTCGGCTTCGTCTTCCTCGCTCTTGGCATCCTTCTCGGCCTGCTCGCGCGCCGCCTTCTCGATCTTCGCCCGCTCGCGTGCAAGGCGCTTCTCGACGATGGCGTTCACCTCTTCGTCGGTGTAGGTCTTCGGGGTTTCCTTGTCCTCGCCACCGGCGGGAGGGTTCTGCTGCTCCTGTTGCTCTTCCTGCTGCTCGTTGCCGTTCTTCTCGTCTTCCATCGATACCTCCATAAGTTTTTCCGTGTCTCATGCCTGCACGATCCGTAGCTTTTAAAGCGTTCCACGCCTGCGCTCGACCATGGCTTTTAACGTCTTCAATGCTCGGACGCATGAAAAAAGCCCCTGATCGGGGCTTGATTCCTGTTGGGCTATTGCTCTTTCTCGATCTTCCGCTTCTTCCACCTGAAATGCTCGCTGACGAGGTACTGTGTGATGTTCTCGACCATGTAGGCGATCTCTTCCTCGCCCGGTTCCTCTTCGCCGATCATGGCGAAGTAGAAAAGCGCGGCGTGGACTGCCTCATGCGCGAGCAGGGCCGCGTCCTGCGCTGCTGTGTGGTCGATGTTCGGCGTCATGTAGACGATGATCGCGCCCTCGCCGTCTATGAAGGTCGTCTCGGCATCCGCCCTCTCTCCTGCGGCCTCGTATTCGGGATCGTGCATTATGACGACCTTCCGGTACTTCTTGAGCGAATGCGTGAGCCTTATGCGAAGCTCGGGCAGGATCGGCTCAACCACGTCGAACCTCATCCGCGCACCTCTTCGAGCGTCAGCACCTCGCCGTCGTAGTTGACGATGGCCTCGATCTCTTCAGCCGAAAGCTCGCCCGCGAAGCGGAATTCCTCGACCCCGTCCTTCTCGACGACGAACAGCGGCACGCGGTTAACGCGCTTGCGGTTGTCAAGCTCGCCGATCTTCGCGTCGTAGTTCTCATGGATGCTCACATGGCCGGGGTACTTCTCGACCAAAGGCGCGACGATCTCGCGCTTGATCCGCTGGCACTGGTTGCAGTAGCTTGCGGAGATGTAGAAAACGTCTCTCACGCTCTCCCCTTTCTCGTGGCGGAATCGCCGCCCCTTGCCTCGACGTACGCATCGATCCATGCGTCCCAGTCGGAAACCTCTACCGTGTACGAGCACCGGCACCACGGATGCATCGGCGGGAAGTTCGTTCCCGGCTTCCGCTCGGAAAAACGCACCGGGTTGGCCTTCTGCGCCTTTTGCAGCTCCTTGCAAACCTGGCACGCCTTGGAATCGGCGCACGATATCGCGTAGTACTCGAAATCCCGCTCATGAACCTGGGCTTGCGCCTCGTTGAACACGAATGTCCCCTCGGTGAAGATCAGGCGGCGGATATCGCGCAGCGACACGTTCTCGAAACGCTCGGAAAGTGCTTTCACGCACTTGTCGTACGCGACGCCCCTCGCTATCAGCTTCCCGAAATCGTCGTTCAGGTACTCGGCGAGCTTCAGGCGGTTCTCCCATATCCGTTCGGAGAAGCCGCTCTCATGCGCCCATGCCGCGCCTACCGTGGCGCTCACCACTTGGGCGTTAACGTTGTAGAACTGGCTTCCGAAACCCATCTGGTCGGCTGCAAGGTCGGCGGCGAGACGCGCCTGCTCTTCGAGGTGCCTCGCGACCTCTTCCTGCTCCATAGCGCCGATCTCAAGCTGCTGCATGATCATAGAGACGCGCACGCCTTCCAGCTCGTTCAGCTTGTAGATGCTCTCTCGCACTGGCATCAGGTGAGCGTACTGCGGGTACTTCTCGGCGAACTTGTCCATCCGCTCGATAAGCAAGCGCCTGTCGTCGTCGCTCAGGTTCGCGAGCAGTCGGCGGTACTCGATGACGTTGTCCTCGCCGTACCGCTGGTAGTAGGCGGCTATCTCGCGCTCAAGCTTCGCCGATTCGTCGGCGTAGACCTTCGCCAGCTTGCGGATCAGTTCGTCTTCCGACTTCTCCATCTGCGCCAGCAGGTCGTCGCGCCGCTTCTGCCAGTACTCGGCGTCCGACGGGCTATGCATTGAGGATCGCTTCGATGATCTCGCGCTTCTTCATGGTCGATGTGACCGTGACGCCGCTGTCGGCGGCGAGCTGCTTCAGCTCAGGCACCTTCATCTTGTAAAGCTCGCAATCCTCGTCGGGTGCCTCGCCGTCATCGTCGGCTTCGTCGGTTTCGACCTCGTCGGGAACGATCTCGACGAAAGCGGCGTTCACGTAGCCGCCTTCGACCCTGTACCAGTCCACGGCCTCGACCTCGAAAGGCACGTTCGGCTCCATGAGGCCGACGACCTCGGCGCTCTTATCGGGCGTCTTCCTGACGTTCAGGCCCTTCGTCCCCCTCGTGTAGATCGCCTTCATCTTGCTTTTCCTCCGTTCTGTTTGTCGGGTAGCCGCCGGACAGGGATTCGGCCCTGCTCTGGCGCTCGCTTTCCTTGCGCTCGATCTCGTCTTCCTCGTTCTCGACGCAAGACAGGATCGAGAGCTGCGTTTCCTCGGAGACGATGCCGGACAGCTGCCCCGCGATGCGGGCTTCGCTTTCGAGGTCTTCGGGCATGTTGCGGTGCATGACCACCTCGACCTGCTGCCAATCGTCCCCGGAGAAAGGCTTGTTCGGGTAGCTCGCCAAAAGGCGCAGGCGGCGCTTCACGGCGGCTTTGAACTTCAGCTCCTTCTTCCGCGCAAGGTTGTTCATGGGCATGAGCCTGATCTTCAGCGCGATGCCGGACGCGGTCGAAAACGCGTCGTCGGTTATGTCGGGAACCATCGCCATTTTGAAGATGAGGACTTCCAATCGGTTGATGAGGTTCTCCTGCGTGGCGTCGGCGCTCGGCTTCGCCATGAACACGCAGTCGATGCCGTCCGTGCCGTCGCCGTAAAGGTTGATGAGGCGGTAGTCGCGAAGGTCTTTCTTGTGCTCTTCGGTGAGCTCGACGCCCTTCACGAACATGTATGCGTCCGCGAAGTAATCGACGTCGTTCGCCTTTTCCGACAGCGCCTTGTTGTACGCCTCGATCAGGTTCAGGACGCCCTCGAAAAGGCCCCTGCTGGTGCGGTTCTGCCGGTACTCGATGGCTGGCACGTCATGGAAGAAATGCTCTTCCACGTCGGTTTCCGCCATGTCGCCGCCCTCGTCGGAAAACCTCGTGACGTAGTTGGCGTCAGAGTACGATCCGCCGATGTTGGCTTCGTCGTCGTAGTAGTAGCGGACGAAGTACATCGGGCGGTGCAGAACCGTGTCGTCGTAGACCATGAATGCCGACATGGGCGAGAGCGGCACGCTTCGCGGCATGCCCTCGTCGTCCTGGTACATCATCTCGAAGCAATGCCCGTAGATGCTGCACATCTCGGAAAGGTCGCTGTCAACCTCTTCCTGCGAGTTGCGCTCCGCGTACTCTTTCAGGTACTCGGCTTTCGCATTGTCCTTGATCCTGATATCGACCGGCACGCCGATGAAGTAGCCCTCGAAGGTCTGCGTCATGTTGAAGGCCATGTCTGCGGCGAGCCTGTTGTCCGGCCTGTAGTCGGGCTTCCGGTGCTTCTGGTCGCCGAATATGAGGTACTTGGTGTCGTAGGCCGCTTCCAGCCTGCGGTAGCGCGGTACGCGGGTCTGCTCGTGCTCTTGGATGAGGTTGGTGAGCAGATCGGGCGTCATCTGCGTGCCGACCGGCAGCTTGAAGTCGTCCGAAACCGGGTCGAACTGCAATTGGTCGTGGTAGAACGACCTGTATTCGTTGTTCTGCGGCAATTTAGTATCCCTCCTTCCATGCCTTCATCTGCGGCCTCCTGTCGAACTGCCTGACCGCGCTCGCGAGCGAATCGGGCATGTCGTCGTGCGCCGCGTTCTCGTTGTAGTCGAGCACCTGGTTCACGGCTTCCGCGTCGAGCGGGTACTTGTCGCAGTCGAGCAAGCGGACGCTCGCCCATTGCGATTTGAGGTGCGTCGATATCTTTATGAACTTGTTGGTGTTCTCGGAGTAGCCGCGCGAGGGATGGCCCTTCTTGCGAATCTCCTTCCGCAGGTAGCCCTTGTCGGCGTTCTCTTCGCAGTAGATAGTGCCGATCCTCAGCTCCCTGCACAGCCGGATGATCTCCGGCAGGCAGTCGTCAACGTGCTTCTGCCACAGGCGCACATAGCAGTAGAAGATTCCGTCGCGCTTCATGACCGCCGTGAAAGCGGTGCCGTCCTGGCCTCCGTACGCCGCGTCGATGTGACCGATGCCGTCGCGCAGCATCTTGGGATCGTCGAAATAGGCCGGTTCGGTGAACATGGCCTCTTCGTCCGCGATGTGCTTCAGCTTGTAGTTGGCGGCGAAAAGCGAAACGCTCATCGACTTCTCGATGGTCGCCAGCTCGTCGCGGCTTATGAGGCCGGTGCTGTAGCAGTCGTACCGGACTATGTTGGGCATCAGCGTGAAAGCGTCGTCCTTGTGCCATGGCGTGCCGGTGTTGAAGATTCGGCCGCCTCGGTTGCGGATGTTCTGAAGCTCCATGTAGATGAGCTTGATCCGCTCGCGCTCCGCAGCGGAAACGCGGTCTTTGATGTTGATGATGTCGTCGGTGAATATCCTGTCGGCGTGCTTGCCTGTCAGCGATGCGCCGCTGCCCAAGCCGAGAAGCTGGGAAGCTCCGGAGACGCCACGGATCAGGTTCGTGCTCACCTCGCTGTTGGTGTCCTTGACCAGCTCGAAATCGACGCCGTACAGCCTCTTCGCCAGCGAGCGGAAGAAAGCAGAGCGCAGGACGTTTGCGGTTGCCTTCATGACCTCCGCGACGTCGGTGTCGGTCTTGCGCATGAATATCGTTCGCTCCGCAGGGAAAAGGATAAGGATGTAGGCGAGCGCGATGCTGATGCAGGTCGTCTTGAACGATCCGCGATGCGCTTGCAGGGTCTCGTCGCCTTCGCCGAAGACCATGTCGCGAATCCACATGTTGTGAAGGTCGGTCAGCTTGTCGTAGCCGATCTTGACGGCTATGTCGGCGGGGCAGTCGTAGATAAGGGCGACGATGTCCTCGCGGTCATTCGCCATGCTCTTTCGCCTTTTTCGCCGCTATCATCGCGGAAATCTCTTCGGACGCCCGATCCACATCCGCGCCGATATCGACCTTCTCGACCGGTTTCTCTCCCGCCGTGTCCCTCAGGAAAGCGAGCGCGTTGTAGTCGCCTTTGAGCGCCCTGTTCGCGACGGAGAGAATAGCGGCCTCGCCCACGGTGAGATTAGCGCCCTTCGCCTCTGCGAAAGCCTCGATCTCGTCAAGCTCGCCGGTTTTGAGCGGCATGTATAGGACTTCTTTGGCGATCTTCTTCAGTTCGGCCTTTCTTCTTCGGGCCTCGCCCGACGCCTTGCCGCCCTTAGCGCCCGCCGCCGCTGCTTCTTCTCTGCTTCGGCCTTTTTGGAAAGGTTTCAGGTTCGATAGGTTGCCCATGGCTGACACCCCCTTTCTTTCAGTGTTGCGTGCTATGCGTTTGCATAGTAGAATGTTGGAGGGTAATGCCGTTTCTAACTGATAGGGGGCGATTGCTTGAAAGCGATCTCGCTGCTGCCCGAATGGGCGATGGCGGTCACTCTCGGCTTTAAGACCGTAGAGTGCCGCACCTGGTCTACCCCTCACAGGGGCGACCTGCTGATCTGCTCTAGCGCGAAGCCTGTAGCCGGTGCGATAGCCGGTCATGCGATGTGCGTCGCTAGGCTCGACCGAATAGAGCCGTTCGAAAGAAGGCACCTGCGTGCGTCGATGATGGGCGGCATGCCCGAGCGCGGCTCTTACGCCTGGCGGCTGTCTGACGTTCGCCTGATTGAGCCGTTCGCCGTGAAGGGCCGTCTGCATCTCTACGAGGTGCCTGACGATCTTGTGAAGCCGCTGTCATGCGGTGCCGCTGAAGGGCTTAGGCGCTACTACGAGCCGCTTGTGAAGTGGAGCGACCGGAGGAACAACGAAAAGGCCGTTCGCGAATGGTGGGAATGCGCCCTGGCTGGGCTTTAGCCGGTGGAGCCGCCGGAACCCCTGGCGGTGAACGCCTTACACCCTTAGTGGGTCTGCTGCCCGGTGCCCTCGCGCCTCGACTTGGCTTGGGGGCTTTCCCTCCCGAGCCTTTCGAGCTGGTCGGGTGACACGTAATCTTCGTACACCGGTATCCCGATCCTTCGGTGGAACGCCTCGCGCTCCTGCTCGTCCCGAAAGACGATGATCGTGTACCAGTTGATGCCGTTGCGCTCCTTCAGGTTCTTCGCGCCCTGCTCTCGCGCGTCCTTCACGGCTTGCAGGTCTGACTTGATCTCTTGGGCCTCCGGAACGTCGAAGAGCTTTGAGAAGCGGTCGTCGCCGTCGAACATGAGGTCTACGTCGAGGTCTGAGAAGCCCATGTCGTCGAATCCGAGGTCGTATTCCTCAGCCACGAACGCCAGCTTCTCGAAATCCCAGTCGCCCTGCATCGAGGGGTTGTTGAGCTGGATGTTGATCTCGACTTCCTCGCGCTCGTCAACGTCGATGACGGAAACGGTCAGATCGTAGTCGTTGCGCCTTTCGAGCGCGTCCAACTGCTCTAGTCGCTGATGGCCTCCGACGATGTTGCCCGTCCTTTTGTTGTAGACGATGGGCTGCACCAAGCCATGCTTGCGGATGCCTTCCTTCAGGCGCTTCCGCGCCCCTTTGTCGATGATGCGGGGATTGTAGGGCGCTCCGTTGATGTCTTTGCGGTTGATGACCTCGGTGTCGAAAACCTGGTATTTCGACATGTTGCCGTTTGCATCCTGTTTTCTACCGTTCGCCATTCGTTTTCCACCTTTCGACGGCTGCGCCGCAATACGGGTAAAGCGCCTCGATCTTCGCGTAATCCTCCGGGTAGTGCTTCTTCACGAAAGCAAGCTCCCTGCCTTCGAGCGTCTTGAAGCTGAATCCCAGCCCCTTGCTGTCGGTGGGCAGCTTCAGCTTCTTTTGCTTGATGTAGGCCAGAACCTCTTTTTTCGTCCAATAAGCGACCGGGTAGAACCTCGCCCTCTTGCGGTCGATGCTCCCGCTGTTCTTGATCATCGCCCTGCGGACAATCGAATCGTTGATTCTCTCGCCCGCTGCGACCCATGTGATTCCGGTTTTGACGCGCAGGTAGTTGTACATGTCGGTTACGCTGACGATAGGCACGCTGGGATCCATTTCCCTGAAGCTTCCGTACCTCATGAAGTTTGAAACCTCGAAATGGGGCATTCTGATGATCTCGCATCCGTAGTGCTTTTCGTACCACCGCAGCGTCCTTTCCTGGAATTCAAGACCGGGAGCGAGGTACATGAAGAACGGCACGACGTTCTCGAAGTAGCGCATGCAGAGATCGAGGGTCACTATCGAATCCTTACCGCCAGAAAAGCCTACGAGAACCGAATCCGTGACCCTCGACTGCACTTTAACCGGATCGAAAAGGATGCTGGACACTAGCCAGAACTCCTTCCGCTGGTTCGGCGACCGTTTGCCGCCATCTGGTTCCTTGCGCGGTTCCTGGCCCCACGGGTTCTCGCGGAGCTTAGGCTCTGGGTCTGCATAGCCGCGCTGATGCGCGCGCCTCGGCTCGCCCTGTTGGTGTTGCTAGGCATGGCTTCCTCCTTTCGTCAGCTTCGCAATTCCGGTTTTCAGGCATCAAAAAAGGCGCTCCTTCCGGAACGCCTCAAATGCCTGGTTACACTATAGCAGGATTCTTTTTACCTTTTGTTACCTTTTGGATTTCCTGCCATCGATCACGATGTCCGATTCCGAAACCTCGGCTTCAGGAACCATGGCGAGGCGGTAGCCGCATTCCTCGGCTATCGACGCGATTGTATCCACCTTCGGCGATCCTCCCCTAGCGACTAACTTCGCGACGTAGTTTGCATTGACGCCCATGGATACCGATATTGAGATCATGCTTCTGCCCGAGCTCCTGACCGCCTCGCGCACTGCGTCTGCGGCGATCATCCCAGAAGCTCCTCTGTCTTTGCGAGGTCTCGGCGCAGCTTGTCCCGGCGGCGCTCAAGCGCCCTGCGCTCGGCGTTCTCGTCATCCATGGGCGGATCGATGACTATGGCATCGTCAGGAACAGACCCGGACGGCATGACGCAGAGCGACCATCCGCACGCCTCGACCATGGCGGCGGCGTTGGAAGTTGCCGGATCGCTGCCCCGGTTCACGTTGTTGGCTACGTAGTTTCGATTCTTGCCGATCTTCTCGGAAACGTTAGTGAAGCTCATGCCCGAATCGGCTGCGGCCTTTTGCAGAGCGTCGTAAAACCTCATGCGCCCCCCTTTCTCTTTGCAGATGATACCTTTTCGCGTTGCGTAATGCAATTGTGTAAGTTTTATGATGTTGTAACCTTTTTGCATATTGTAACCTAATTGCATGACATAATGGGATCACACCAAACCGGTGGCGCACCTTTTCAACTTTATAAAGCTGGTAAGTAGCGACCCGTCAGAACACAGGCGCGAAACCCCAGATGAAAGCAACGTAAACCGAGATAGGAGGAATCATGAGCAAGTTGGAAGTCGGCACCGTTCTGGTCAGCTCTTGGGGCTACGATCAAACCAACATCGACTTTTACGAAGTCGTGAAGCGCACCGCCAAAACGGTCGAGGTCAGGCCGATCAGGCGGAAGGTCACGCCCAAAGGCTGGTGCCAGGACATTGTAGAGCCGCTGCCCGGATCGTTCAGCGGCGAGGCGTTTCGCCGGAAGATCAAGGACTTCAGCCGGGACGGAAACGACCCATTCATCGATATCAACAGCTTCGCGTTCGCCCATGTTTGGGACGGCAAGCCGAAGCTTGAAACGAGCTGGGCATAACGGAGCAAGCGGGGGCTTTCGCCCCCGCTTCTGATTGGAGGCTAAGCGATGACGTACTACACAACAGACAATGAGCGGCTTGTGGAGCACACGGACAAACCGACGGCGGACAGCCTGCTCTATTGGGCAATCTTCGCAACAGACGGGGCCTTTTACGCGCTCGTGTCGCCTAAAGCAACCATAGCGGTACGGCTTGACGACGAACCCGAGACGGTCTTTGAAGCAGGGCTAGAGCTTGACGCTATCATGCCAGACCCCGTTTTCATCATCGACCCCGGCAAGATGCTCGGCTATGAGGCCGTGCAAGTTGTCAGCATGGGAGGATCGCCCGCCCTGAAGCTTAAAGACGGGACTATCTGCTATCTGTGGGACGGCGAGCCGGTTTTGGCGAGGGCCTAACCATGGAGCGCATCAAAAGGGCGGCAGTGGTGCTTTTCGTGCTGCTGCTGCCCGTCATCGGGAGCATAGACAAGATCAACATATAGGGAGCTGATATGAGCATTCATGAAGCGTTGGAGGCCGTCAGGGCTTGCAGGAGCTTAAGCGAGCTGAAAGCCGTATACAGACGGCTGGTAATGGAGTTTCACCCCGACAGGGGCGGCGACGTTCGCGCTATGCAGGAGATCAACGTCGCCCACGATGCCGCATTCAACCGGCTGAAGGATCGACAGAATGAGGCGGCAAAGCAACCGGGCGCGACCGTTCGCGAGACGACAGAGACGCCCGAGGAATTCAGGGCGGTAGTCGATGCCCTGCTGAAGATCGACGGCATAGAGATAGAGCTGTGCGGATCGTGGCTGTGGATATCGGGCGACACGTACAGCCACCGGGCGGAGCTTAAAGCCGCCGGGTGCCGATGGTCGAAAAGCAAGGCTAAATGGTACTGGCGGCACGCTGAAAAGGGCTGCCGGTGGAGCCGGGGGAAAGCGACCATGGATCACATCAGAACCAAATACGGCTCGCATCTGATCGGAGACGACCGCAAGGCTATATCGGTTGCATAGGGGGGGGTCATGAGAGAAAGCGAGTTCAACGCGCGAAAGGCGTTCATTTTAGCCGACGTTGAAGCCCACATAGCAGCGAGGGATGTGGCTAAAAAGAAGGGGGACGAAAAAGAGCGTTCGTACAATGCCGGATACCTCGGGGGCGTATATCTTACCTTGCAAAAGCTGGGCTACAGCTTAGAGCACGGCGAGAACGGGGCTTTGATCGACTTTAGGCGAATCAACGAACCCGGAGAGATAGCCCAGTGGGAGCATGAAGGCGAATTGGATAGATGCCCAAAATGCGGCGGAAAGGACATCATCGTCGCCGATCAACCGGCGGTGATTGATGCAGGCTATGCGGTCGAGACCGTACTTGAGTGCCGGGACTGCCGCGAGATATGGGAACAGCAGTATGAAGCGAACTGGCGCAAGCCGCTATAGGACAACAGCCCCGGCAATGCCGGGGCTTCTTTGATGAAGGGATCGGATATGAGATCGAATATGAAAACGTTCATCACCAAAGCCAACACGTACGCATTTTTCAGGCCGCAGGGACTTCAGGCGGTATGGTGCCATCTTTCTAAGGGGGAAAGGCGTTACGCCCGCCATCTGGTAGAGAGCTACGGCTACAGGGCCGATATAGCCATACATCAAGCCTATATTTTCGGATTCGACCCTTACCCATTCAACTACAGGAAAGACCGCATGGAGACCGAGACCATGACGCGCGAGCAGTTCGGACTATAGAGAGGTGAGAGCATGGAAGCGAAAGAGCTGGCCCCGTACTACGATGACGGAGGAAAACGCGACCCCTTGGCCGAGTACCTGAGAACCGATGACGGTGCGGCTGAAATGGAGGCGCTAGACGACCATTGGGGCGAGGTGATGGAACTTGCGGAACGCTACGGCTTCATTCTCAGCGCGGCGGGCGGAACCGCTACGCTGGCGACGCACGGGGCGCTGATCGACGCGCTGGGCGAGCAGGAAGAGGCGCGGCGTTTGAGGATGTGCAACGTCGATATAACGGGATACCGCGCCGACTAAAAGAAAAGCCCCCGGATCGCGGGGGCTTTTTCATGCTCTAAACCAACAGACCGGCGAGGCCGACACCCAGACCCCACAGGAACGCCACGGCGACCACCATGGCGGCAGACAGGGCCAACAGGAACAGGCCCGCTATCTCACCTTCGCCACTATCTCAACAGCTTTCATCTTTCCCACCTTTCAAAGCGACCGCATCTATTTCGGGTATTTCGAAGTATTCTCCGCTCGGGAGCATGGAGAACATCGGGACGCGACGGACGTCATCAGGCACTACCTCGAAAACGACCTCGACGCGAATCCTCTCGCTTGCGAAGCAGTCTGGGTCGATCTGAGCAGATATCGGGCAGAGCCTCATCGCAGACCACCTCCGTACCTCTCGATCACCTGCTGCACGAGCATCGCGGAAGGCTCGCGGATTTTGCCATCGTCGATAAGCGCGCACTCGATCATGTCGGGCCATCCGGCGGTTGCCCCCATCCTCGCCCCTGGGTAGCTCTCATGCTCGATGAACCCCCAGACGCACGATACCGTCACGCCTTCCGACTTCCATTTAGTCCGGTAGATCGTCGCGCCTCCGACCTCCAATGATTCGTCCCACCATTCGATCCTGTTTGCGTCGAGCCTCCGTCTCAGGTCTTCGATTATCGTCGGTATCATCATTCGTGCCTCTTTCCCCTGCACTGCGGGCAGAACGTCGGATCGTAGCTTGGGCAGTAGTCGTCGAACCTGTGGAAGCCGATCCTCGCATCCGGCGCGAGGTCGGGGAACAGATCGGGGTCGTACGGAACCAGGAGGTCGAGCGGGCTGCTCGCCGCCGTGCATCCGTGGCTGTAGCAGACGAACGCCACCTTGTCACCGACGCTCGCGACCCTTCCTATCTGCCTTCTTCTCTGCGGGTCGAAAACGACCCAATCGCCTCTCTTCATCCATCAACCTCCAATTCATCGAGCTTCCCGCTCAACCAAAGAACCATCGCAGCCGCAAGGACGTTCATGACGGCCCTGTCGAACTCCGCTTCCGTGACAGTCTCGAACCCTTCGCGCTTCGTCTTCTCCCTCGAAAGACCGACGGGCTGCACCAGCGCCGTCCGTATGACGTTCAACCCGTCGGCCATAGCTTCCTTGTCGTGCTTGGAGAATCCGCGCTGCCAGCCCGCGAAAGTGAGCATCATTTCCAAGGCGGGGACGTGCTTGAACATCGCGAACCCGCTCACGATCGAACCTCATCGCCCTGATTGATGCCATTTCCGCGCGGCATTACCCCGAATGCCTTTCGAATGTCGTTGGCGCAGGAGGCAACCTCACAGGCCGCGTCTCCGGAAAGACCGTCGCTCATGCCATACAGACGGTCGGAAACGGACAGCATCGATTGGCGGCGGCGGTAGCATTCGAAGCACTCGTCGCACGCTCCGCACCTGCGGCCTTCCCTGTATAGCTGAATGGCATCCGCAATGCAGGAGAACAGTTCGAATTCAAGCCCTCCCGCACCTTCCATGTTGTTGAGCGCCCAGGAGAACACTCCATCAATCGAGTATCCGCTCATACCCCTATCGCCTCCCTGATCAGCCGCGCGATGGTCTTTGCCTCCCCTTCAAGAATCACCCCGTTAGCGGTTGACATGCGCGTCAGGTCGTCAGACAGGGCAATCAGCCGGTCACGGTCGATCTCCGGCTCGTAGTACGAGCAGGAATCCCGCGACGTTATCGGGCAAACGCCGCCGAGAACCCCCAGGGACGCCGTGCAGGCGGCGACGTGGGCGCATTTTCTTCCGGTCATCTACTCAACCTCCACCCATCGGCCGCAATCTGGGCAGTAGTTGACCATTCCGAAATCAACTTGAGAGGTGTCGTAAATCACGCATCCGCATTCCGAGCATTTGAAGCGACCAAACACATCGGAAGCGTCGCGGCATACCGGCTCCGGCATCGGCTCGACAAGGTCGGCGAGCCTGTTCAGCGTGCCTTCCACCGAGCCATCAGACCCGATATCGGAAGAGATCGCCTGAAGAAAGTTCATATAAGGAAGAACTCCGCCATCAGCATCATTCCTCAGCCTTTGCGCCACTGACCGACGCTCGTTATTAGTCAGCATTTTGAAACCTCCTTGCGTTGCGGACGTACCAGTAATCCCGGCAGATTCCAACCATCCTCGAACACTCAGGCGTACTGAAAACCTCGGACGCGCATTCGTCGAGTTCGCTCCATCCGTTGAGCTTGTAAAGCAGCCACGCGATGATCCGGTCGCGCAATCTCATGTGAGGAACCAATCAGATCGCCTCCATTCCGAACCAGCTCACAAGCTCTCTCGCGCAACTGTCGCAAAGATCGAAGTCTGATACCCTCTCGTAGCATCCTGCGCAGTACACGTTTTTTCGAAACTTGATCTCAAGAGTTCTCTTGTGCTTGATACTTGCGAAGCTCTCTCTGCTCGTCTCGGTTTTCCCGCATCTATCGCACACGATGGCGTTCATATGCTTTCCTTTCTAGCGACGCTCTAAACCTCGGTGAAAACCGGCACGCCGCAATCGCTCTTCTTCCTGTTCTCGAACCTGTTCATCGCCAGATCGAGCGGGACGCGGTTCTTCAGGAAGACGTCTTTATGGAAATCGACGTGCCTCATTCCCTTGAACACCTCGCCGCATTTGGGGCATCTGATGATGAACGGGACGGGCTTCTTCTCCTTGCTTTCGCGATCCTCCAGCCCTTCCTCAAGCCACATCATCGTTTCGTAACCGCAGGTAGCGCATCTGTAGCGCATGCCTCGGTGAACCAGCCTTTCCTTCATGACCAGTCTCCTCTCATTCGTCTCAAGGATTTCCGGCATTCCGCTTTGGAGATCATCTGCTTGCGATAGCAGCAATCCTTTCACCTATCCACCGCATCACCGGCACCGCCATGCTGTTACCCAGCGCCTTGTAGCGCGGCGTGTCCGGGCATTCTCCGGCGGGCTTGCCCCGGTACGGGATCAGCGTCCAGTCGTCGGGGAAGCCTTGCAGGCGCTCGCACTCCCTTGGTGTGAGACGCCGGACAGAACAGTTCGATGAAACGATGGGTGGGTTGTTGTTGTTGTTGGCTTTGAGCATCCCCGCGAGGTCTCGGTCGATAGCGGCATTGGGAGCCGAATCCGCCATGCAAATTGCCGGAGCATGATCTGTAGCGCACAGTGGATGACATGGATCGCCATAACGGGGCTTGCTTCCATTCGATTTGCTCGTAATTTGCGTTGTGTTGAACGGAAGCACCGCGACACCATGGCGGTCAGTAGCGGTGAGCGTATACGCTCCGCTTTCGTCCGGATCGCAGAGCCCAGCACCAGAAGGGCCGTTCTCCGGCTCCCTGTCGATGGCGCTTCCCTGTATCTGATAGACCGCTGGAGGCATGTTTGACTCAACCGTTGCAGACGTCTCTTCTTGCACGCCTAGTCCGGTGTTGCCTCCGTGGTGCCAAGCGAAGCCTGCGAACGCAATGCTGCGTCCAATTCCAGAGGCAAGCTCTTTCCTCTTCTCTCGGCTCGACGGAGTATCCCCTCGCATGCCGCAGGGCTCAAGAAGTACTTCCGCGGCACGTCCTGATCCAAGACTTGCGACAAGAAACAAACGGCGGCGCCTTTGGGCCACTCCGAAGAATTGAGCGTCAAGAACTCGCCATGCGCTGCAATACCCGAAGTCATCCAGGCTTGAGAGCAGACATCTGAAATCCTCCCCATGCGAGCTCGACAGCGCACCCGGTACGTTCTCCCAGACAACCCATTCAGGGCGAAGTTGATCGCACGCCCTAACGAATTCCCACATGAGGCCGCTAGCTCCCTCAAGGCCCTCCCGCTTCCCGGCGACGCTGAAAGACTGGCAGGGGCTTCCTCCCACAAGGACATTTGGTATTCCTCTTTCACGCTTGAATTCCTCCCATTCGATCTTTGACACATCGCCGAGATTCGGAACGCTCGGAAACCGAGATGCCAAAACGGCACATGGGAAGGGCTCGATCTCGCTGAAAACCATCGGCTCCCATCCGAGCTGAGCCCATGCCACACTAGCGGCCTCTATTCCGCTGAACAGACTGACGTACCGCATTAGGCTTCCGTCGTCTGTTCGCGACAGGGCTCAATCGAGAAAGCGACGACACCGTTCTTCAAGCCCCACCCGCTGAGTACATATCCGATACGGTAGACCGCTCCGTTTAGAGGATGGTCTCTGCGTGTGAGGTTGAAAGCAGCTCCCTGCTCTACCACCGTAAACCTCACCAAGTCTCCGGCGTTGTATCCACGATCATTGCTACGCACCTCGAAAGTCTTCCGACCATCAAGCACGGCATCGGCGAATTGCTTCTGAATCTTAAGATCGTGCGTCATTGCTCTCCGCCTTTCAGCTTTCGCCCGCACATCGGGCAGTACTTGATGCGGAAACGCGCCTCGTCGTAGCTGAGTTGGTTGTAGACGACAAGATGGGTTAGTTCCCTGCCGCTCGGCACGACCTCGACGCCCTCGATGATCATCTGCACATCCATCGTGGGAACGTCAGCTTGCAAGTAGTCGATGGGCCAGTCCTCTTCGCAGTGTTTGCACATCTACTCCACCTCCACACGCGCCCCGCAATTTGGGCAGTATCGCGATGGACCGTCTAAATCCACCACGCCACATTCCGAGCATATGTAAGCCTTGGTTGGGTATATTTCGTCGCCCGACGCGGTTTCGTCGAATGCCATTCGGCACGTCCTTTCCGGCACGTACCTCTCGTCGGTCGTGAAAGCGGCCACGATGGTTCCGCCGCCCCACGGCTTCGGCCCCGCGACCCTTGTCTCATCTATGTAAAGGCACTTCCCCTCGACGCCGGATACGATCTCGAACTTGCTCATTTCTCCACCTCGTCTTTTAGCCAACGGACGAGCTTCCGCTCGCAGTCAGGGCAAAAGTCGAACTCCTTTCCATCTCCGCGCCATTCGTCAGTGACGATGTAGGATGTCTTGCTCCAGCCGGGATGCGTAAAGAACCGCCCGCATCGGTCGCATTGCTTCGCATTGCTCATAGTTCATCTCCGCTCACGTACTCAACATTCAGTCTGTCTCCCAGATCGCGCAACGATCCCGCGAGGATTGCCACCATCTTGCGCAGCCAGCTTTCCGATCTGCCATCCATAACGCCCTCGCGCTCCTTCTCGGTAAGGTCGGTGAAGCACAAGCTCTCCCACTTCCCTTCGCGCTCAACGCGGAAGTAGGCAGGATCGAGGTCGCGCTTGATCGGATACGTCATGAGAACACCTCCCTCATGTCTGCGAGGGCCATACCACGATATCCGAACGGGAGGCGGAACTCGCCCCTCTTGTGCTTGTCGCATCTGTAGGTGCGGCAAATCTCGGGACGCGCATCGTAGACCGTGCATTCGCGCGTGTGGATGTCGAGGAACGGGCATTGCAGGTTTATCTTCATCCCGTCGAAGTCAACGAATTCCTCAGGTTGCAGGGACACCCCGTTTCTTTCAATGAAGCCGCGAAGCCTCGCAACGTCGAAATGGGAAAGAGGAAGGAACCTACCACAGCATTCACCACAGCCCTTGCAGTTCCCGCGCTCGGTGAAGAAGTCGGTTATCAGTCCGTCTTTTACGCTGGTGCTCATCACTCCACCCCCGCCAGCTTCTTCGCGCGGCGCACGAGGTCGCTCGCCTTGAACTCTTCGGCGTTGTCGAACGTAAATAGCTTGTGGCCGACCTTCTTGCAGTAGTCGAACGGGTTGAGGCCCTTGTCCTCCTCGATGCGCTCCCAGCTGTCTGGAGGCTCGGGCTTGGCGTGGGTGACGCACGTTGCGGGTATCGGGATTGCATCGTCACCGTCGCAAAGAATCAGCGGCTCACCGGTCTCATAGTCGCGATAGTGCGTTCCAACGATTTCCCTGCGCCTGTGGCTCTTTACCTCCCACACCTCGTCGCCCTCGCGGCACAGCACGCCGTCGGCGTCCAGCACGGGGCGCTGGTGAGTGAGCTGGTCGGTGTCGAACGACGTGGATGAGCCATTGCGGTAACGTACTTCCACGGCTTGATACTCTCCCGGCTTTGGAAGCCTGCTGACGGTGAACTCCATGCCGTTATCGACGTGCCACACCGTCTGCCCGATCTCAAGCGGCTTGCCGTCGGCTGCGAGGACGAAGGGGTGGCGGGTGATGAACCATGGGTAGATATCTTTACTTGCATGCCCAGCGCGCTTCACGATAACTTTTCCGCCTCTGAAACCGGAGACCGTGAACTCTGTCGCATCGTCGCTCGTTGCGTATACCGTGTCTCCTATGTGAACTCTATTGCCGTCAGCGTCGAGCACCTTCTTCTCCGCACCCGTCTCTTGACCGCATGGGGAAAGCGACACCTCCGAGCTTTTGACCCAGAAGCCGCCGCCTCCGTTTGCCTTTTCCCATGGGCGGATGCACAGCCTGTCCTTGTGGCTGATCGCCACTATGCGCATCTTCTCCCCGTAGATGTGAACCGGATCGTTGGGCTTGATGCTCTTCCCGTTTCGGTCTTTGGGCCACTCGCAACCTTGCGGCAACGTGGCTTGCTCGATTGCGTCGAGCAATTCGTCCAAGGTCTCCGCATCTTCGGCGTAACGGCCCAGAATCTCTTCGAAGAATCGCACGAACTTATCGAAGCCGCCCCATCTATCCAAGAATTTCGAACGCTTCTCTTCAGTTTCCAGGCGATTGAAGACCTCGCTGATCGCCTGTCTTTCATCGACCTTCTTGTAGGGGTCTCCGTACAGGATTTCAGCCAGATCGCTCTCGTAGGTCATGCCTCTTTGGAAGCCCCTCATGACTTCCGGAAGACCGCCCATTGCCTTGATGAAACGAAGCGCCCTCTTCTCTTCGTCCGAAAGCTTCTTCCTCTTCACTCTCACACCTCCTTGAAATCACCGCACGCGCTGTCGCGCGGGTGAACGATCTCTATTTCGGGATCGCCGTTAGCGCATGCTTCGAAAAGGCAGACGAAAACGTCTTTGACCATCGCGCAGTAACGGCATTCCCCGCACTCCCTCCCCTTCCATGGGTCTGGCGCGTTCCATGGCGCATGAGGATCACCGCCATGGATTCCGTCCGGGTAGTTGTCCATGCGATCACCTCATGCGCCCATACCCGATGAACATCGGGCAGTCGTTCCAACGCTCGTCCTCCGGCCTGTCGGTTTTCTTGCACCAGATGGACGACGGCTTGCCGAAGCCGGACATTTCGTAGACCTCTTCAAGCTCCTTCATCTTCGGTTTGTCGCGGTAGATGCACCGCTCGCAAAGCGACACGCGCGTTCTCATTTGGATTCCCCCTTCGCCAGAAGTTCGAATCCCACGTCCAGGCCCCTCTTCAGCAGCTCGTAGACGGTCTTCTTCGAGCATCGGAAGTCGTCCGTCTCGGCTATCTCCTTCGCCGACAGCCGGTTGATGTAGGTGAGGCGCACGACCTTGCCCGCTTGGCTGTCGATCCGCTGTATGGAGCTGACGAAACGCTCGATCTGCAAGAAGCTGGCGGAAAGGTCTCTCGAAAGGCTCTCGATGTCGCTGACGGCGTCTTCGATTCGAGCGAGGGCCTTCAGCATCTTGTCCTCTTTCGCGCCCCCGAAGCCCATCGCCTCGATTGAGCCGGTTATCGAGCTTTGAGCGGATTCCGCCCGCTCCAACCCGACTAGGCTCGAATCGAGGCGGCTCTCGATCATGTCGTACAGGCGCAGGTAGCGGTCTGCCACCTTCTGCTCCCTCGTGAGCTTCATTCGCATGGGATCACCTCGAAAACCGTTTTCGGCTTCTCCCTCGCCGTCCTCGGATGCTTCCGGCAGCTTTGGAAGACGACGAAGCGGTCGTCTTCGAAGGCGATCCCGTTCAGGGCGTCGAGTATCGCCTTCGCCGTGTTGTCGGCGTCGGGCTTGTGCGTGTTCGGCTCCGGCTTCTTCTTCCCCTTCGGAAGCTTCGCGTAGGTGTCGATGACGACCTCGACGGGGCCTTCGTGGTATCCGCCGGTGTAGGCGGCGCGGATTGCCTCCGCCTCTTCGCGGTTCTTCGGGTCTGGGTAGTGCATCCCGTTCTTCAGCGTCCGATCCCGTCGCTTGGTCGGTACGAAGTCGATCTCGCATTTCATAGCCGCACCTCGAAGCGCGATCCGAGAATCCGGTCGGTGATCTTCCAGCTCCCCATGTCGTAAAGCTGCTCGCTGTGAGGCTCGATGCCGTGGGAAAGGAGCCAGCCGCTCCACCACCTCTTCGCGAACTCGTCGGTGTCCCAGACCCAAACGGCCTTGAATCGCGCTCCCCCGTGGAAGCCGTTGTGGCAACCTGTGGTGCCTGATCCGCAGAGGGCGAAGAGCGCGGGCTTGAGGTCGAACGCGCCCCATTCGCTCCGAAGCAGGAAGGTCTTCCCCTTCGAAATCGGCGGGCAGTGGTGGACGTTCGTCGCCAGTCGCGGGCATGTGGCGCACGTGGCCCCCTCGTCTAGCTTGTGGGACTTCACGCCCGCGCCGTCGTAATGCGCCCTGATATGGGGCTTTCCGTAGCATTCCGCTACCTCGACGGGGAGGCCGCGAAGCTGCTGCGTCGTCGGTGTGTACGTCATGCGATCCTCCTGTCGGTTCCCGTGAATTCGATTGCCGCCGTCATCTCCGAAAGGCGGGACGCTATCGCCTGGGCGGTCGATGGCGCGCACCCCTCGGCAAGGCGGGCGGCGAGCTTTCCCCGCGAGTAGTTCGACGTGATGAGCATCTGCCGCTGCGCCTCGTACCGCTCGTTGACGATCCGGTAGAGCAGAGCGCCCGAGGTCTCGCTCGGTTTCTCCTTGCCAAGATCGTCGAGCACGAGCAGATCGCACCGTGAAAGCTTGCGGAAAAGGGCGTCCTGCGTGTCGGCGGTCGAGTAGGTGTCCGAGACCGACGAGCCGATCTTCCCCAGCGTCGTGACCTCGACGCTCCAGCCTTCAGCGGCGAGGATGCCCGCGACGCCCCAAGCGGTCGTGGTCTTGCCGTTCCCGTTTCCGCCCCACAGGTACAGTCCGAGGCCGGTCTTGATGGTCTCGGCGTACGAGCTGGCATCGACTTCCGCCCGCTCGAACCTCTCCGGAACGTCGAGGCGAGGCTCCGCGCGTTCGCGCCGCTCACGCTCCCGCTGCTCAACCCTCGCGAGGTTCTTTCGATACCCTGCGCAGTCGCACGGGTACGGGAGCATCTTGATCCAGCGCCCGCATACCCAGGCTTCGGCACGCGGCGAGGCGATGCCGCAGTAAGGGCAGGTCACAAGCTCGTTAGACCACCTCGCGTTCGGCGGGAGCTTCACTCGGGACATGTCCCTGACCCTAGTCGTAGGCTGCAAAGTCGCTCACCTCCCCGTGCGCTTCATTCGCCGCGTTTGCGGTGTTCAGGTACTCTTCGAAGTTCTCGCCGAAAAGCGTCGATGGCCTGATGAAATGGCTCATCTTCCGGCTTCCCGCCCATTCGTCGGATTTGTACGAGACGACAGTCCGGACGTCGTCGAGCGTCCTGCCCGTTCTCCTGATCCTCGCGAGCGATGACCACGTGGATGGCGAAAGGCATTGAACGGACTGCCCCGTGACCTCGTTGAAGATCGCGAGGGCCGACGCGCCGAAGGCGGCGTCTTCCTCTTCGACGCTGAAAGGGGGGTTTGGGGGGTTCTTGGATGAACCGTTAGGTTCATCCTTCTTTCTCTCCCTCTCCCTCTTATTAAGCAAATTCGACGTTGATTCCGGTTTCATGTCCGGGTTCATCTCCGGATTAACCGGGGTTTCAAACTCGGTTAAAACCCCGGCTTCATCCTCGTTTGAAACCCGTTTTTCATTCCACGTTCTGCTTTTCTTCCTGGCAGATTTGACCCGCTCGCGAAGAGCGGTGAAAACAGCTTTCGAAACACCTTTCAAACCCGGGTTCTCGTCCCCGTCGAAGAAGAGCCGGACTAGAGCGCCCATCACCTCGTCTTGCTGCTTTCGAGGCAGGTCTTCCACCGCCTCCCAGTAATCGTCTTGGATGTAGAACCCCATGATTCCCGCCTAGAATGGAATGTCTTCGTCGTAGAGCTGCGGCTGCATCGCCTGGGCGGCTTGCACGGCCTGCTGAACCGGGGATGCTTGGGCAATCGGCTGCGCTTGCTGCGGTGCCATCTGCTGCGCCTGCATGGGCTGCATGGGCTGCGGTGCCATCTGCTGCGCCTGCATTGGCTGCATGGGCTGCGGTGCCGCATACTGCTGCGGGGCGTACGCTTGCGGCTGCTGGTACTGCTGCGGGGCGTATCCCTGCGGCTGCGCAGGCTGCTGGTTCTTCGCGCTCAAGAACTCGATCTCATCGACGACAACCTCTAGCTTGCTGCGGTTGTTCCCGGCGTTGTCCTGCCACTTGCTGTAGCGGAGCTTGCCCTCGATGGCGACCTTCGTTCCCTTCTTCATGAACATGGCTATCGATCCGGCGCGGTTACCGAACATCGTGCAATCGACGAAGTTCGGATAGTCCTCCCACTCGCCGGTATGGGCGTTCTTCCGGCGGTCGTTGACCGCGACGCCGAAGCCGAGAACCTGCGTGCCGCTCGAAGTGCTCCTAAGCTCCCCGTCTTTCGTCAGGTTCCCGGAAATAAGTACTCTGTTGATGCTCATATCTGGCCCCTTCCCCCGCTGCTCCAAATGCGGGCGATATCGTCGTTAAGCGTTTTGATGCGGAGCTTGTAGACGTTGATGGCTTCGAAGGACGCGCGGTAGACCGCCTCGCTCGCCTCCTTCAGCCTGCGAAGCTCCGCTATGTCCTTCTTGCCCCTGCACAGATCGCTGACGATGGAAACGGGCGTCCCGTTCATGCGCTCGTCGAGGATCGCGAGGCGAAGCTTCATCCGGTACTTCGCCTCGTTCTCCGCAAGCTGCACGCCGCTCGATTCGCACTTCTTCAGCTCCGTTTCGAGCAGGTCGAAAAGCTCGTCCCTCTTCGCTATAAGCTCCTGCATCAGACGACCCTGAACGTCTTGTTCCCGCACTGGCCGCAGATGCTCGTGGTCAACTGCTGCGGGCTTTCGAACCGGTACTGCATCCCGCATACCTCGCAGGCCGCAATGAAGCCGCCGCTGTAGGGCGCGGGCTTTTCGTCGAGGCTCGTTTCCGTCTCTTCGATGGCCCTCATTTCGTCAGCCGACGCGATGCTCTCGGTCGATCCGATTCCCAGGATTCCCAAAGCCCTGCCCACGGCTGACGTTTCGCAGTTCTCCAGGTAGCTCGTCGCGTTGATCATGCCCTTCCGAACCTCGTACGCATGCCCGGTCGCCACGAGCTGATCGCCCACGTAGACAAGGGCCTTCACGACGCACCGATCGCCGTTGTCTTGCAAGAGCTGCGTTTCGATCCTTCCGAGCGGCGGCGGGTAAAGCTCGCGGAAGCCGAGAACGCGCTGGGTTACCTCCACATATGGCTTCCCTTTGATGCTCACCGTTTTTAGACGGGAGTTGATCTCGTCAATCGATCCGGGGTTTCCAACGAACTCCGTTTCGACGGAATCCTCTTCACCGCCGAAGTTGATTACCTCATCCGACATTTCGCTTCCTTTCCTGCTCGCTCCAATAGACTTCTTCGAGCGTTCCGGAGACGAACCTTCCGGTCACCCCAAGGGATCCGCACACCTTCCCTATCTGCTTGCATTGCTCGGTGGTTGCGGCGTCGATGATCATGATTCGAGGCTTGGCGGGATCGGGCTTCATGAAAGACGCTCTCTGCGGAGGCGTTTCAACCGGCTGCGCTTCGGCGATCTCCGGAGTTTGCGGCAGGTCGTTCACCGGCTGAACAGGTTCCGCGGGCGCGGGTTGGCGGTACTGATCCATCTCGCGCTTCATCTCTTCGACGCGCTTGCGCTCCCTGTCCTTTTCAGCCGCATAGGTGATGGCGTCGTTCAGGTCGAGCGTTTCGAAGTAGCGAAGCTCCGCCTCTTCGAAGTATTCGAGGTTCATGTTCTTTAGGGCTTCCCAGCCCGAGACGATCTTGTCGGCCTTTTCCTCAAGCTCGTTTTTCGCCTTCCATACCTTGCACGTGAGGTTCAGCCATTTCTTCTCGTGAACGCGCTCGTAAGGCACGGCATCGGCGAGCATTCCCACATACGCCTCGTAATGCTCTTCAAGTTCTTGGTACTTGGCGTCGTCGATTGCCTGACGTGCTTCCTTCTCGACCGTTTGGAGCCTTTCGGAAACCTTTTTGATCCGGTCTCGAATCGCGTTGCATTTCGATTCGAATTCGATAAGCGGTGCGTCGTAGTTCCGCTTAACGGACTTGCGCTTGTCGTCGATTTCCTTCGCAAGGCCGTTCAGGTTCTTCCGATGCTGTGCGCATTGCTCCACTTCCTCGGGGTTGTCGGCAGACGGCTCCCAACCTTCGTAGAACGAAAGCGTCCGATCCACCCATGCTTCCAACTCATCGAAGTTGGCGTTGATGGTTCCCGCCTTTGACACAACCGCGAGCTGCTTGCCTTGCGGCTCGATCACTTCGGCCTCGACCACGCCGTCTTCTTCGTCGGAAGCGGTCAAAGCGGCGATGATGTCGGCTTTCAATTTCGGCACTGGGTCGATCCCGCGCCGATGCGCCAAGTCTTTCAGCTCGGCGACCTTCATGTCTTCGTACTTCATTCAACCCTCTTTCGCAGCAATACACTTGTCTCTGTTCTTGTTTTTCATCGCTCCGCCCCCAATCCGGGCAGGTAGCTGACGGGCAGAAGCCCGTAGCAGTCGATGTCGCTGTCCCTGAATTTGATCGGCGCTCCGTCAAGCGATCCGTCGTGGAGTACGAGATAGCGGGAGATGCCCGCCCAATAGTCGTTGTTGAACGCGTAGGGGTCTGATCCGACCTTGATGTTCCTATCGACGCAGAAGGACGCCACGCGATCCCTCACGCGGCCCGCCCTCTCATTCGATTGCATTGATTTGACGAAGCCGTAGATCGCGAAGAACGCGTCGTGGTTCGCCTCCATCCACCTTTGGCACTCTTCGGCGAGACGCCTACCGTTGAGTAGGCGCTCTCCCGAAATGGTGAAAAGGCGCTCATGCGGGGATTTGATCGGCTTCATCACCACCACCCCCGAATGAAATGCCCGTAGGCCCATGCGAAGGCCCAGAGAAAAGCGAAGCAGGAAAGCACGACCGCCGAGCATGCGGCGAATGTGACCGCGACCTGCCGGTTGCTCATGCTTCCACGCAACCTGCTATAATTCCGACCAGGACGGCATTCGCTGTTGTCTTGCGCCCGCAGGTTGTCAGGCCGATGCGGGCGCTTCCCTTTCTGGTTCATTTCCCCTCCTTTCCCGCGCCATGGCGGCGAAGCCGCTGGCGACGTCGGATAGATGGACGTTCGCAGGGATGCGGAAAACAACCGTCCCGCCCCTGATCCTTACCGTGTGCTCGCCCGCAGGGAAAACGACGGGCGAGGCGTTCTCTTTCATGTGTCACCTCCTTTCGTTTCGATCTATGCGACCGGCGAGGGTTCTCCAACCTCGTTCATCCGGTGCTTTTTCAAGTTGCATCCCATCGGGCAACGGCGCGGCGTCGGGGAAGCTTTGCCCTATGTGCTCGAACGCGCACGAAGCGGTGACCAGCTTTGGATTGGTAGAAGGCTTTTGACGCTTTCGCGCAGCATCCCCTTCTCTCACTAGGAGTTATGAGCTAGACGCCGCCCCGTCGCCCGATGGTTGGGGGCCGTCGCGGGAATCGAACCCGCACACCCGGCTTAGGAGGCCGGTGCTCTATCCGTTGAGCTAGACGGCCGACTTGCGAAATACCCGTTTAATTGGTATTGCAGACAAAAAATTAGGGCCTGAACTCTTTCAGGGCGTTCCATACGATCTTTTTACCTTCGGGAGAAAGGATTCCGTGAAACTGCCTGATCTCGTCAAGGCTCAAATTCCCGGGATACTTTTCCCTGTTCAAATAAGTAGTCCTTGAGCAGTTCATTGCAGAAGCGCAGTTTTCAGGAGTAAGTTCGGATGCATTTCGCGCCTTTTCAACCCAGCTTTTCATCGTCCCACCCCCTTTCTGGTTGCTGACAATTACCAATATAACGGGTATTATTTCCATGTCAACATTTTTACCAAATTATTTTGCTAAAATTGGTTTAGGAGGTTGACCATGAAGAATTTTATTGGTGACAACATTAACGCTATAAGAGTTCACTTCGGATTGTCCCAAGATGATCTTGCGGATGCCATCGACGCATCCCAAACGACCGTGTCTGCATGGGAATGCGGCCAAAGCACCCCAAGAAAAGCGAACGTTCTCAAGATCATGGACGCTCTTCCTGGGATAACTTTCGATGACATCATGAGTGAGGATCGCGGGTTTGCTAAACGCGTTCTGAACAAGAGGCTCGAATCTTCGAGAGACGACAAATGGACGGACGTTCCCCTGTACGGTGCTATAGCAGCAGGAAAGCCCATCGAGATGATCGAAGTAGAGGAACGCTTCCCCATCCCGTCCACCATGCACGACCGCTACCCCGAGGCTTTCTTGCTGAAGGTGTCCGGTTCGTCGATGAATCGCGTCATTCCGAACGGCAGCTATGCGCTAGTCAACCCGACGAAAGATGTAGTCGATGGGAAGGTGTACGCCGTTTGCGTAAACGGGTTCGATGCGACGATCAAGCGCGTCCGCAAGCTGAACAACGGATTCGAACTAAGCCCCGATTCGACTGATCCGACTTACGTGTCAAAGACGTTCAATTTCAACGAGCCGGGAACCGAAACCGTGACAGTCATAGGCCGCGTGGTCTATTACGTCCTGCCGTTCGATTGGGATTTCTAGGAAAGGGATGAAAGATGGGCCTGTTCGACAAGATTCAGAAGCCGTCCGAGGGCGGCATGCTCGACAAGGTTTCGACCGCGATCAAAGACAAGGCGACTGAGGTCAAAGACCTCGCCGAGAAGCAGAAGAGCGAGGTTTCAACCGTCCAGGAGCTTGCCGGTAAGAAGCTGGGCGCCAAGGCGAAGCTTTGGAAGCAGGAAGACGGCCTCATCTACTTCCAAAGCGATCCGCAGACCCTTTACGAGGTCGTCGGTTTCGAATGGGACGGCGCTCGATTCAACGACGTTACCACGACCGTCGGCAAGGAATCCGGGAAGCAGAAGCGCAAGGGCCGCGTGATCGGCGCGACCGTGGGAACGCTCATCGCGCCAGGAATAGGAACCGCCATCGGAGCTGCTTTCGGAACCGGCAACAAGAAGACCTCCGGCGAGACCACGCAGACGACCACGACCGAATCGGTCGAGGCGGAGACCGTCGCAACGCTCACGCTCCGCAACGTCGAGAGCGGAGAGGTGTCAGCGTTCAATTTCAAAGGCATGTCCGACAAGCTCCAAGAGCTTCAACTGTTCGCGCAAAGCGCGATGGACGCCGCCACGACCGTGATCGACGTTCAGCCCGCATCCGACCCGTACGAAGAGCTGAAGCGCATGAAGGAGCTTCTGGACATGGGCATCGTTTCCCAAGAGGAATTCGATGCCAAGAAACGTCAGGTCTTGGGAATCTAGGAGGCTATATGCCGTACATCGTTGACATGGAGCAGCTTTTCGCCGATCTGCGCGAGGTCTTCAAAAAGCACGGGTGGGACGCATCCGAAGCCTACGATCTCGCCAAGGAGGTTCTGAAGCTGGCGATGACGAAATAAAGGGAGGGATCGCGTCGAAGTTTGGCGACCAGGACGCGATCCCTCAGCAGTAGCCAACCGTATAAGGAAGGCAAGGTGATAATACCATGCCGAAGGCCAAACCCGGCCTTTACGCCCTGTACCTTCGCAAATCCCGCGCCGATATCGACAAAGAGCGTTTGGGCGAGTTCGAAACGCTGGCGAAGCACGAGCAGGAGCTTACCGCGCTTGCGAAGCGCGACGGATACGCATTGGACGTTCCGTACTACAAAGAGCTTGTGAGCGGCGAGAGGATAGCCGACCGCCACGAATTCCAAAAGATGATGCGCAAGGTGTCGAATGGAGACTACGCCGGAATAATCGTCCACTCGGTTTCGCGCCTCGGCAGAGGCGATCCCATGGAGTACGGGTGGATTCTGTTCGTTTTGAAGAGCAGCCGAACCGTCATAGTCACGCCGACGAAGGTGTACGATCCGAACGACCCCGACGATGCGAGATTCCTGCAAATGGAGATGTTCGTCTCCAACATGGAGCTGGGAAACATCCGCAGCCGTTTGGTCAGCGGATGCAGGGCGTCGGCCCGCAACGGGTGCTTCATCAAATCGAGACCGCCCTACGGATACGACCGCGCGAAGATCGACGGCATGTGGACGCTCGTCCCGAACGATGACGCCCCGACCGTCAGGATGGTGTTCGCCAAAGCCGCTTCCGGCGTCACGCTCGGCGAGACGGCCCGCGATATGAACGCATCGGGTCTGCGCACCCCTTCAGGAGGCTTCTGGTCGTCTTCGAGGCTCCACTCAATCGTGACCAACCCTCATTACATGGGAATGATCCGCTACGGCTACTATCATCGCGAAAAGGTTCCCGTTGACGGATTCGAGACGAAGATCGTCCAAACCCTCAATGAAGACTGCATCATGGTGAAGGGCAAGCACGAGGCCATCGTTTCCGAAGATGTCTGGCGCAAGGCGAACGACAACTGCCGAAGGCACAGCTCGGCGAAGGTCAAGCGCGGGAAGCACCTCAAGAACCCCCTCGCCGGCCTGCTCGTATGCAGGAAGTGCGGGAAGGCGATGATCCGGTTCGTGAACACGTGCCAATCGAACGGGAACAAGATAGAGCACTACCGCCATCCGCCCTTCACCGACTGCAAGGCGAGGGGCGCTAACATGGCGCTTGTCGTCTCCATCCTGTGCGACGCCCTGGAAGAGATCGCGGAGAACCTGGACGCCGCGATACCGCTCGGCGACGAGCCGAGGGCTGACGAGCTTGAATCCGTCGAACGCCAGCTAGCCGTCGAATCGAATCGCCTCGACAAGCTGATGGAGCTTTACTTCGCCGACGCCATCACCATCGACGAGTTCAAATCGCGCAGGGATGCTTCCGAAGACCTGGTGAGGGAGCTGAAAGCGAAAGCGAAAGAGCTTGGCAGGAAGCGCAAGACGCCCGCAGAGCTTGCCGTGACCGTCCGCGACGCCATAGGTATGCTTCGCGACGATTCGATCAGCGCGGATGCGAAGAACGCCGCTCTGAAGCAGTTCATCGAAAGGATAGAGTACGATAACCTGACGGAGCGCCAGCGCGATCAGGATATCCGCCTGTTCGTCACTTTGAAAGAACTATAGCTATCATCGATGCACTTATACGCCAACCAAGATGGCGTATTCCGTCGTTCCCTGCCCGCTTTCGCGCGGCATACCGCCTTTGTCTCGTCCCAGAATGCGGGCAGCTTCGATGCGTGCCTGCGTGCGAACCGCGGAAAGGATCCTCGAGACCCTCACCGCAGCACGCCTTCTCCGACGCACGACGCCGCGTACGATCGAAGACATTCGGCGTATACCTGATTTCACTTGGAAAGCCATCATTTCCCTCAGCTCCTTTCTTTCGGTTTTCCGCCCTATCCCTGCATCAGCTCCAAGAGCACGGGGCCGAGCACCAAGATCAACATGGCGGGCAAAATGAGCGCGCCCGTAGGAACCATCATCTTCACCGGCGCCTTCGCCACGCGTTCCTCCACCTGCGCACGATGGCGTGCCCGCGCCTCGGATGCGGCCGCCTCCAGATCAGGAGCCAAAGTCGACCCAAAGCGCAGCGACCTCACGATCCGCTCCACCGTTCGCTCCAACTGGTCGGAACGATAAGAGCGCGAAAGATCGCGGAGCGCCTCTTCGCGCGTTCGCAGTCCTAGCGACCAGCTGCTTTGCGCTGATGCACAGGCTTGCGCAAACGACGAGGGGAAATGCTCGCCGTAAAGTCGCAAGCTACGGTCGAAGGAAAGACCACTTCGCAAGCCGAGCGCCACAACCTCAAGCATCTCGGGCAAGCCGCGTTCAAGCTCCAGCGCCCGCCGCTGCTCCATTCGGCGCAACGCCCATACAGGAGCCGAATAGCCCAACGCCGCACCCGCAAGCGCCAGCAGGACGCCAAGCTCCCACGACAGAAGAACGCCCAAAAGGAAGCCCGCGCCCGCGCCGAAGCCCGCCAAGCGAACCCGAGCGGCGCGCAGCCCTGCCACTCCAAGCGCTCCCTCCATGCCGGCGTGCCTCAACAGCCCCGCAATGTGTTCGTCTGAAGCGCGCGCAACAATGGGCCCCGCGTGCGGACGCGCCGCCTGCGCAGCCCCTTCCGTTCCAACGGCAAACGTCAAAACGACGCGTTCAACGCCCTCGGCACCATGCATGGGAGCCAGGTTTCCCATCACGCGCATTCGCGATGCCCGCCCTGCCGTCCGCGCACCACCCGCCAACGCACCTTTCACAACCAACGCGACGGCAAGAAAGGCGGACAGGGCAGCAGCTGTCACCAGGACGACTTCGACCGCGGGGCTCATAGCGATATCTCCATCGAGAGCGTCCGCCGCACTGCAACCACTCCCGCAACCTGCATGGCCACGGCCAACGCCAAAAGCGCCATACCTGCGGGGCTTTCGAAGAAGGGCTCGAGGAACCCCTCGCTCACCAGCGAGAACAGTGCAACAAGGATCAAGGGCATCGCGCTCACGATGCGCGCCGACAGCTTTGCCTGGGCGGTGTGCACGCGAAGTGACCTTTTCAGCTCGATCTCCCCCTCCACCGCTTCGCGCGCCGCCTCAAGAACTTGACGCATGCTGCCACCCGCCTCGTGCTGCACCTGCAACGCCACCGCGACGAAGGAAAGTTCGGGAACCGACGTCGCATCGCGCAAAGATGCAAGCGCCTCCGCCGCAGGGCGTCCGGCCTTCAACAGGTGCGCGGCTTGGGAAAACGCCTCGCCCAGCGGACCTTTCGCCTCCTTTGATACCTGGTCGAAGGTCTGCAGGAGAGTGAATCCCGACTGAAGGCACACGTCGATCGAACGAAGCACCTCGGGGACCGATTCCCTCACCGCTTCCGTTCGCGCCTCACGGGAAGCGCGTGCGCCCATCGCAAGCAGAACCGCCAAACACCCCGGCACCGCCACTGCCGCCACGATCGACCCCGTGAGAACACCCGCGATTGCAGACGTTGCGACGAGCGCTGCGAACAGTACCGACATGAGTTGAAGCGGCGCCGTAACAAAGCCGCGTTCGCCAAGGGCGGAAGCCCCTTCCCGCGCAAGCGCCGTGATGGGGCGACTGCGAAGCAACAGCCGTGCAGGCCCCTGTGCAACTGAGATTCCGTTGCGCAAGAGGGATGCCCGACGGCCTGTTCTCACGTCAGGCCCCTCCACATAGGGAGCGGCTTTCAGGGGGTTTGCCGTCAAGGCGGATGACGCCGCAAGAAAACCGCACGCGAACGCGCAAACAACGGCTATGCCGCCATATGCAAGGATGCCGCCCATGCCGCCACCTCCTCCGCGCGAGCGCCTCCCTCGGAAGGCAGACCGTCAACCCATTCGGGAACGCACGCCCAAACGATGGCAGCCTCAGGGCCCTCCCGCCAAAACACCGGCTCGGCAGTACAGCGCCTCGTTTCTCGATCGAAACGTAGCTGGGAAGCCGAGGAGATCCTTCGCGATCCGTCCACGCAGCGCTCCACTTGCACCACCAGGTCGAGCGCGTGGGCGATGTTCTCTTCGATCACATCGATAGGAAGATCCGCCCCGTAACGCACCAGCATCGAAAGGCGGGAGACTGCCTCTTCGGGAGAATTCGCATGCAGCGTCGTCAGAGAGCCATCGTGCCCCGTGTTCATGGCCTGCAGCATGTCAAGTGCTTCGGCGCCGCGGCATTCTCCCACTACGATGCGGTCGGGTCGCATGCGTAAAGCGTTCGCCACCAAGTCACGAATAGTCACCTCGCCGGTGCCCTCGGCGTTTCGCGGGCGCGCTTCCAATCGCACAACATGGGGGTGCTCCAAAAAGCGCAGCTCAGCGGAATCTTCGATGGTGATGATTCGCTCGCTTTGAGGAATCTTGCATGACAGCGCGTTGAGCAGCGTGGTTTTCCCGCTGCCCGTTCCTCCTGAAACGGCGATGCTGCGCCGCTGCTCCACCGCCCACGACAAAAACTGCCGCACCGAAGCGGGAAACGACCCCGCCTCCTGCATGTCCTCGAGCGTCATGACGCGCTCGGTGAACTTCCTGATGCTCAGCAGAGGGCCATCGAGCGACAGCGGTGGGATGACCGCGTGCACGCGGTGTCCTTCGGGCAGGCGGGCATCCACCATAGGCGATGCCTCGTCGATGCGCCGTCCGAGCGGCCCGAGAATCCGGTCGATTAGCGCGCGCACCTGCACGGCGTCGGCAAACGACTCGGAGCTTCGATGCAAAACGCCCTGTTTCTCGTAGTAGATCGATTCAGGGCCGTTCACCATGACTTCGGTGATATCGGGGTCGTTGAGCATTCCTTCAAGAGGGCCGAACCCGAACACTTCATCAACCAGGCGCTCCACCAGTTCCTCGCGCGCTTGGGCGCTCACTGGTGCCCACGCGGGAAGCTCGAACGACTGCCGGCAAGCGCTGCGCAGCTCGTTGCGCGCCCGATGAGGGTTGACTGCGAAAATTGTCGCGATCTCGTCGGCCGAAATGATCGAGCTGACCTGGGTCCGCAATGCATCAAGGTCGGCCCCCTGGCGCGCGGCAGACCCCGCTGCGCGGACAGCGTTGCCTGCACGTTGCACCCTTTCCTGCAAACTCATGCCGCACCTCGCTTCCTTCTTCTGCGCCGTCGGAACAGCATCCCCAACCCAGACAAAGAAGCGCCGTCATCTGGCTGTTCAAGGATCGCAGGAACCAAGACGGGCAACACCTGCTGAAGGCTCTGCACGAAGGGATTTCCCGTTTCCAGCAAATCCATCGGCCGCCCCTCCGAAAACGCGCCCTCAACTTCTGCCCCACCATCGGCGATCTCGTAGGTTTCGGCACCGCGCAACGCGCACGACACGTCTATCGAGGTCAGAGCAGCATTCTTCGCGCAGAAGTTCACCGCGAACAGGAAGGGGTTCACCGCAATGCCGCACCGAGCGCACAGATCCAGCGCACGACGGCATGCGCGCAGCGACGATCCCCGCTGGTCAATGAGGAACAGCGCCTTCGAGCAGCGCTCCAAGAGCACCGCATGCTGCTCGGCCCACGCGGCCCCGGTGTTAGCGACGATCACGTCGAACATGCCATGGAGCGCATCCAACAGAACGGGTGCGCGAGCCGCGATGGACTCCGCTTCCTCCAGGTGTCGCGGCGCGCCGAGCACCGCTGGCATTCCTTCAGAGGGAGACAGCTGAGCAAGGCGAGCCGGGTTGTCCAGCACTTCGTCGATGCCGAGCGCGTCGGGCTGCCCCAGCATCTCCCTCATGTCGCCGAACTGAAGATCGAAATCCAAAAGGAGGGTCTTCTGTCCCCGCTGCTGCGCCAGCACAGCCAACATCGCTGCAACAGCGCTTTTTCCTGCGCCGCCACTGCCGCTGACGATGGGCAGCAACAGCGCCTCATGCTTTGTTTCGGCAACGGTCTCCACCACGATGGGCTGCGTCGTTGCAGATGACTCCTCCGCTCTATTCGTGTCAGCAGCCACACGGCGAAGCGGTTCCTGTACCGCAGTAGCCCGATCGGGCACCGTCGGCTCTTCCGGCTGGAACAGGCCCCCAGAATCGGCCCCGCACGCCTCGGCAGCAAACGGCTGCCGTGGCTGCCCCGACCGTACGCGCTTGAAGGCCCCATAGCGAGAAGCAAGCGCATGCGAAGTGAGCATGACATCCACCGCCGCCGCAGATGCGCGGGAACGGAGGGACCCCGTCCCCTGGAACGTGATCAGGCAGACCCTGAGATCGCCGCGGTCCCGCTTCAGCGTGGCGGCAAGGTTGATGGGTTCGATGTCATCGCACGAAATCACCCAGGCCTCGTCGACGGCGCGATCGTTCTTCAAAAACGTGCGCATCTCCTGCCCCGAGGTGAACAGGCGAAGCCATGTCTGCGATGCCAAGTGCTCGCCTTCCAGTCCCATGAGCTCAGGATGGCGCATGCTGGTCTCATCTGCGCAAAGGGCAACCAAGGGGGTCATTGCAAACCCTCCTCTCCCGTCGTTTCGTCCGTTGCGGGCTCAACAGCGTCAGGAGCGCTTTCCAGCCCGTCACCTGCTGCCGGCAAGACGAAGTACAGCTTCGCTCTCTGGGAAGAATCGATAATCTCTTGGACAGACTCCGGTTCCACGGCGACGGTCACCCATGTCAGGTCGGCAGAAGTCCCTTCCGAACCCGTCGCGCTCGTCGCCAAAATCAGCACCTCTTCAGCAAGAAGCGCGGTCGACGTTCCGCCGATGGAATACAAATCTGCCGTCGCACCCGCCGAAAGCGACCCTCCAACCGCTTGGACGTCTTCAGCAGGAACGCTCAGCGCCGCCAGCCCGTCGGGCACGTCCAACGACGCACCTGAACCTTCGAAGCGCTTCAGCACCACGACCTCGCCCTCCATGATGGGGGTGGTTGGAGCGCGGCCCACAACCTCGTCTTTCGCCCGTGCTGCATCGGCGGGCAGCAGATCGGCGACCCAAAGGCGCATCTCCACGTCACCTTCGCCGATGGGCTCCCCCGCGGCGATATCGCGCACCGCTACGCATACCTCAAGCTGCTCGCCGCCGTAGCGGGCAAGCGCCTCAGCACGCGCGGCCTCCGCTTCTCCGCGCACGCTCTGTGTGTACAGCACCACACATGCGGCGCACACCAGCCCGCACACAAGAGCGATTGCCGTAGTCTTTTTCCGCTTCCGCTTCATACGCTCCTCCGCCGCTCGTCGCGACGTCCGAAAAGGACGTCTCCCGTGCAGAGAAGTGTTGCTCCGTCATCTTTCGTCTGCGCCGTAATAGCGTCGCTGGAAAGCCCCACGAGATCAAAGCAGGTCCAACGCAAAACCAACGTGCATTCAACGCGGATCCAACGTCGAACGAACGTGAATCGAACGCAGTTCCGGCACTTCGAGGCGCGGGCAAGCGCGCCCTATCGCTCTCTGCATTGCTTAGAGACCTGCTCGATTCGTTCATAAAAACAAAAAGGCCACCGGGCGAACAGCCCGATGACCTGCAGTTTTAATGGTGGGCGATGAGGGATTTGAACCCCCGACCTTGACCTTGTAAGGGTCCTGCGCTCCCGCTGCGCCAATCGCCCGGTCGGTTTCGCCTCAGCACGGCAGCACCACCACGCTGAAACGGGAACCTATTTTCGCACACCCTCGTTCCAGTGGCAACCGCGTCGGCGGTGCGTTATAGTTGATCGGTTCAACCGGCTTGGCGCAGACGGTGCGCCGCGTCGGCAACTTCAACCACTCAACAGGCACAAAGGAGCACGCGCATGTCCCCGCGCCGCTTGGCACGCTTCATCATGCAGAACGCCACCGCGTCCATCGCGGCGGCTGCGGCGCTCATGACGATGCTGTTCGTTCCGCCCGATGCCGAATACGCATCGTATTTCGACCTGAACACGCTTGCTTGCCTGTTCGCGTTCCTTGCGGTCATCCGTGCGCTGCGCAACGCAGGCTTTTTCGAAACCATCGCGAAAGCCGTCATTCAGGGCTTCAAGACGCTGCGCGGGCTGGGCTGCGCGCTGATCGCGGTGACGCTGGTCTGTTCGATGTTTGCCACCAACGACATGGCGCTGCTGATGCTGCTGCCGCTTTCCACCGTCGCCCTCGTGCGCACCGGCAACGAGCGCGCGCTTCCCTTCACTTTCGTCATGCAAGCAATCGCTGCCAACCTCGGCGGCATGATCCTGCCGTTCGGAAACCCCCAGAACATCTTCTTGAGCTCACGCTTTCACATCGGCTTTCTCGATTTTCTCACCACGATGGTGCTGCCGTTCGGGGTGTCGATAGCGCTCATCGCACTGTGCTGCGCCATCGGGTTCAAGCCCATCGCGCTAAATGAGGCACCGCAAGAGGCTGAAAAGGAGGATTTACCGGCAACGCCTGCCGTCGGGAAAACGGTTCTGTACCTGGCGCTGTTCGCGTTGTCGATGGGGATGGTGTTCCATATGGTGCCCGCCCTTGTCGGTGTCGTCGTCGTAGCAGCAGCGTTGTTCGTTGCCGATCGCAAGGCGCTCGCGCATGTGGACTGGGGGCTTTTGGCCACGTTCGCACTGTTTTTCGTGTTCTCGGGGAACATGGCGCGCATCCCCGAAGTGCAGAGCTTTTTCTCGATGCTGCTCGACCAGAGCACGCTGGCAACCAGCACGCTGGCAACCAGCGCGCTGGCCAGCCAGATCATCAGCAACGTGCCCGCCGCCATCCTGCTGGCACCATTCGTCGACGGTTACCAGGCGCTGCTTGTAGGCGTGAACATCGGCGGTGCCGGCACGCTCATTGCATCGCTTGCCAGCCTTATCGCGTTCAACCATTTCCGCGCCATCAAACGCGGCATGAAGCGCCCGGGCATCAAAGCGCTGTCGACCAAACGCTACCTCGCGCTGTTCAGCACACTCAACTTCGCGTTCCTGGCGGTGCTTTTAGCCGTCTGCCTCGTAGCGGGAATCTAGGGCGTGACAGGGGACGGTCCTTCTGTCGCATTTATTCAAATGTGACAGAAGGACCGTCCCCTGTCACCTTTGGACGACCCCGTCGCGCCCTACGCCCCCAGCATGATGCGGATGATCTCGTCGTTGGTGGCGCGCATTCCCTCGCGTCCCACGCGGCACACGCTGTCGATGGTGTTCTCCACGCCCTTCTTCACGATACCGTCGCCGTCGTAGAACTGCTGGCCAGCGCGATACATCTCGTACCCAAGAATGCCGGCGTTCACCGACATGGCGATCTTTGCAGCGCAGGAAGGCTTGGCGCCGTCGCACACGATGCCCGACACGACAGACAGCGCGTTGACCACGGCATGCACGGCATCCTTATAGCCGCCGCCGTTTAAATACGCGATACCCGCCCCAGCTGCAGCACCCGCGCACACCGCGCCGCAGAACGCCGACAAGCGCCCAATGCCTGTTTTCTGATGGATGGCGCAGAGGTTGGAAAGCACAAGCGCCCGATAGAGCTGCTCTCCGGAAGACCCCAGCTCACGAGCATATACGATAAGAGGAACCGATGCCGTGATGCCCTGGTTGCCGCTGCCGGAGTTGATGACTACGGGAAGCTCGCACCCGCTCATGCGCGCGTCTGACCCTGCGGCCGCGCATGCGCACGCGCGCACCTTCACGTTGTCGCCATACGCCGAGCGCAACACGTTGCCAATGTTGGCGCCCCAGTCCCCCGCCAAACCTTCCTGTGAAACCGCCCAATTGCAGGCGATCTGCCGCCCGATGACGTCGCGGACGTCATCGATGTCCACTGTCATGGCGAAGTCCCAGATAGCCTCCATGTTCAACAGCGACCTGTCCGTCAAACCTTCGGCAGTCTCGCCGATCTCGGCAAGGGGAACCTCGTGCAGCACCAGCCCGTCGCGCTGCTCGCACACAATGTTGGTGTGGTATTCGGCGATGCGCACGGTACCCGAATGCTCACGCTCGCCCTCATGGCGAAACGCATGGACCGTCAAATCGAAGTCGAGGTCAGACTCGGCGCGACGCACGATGATGGGCGTCGACGACAGGTAGACCTCGATTTGCGCGATGGCGTTTTCATCCACCGATGCAATGACCTCGAGCCACGCATCGGCATCGCCCGCAACAGCACCGGCAGCCGCAGCCGCCTCGATGCCCTTCAGGCCGCCGGTATGGGGAACCACCACGCTCTTCGCGTTCTTGACGATGCTGCCGCTTACCTCGAGCTCCATGCGGTCGGGCAGCCCGCCCGCCAGGTCGCGCGCACGCGCAGCTGCAAGAGCGATGGCGATAGGCTCGGTGCAGCCCATAGCAGGAATGAGCTCCTCATTCAGGATGGCGAGGTACGCCCCGTAGCGACTATCGGTCTTTTCCATGCAAAAGCCAACCTTCCCAATCGAGTGCGACAAGGCGTGACAGGGGACGGTCCTTCTGTCACGTTTGAAGTAAATGGGGCGTGACAGGGGACGGTCCTTCCGTCACGTTTGAAGCAAATGGTAGCGCAAAGCCGCGCGATGCAGCAGATCGGCAACGGCAAGCGCACCCGAGCCGGCGCCTACAAGCCCACCGTCATATGAGTCGCGTAGAAAGCGAAGCGCATGAGGAAAATGCCCGCAAACGCCATCAGGCAACCGCCGCCGGACATGACGAGCATCCGGCAGATTCCACGCCCAACCGGGCCATCACCGACCGCAGGCGTTTTGCCTGCTCGCGCGGAAAGCACGCAGCCCGCCGCGCACAGCACGGCGAACGCCGCCACGAACGCGGGGAAGCCGGGTGCGAGGTCGGACACCGATGCCATCGCATTGCGCATGGCGGCAAGGTCAATGCACTGCAGGGCATACACAGCAATGTTGACCGCTAACGCCACTCCCGCCGTCACCAACAACCCCTTGGCAAACGCTTCGGACACGGGAGCCTTCGCCGCACGCAGGCCGAAGAGCGCAAGCAAAGGCCCTCCCACCAGGGAGTTCAAGCACAGCGCAGCGGATGCTTCCCACAGATGCCACGTGGCGATGGTCTCCTGCCAGTAGGCAAACGCCACGGTTCCCACGAACACGACGGCAGCAAGCTGAGCGACGCCCAACCAAGCGCGCTGGGCAGCAAGGGGGAAGCGCCGCGCAAACGTCAGCAGCCAGAACACGCCCGCAAGCGCCAAGAACACCACCGCGCCCGCCACCTCGGTGGAAAGCGGGCTGCGCCCAATGCCGGCGATCACGTAGAGCGCGTTGTCGGGGTTGCCCAAATGCGTCGCTGACGCCACCAATCCCACCATCGTCACGATCAGGGGGATACACAGAAGCTTCGAGATGCGCTCCCGGGCGTACGCATCGAGCGCGCCGCGATGAAGGGGTGCGCCCATCAGGGCAAACGCAACTGCACCCGACGGCGCGAGCGTGGTGAACAGCACGAGCGAAATCTCGCTGAGCGCAAATGCGAAGCCTGCCGCCATCCGTTTCCCCTAGCGGTAGAAGCGCGGCTCGACGACGTCAAGGCCGCGCGAATCGCGCATGCCCTCCAGGCTTGCGCAGGCAAGGCGGGCAAGCCCTTTGTAGAACGGATGGGTCGTTTCCTTTTCCATGTACGCAAGGAAATGCGGAGCCCAAGTAAGCAGATGATTCTGCAGATAATCGTCCAAATCGGCAGGGCGGTTCGCGGCGATCCAGGCCATAAGCTCCAACATGAGCCCGATGTGGTCTTCGGGGTCGTTCGCGTCGCCACGTCGCTCGATGCCGCGCTCGCGCATCCATCGGCGCAGGTCAAGCGTGGTCAGCCCGAATATCACCTGTTCCCGGTCGGTGTACACCGACCCCCACGGCGGTGCAGCCTTGTGCCCCGGGCCAACGAACAACCGGCGGTATTCCCACATCAGGTCATCGTCGACGCCGTTGGCAAGGCCCTCCTGCATCTGCAGCAAGCACGCCAGCGCGTCCTGCGCATCGACGAAAGGCCATTCCCGGGAAGCTGCCTGGGCGTCAAGCCCTGCCATAGCCTCAAACGAAGGGCCTGCTGTACCCAAACGCGGATCCTGCAGGAAAAACGGCGCAAGCGATTCGCCGACAAACGCGACAGCAGCACGCTGGTCTTCGGTCCAAGCGGCATCGGCCATGGCTCCCCCATTTCCTTAACGCAGAGCGACTCGCCCCGCGGAATCATTCGAATCACAGTGTAGCGCAGCCAAGGGAAGTGCATGCTCGCGGTGCGCCGAAAAACAAAACGCCCGGCCATGCACAAAGCGGGCCGGGCGCGGATGAAAAGCCAGATGAGGCAGCGCTACACGTCCAGATCCATGTAGGAATCGAACTCGTCGGTGACCTCCTTGGGCGGCTCCTTCGTAAGCAGCGACACCACAACGATCACCAGCAGCGCGATGACGAAGCCCGGCAGCAGCTCGTACACGCCGAACCAGCCGCCGAGCGGCTTCACGAACATGTTCCACACCACCACGGTGACAGCGCCGGTGACCATGCCGGCGACAGCACCGGGCAACGTGGTGCGGCGCCAGTACAGCGACAGCAGCATCAGCGGGCCAAACGACGCGCCGAAGCCCGCCCACGCGTACGACACGATGTTGAAGATGGACGAATTCTGGTCCAGCGAGATGAACACGCCGAAGAACAGCACCGCCACCAGCGTCAGACGCGCCACGATCATGACCTGCTGGTCGGTAGCGTCACGCTTGATGAGGCCCTTGAAGATGTTAGTGGCCACCGCCGAACCCGAAATAAGCAGGTAGGACGATGACGAGCTCATCGCCGCGGCGAAGATGCCCGACACCACCAGACCGCACATGAACGACGGCAGCAGCATGCGCGAGAGAATGATGAAGATGTTCTCGGCATCTGACTGCGTAAGGAACGCATCCGGCACCACCGCGCGGCCGATAAGGCCAATGCACACAGCAGAGGACAGCGAGATGACCAGCCAGATCATTGCGATGATGCGCGACTTCTTGATCTCGTCGGAATGACGCACCGACATAAAGCGCACCAGCACCTGCGGCATGCCGAAATACCCCAGGCCCCACGCCAGGCCGCTCACGATGGTGACGATGCCGTACGAGGTCGGGTCGTCGAACAGCGGCATGCCGTCCTGGACAACCTGCTTGCCCGACTCGTCAAGCACCGGCGTCGCCATCTCGGTGCCCGAGAGGAATCCGGGGATGTTCTGAAGGAACGTCACCGTATTCTCCACGCCGCCCGCTGCAGTCACCGACCCGATGAACACCGTGGTCAGCGCGAAGAACATCAACGTGCCCTGGATGAGGTCGGTCGTGCACACAGAAAGATACCCACCAAGGAAGGTGTACAAAAACACGATGATGGCGCCCACGACCATCATGGTGGCGTAGTCCCACCCGAACAGCGTGGCGAACAGCTTGCCGCAGGTGACGAAGCAGCTGCCCGTGTAGATGCTGAAGAACAGCAGGATGATGAGCGCCGCGATGGTCATCAGGATGTGTTTGGAATCACGGAAGCGGTTCGAGAAGAAGTCGGGCACCGTGATGGCGTTGCCTGCCTTCTCCGAATACTTGCGCAGGCGCTTCGCCACGAACTTCCAGTTGAGGTACGTGCCGATGATCAGGCCGATG
Source organism: uncultured Eggerthellaceae bacterium (assembly GCA_944320405.1). GTDB lineage: Bacteria > Actinomycetota > Coriobacteriia > Coriobacteriales > Eggerthellaceae > Aphodovivens. The sequence continues at coordinate 57,670 of CALUHI010000013.1, forward strand.
GCAGTCCACATGGCGTCGGACGCGCCTGTGAAATACGCGATGCCCGGCAGGCCCATCAGAAGCCAACCCGACATGTCGGACGCCTCGGCGGAGAGCGCGGTGAGCCACGGACCCAAGCCACGGCCGCCCAGGAAGTACTCCTCGCTCGACGAGTTCGAGCGCTTTGCATACACGAAGCCGACGACAACCACCACCACGAAGTACAGCAGCATCGCCAGCATGACCAATACGTCGTTGCCGATCATGATTCCCTATTCCCTTTTCCCGAATAAAAAAGCCCCCAAGCTTTTTGACAAACGTGCATTATACTCCGCGACCCCAGGAATGGGCTTGAATAAAAGAAGCGCGCCCGCTTTTGGCGGACGCGCTTCCTAAAACGTCAGTCTATCGGGCTCGTTAACAGGCGAGACCAACCGAGAGCTGGGTGGCGTAGAACGCCAGGCGCAGGCAGAAGATGCCCACCAGCGCCAGCACAACGGCCAGACCGGCAACGGGCACAGAGCCCTTGCCCAGGCAGACGACGAACACCGCACCGGCTGCGCCAAGCACGCAGATGATGCCGATGATCAGGACAGGCAGGGCCTCGGCAACCAGGTCGGCGCCAGAGATGACCGCATTGGACATCGCCGATACGCCGCCGATCTGCGACGCGGCAGCAAGCACGCCCAGCGCAGCACCCAGGCCACCCACGATCAGAATCAGGTTTTTGCCCTGACGACCAAGGGAATCGCCCATCGCGCCGGCAAGCGCCAGCACCAGCGCACCGAACGCAGCGCCGCCCACCAGGGCAAAGCCCAGAATCTCAAGCGGCAGCAGCGGAGATGCCCACGACAGGATGGTGTCCATCATGTAGGCCATGCCGGTGAAGCAGGCGAACACGACGGCAAGCACCGCCACGGCAGCGGCAAAGCCCTTGCGGGCACCGCCCTGCAGCTTGCCCGTGAGCGCGACGACCACGTACACCAGCGCCACGACCACGAAGATGCTGCCGGCAACGATCTCGTTGGACAGCGGCGAGGATCCCACACCGGCGAACACGTTGATGGCGTTCATCGGGGACGCCAGGTGAGCGAACGAGCAAGCGAAGCCCACCAGCACCACGACAAACGGAATGAGCGTCATGCGGTCGATCTTCTTCATCTGCTCATCGGTAAACGATCCAGCGAAGAAGGCGCACGCCAGCGCGATGAAGGCGCCAGCACCCGCAGGAGCCAGAGTAGTGAACAGAGCCAAAGGCAGCTCGGCGAAGGCGGCCTCCATGCTACATCACCTCCACGGGGTTCGCGACGATGCCCGTGGCGTCGGTTGCCGGCTGGGCATCGGGGGTTGCTTTGATGATCAGGTTGGGGCCGGTGTAGTGCGCAGGCGGCAACGGCGCGATGTCCGCGACCTCGCCCATGCCGGAGATGTCCTCCAAAGGACCGAACTCCAGCGCGCGCAGCGGGCAGGCATCCACGCAGATGGGGTTCTTGCCCTCTGCCACACGCTCAGCGCAGCCGTCACACTTCACGGAATGGCCCGCCGTGCGATCGACCGTGGGAACGTTGTAGGGGCATGCCATCGCGCAGTAGCCGCAGCCGATGCACTTGCCCTCGTCAACGCTCACCAAGCCGGTCTCGGCGTCTTTGTGCATGGCGCCCGTGGGGCACACCTGCACGCAGGCGGGGTCGTTGCAGTGCTGGCAGCCCAGTGACATGTGGTACACGAACGCCTGGCTGGAGAACTGCCCGTCGTCGTCCATGCTGCAGGTGCCGCCCTCGTAGTCGTACACCTTGCGGAAGTGGATTCCCTCGGAGGAATCCTTGTAGTCCTTGCACGCCATCTCGCAGGTCCGGCAGCCGGTGCAGCGAGTGGAGTCGAAATAGAATGCGTATTGCGTCATGATGTCCTCCCCTCGTTTACGCCTTGGCGACCTGGACGATCATCGAATGAGCGTTGCCGTTGCCCTTCGAAAGCGGCGTCGGCTTGTACGTGGACAGCGTGTTCACGCAGCCACCCTCGTCGATACGGTTACCGTTCATGTCGGCGTTGTGCCATGCACCCTGCGGGATGCCCACCACGCCGGGAACGATGCGAGGCGTAACCTTCGCGTCGATGCGAATCTCGCCAGCAGGGCTTTTCACCGAGCAGCGGTCGCCGTTCTTGATGCCGCGCTCTTCAGCGTCCACAGGGTTGATCCACACTTCCTGGCGCGCCACTTCCTCGAGCTCTTCGATGAAGCCGAAAGACGAATGGGTGCGGCTCTTGTGATGGAAGCCGGCGGCGTACAGCGGATACTCCTCGGTGATGCTCCCATAACCCTGGAAGCCAGCCTCGAACATCGGGATGGGGTTGATGTGCTCGTCCTCTTCCAGATCGTACGTCTCGGCGATCTCGGCCAAGGTCTCGGAGTAGATCTCGATCTTGCCAGACGGCGTCGCCAGCGGATGCCCCTCGGGGTCGTTGCGGAAATCTTCCAGGCCGATCTTGCAGGGAAGCTCCTGCTTGTACACGCCCTGCTCCTGAATCTCTTCCCAGCTGGGCATCTGGGGGTTCTCCTCGGCGCCCTGCTTGTACAGGAACTCGATCCACTCTTCCTGCGTGCGGCCCTCGGTGAACTCTTCGCGCTTGCCGAACTTCTCGGCGATGTCGGCGCACACGTCGTAGCTGCTGCGGCACTCACCCGGAGCGCTCTGGGCCGGACCGCCAACGGTCACGCCGGTGTACCACTCGGTGTAACCCTGCGTGTACATGTTCAGCTGCTCGCCGCGCATGGCGTCGGGAAGCAGGATGTCGGCGTACTTGGCCGAGTCGGTCATGACGGTGTCCCACACCAGGATGAACTCGCACTTGCTCTCATCCTGCAGGATGTCGTGGGTCAGGTTGATGTCGCCGTGCTGGTTGGTGATGCAGTTGCCGGCGTACTCCCACAAAAACTTGATGCCGCAAGGCAGCTTGTCCACACCCTTGATGCCGGCGTTGGTTGCTGTCATCTCCTCGCCGTGGTCGACGGCGTTGAGCCACTGGTACACAGGAATGGAAGCCGTCACATGGCTCTTGTCGGCCAAGGAGGACAAGCCGCTGACCAGCGACACGTAAGGCTCGGCTTCGCGCTGGCCGGTGTTGGTGCCGGGCAGGCCGAACTTGCCGATGAGGATGGGCAGCATGCAGATGGCGCGGGTGGCGTCCTCGCCGTTGGTGTGGCGCTGCGGGCCCCAGCCCTGCACGATGAAGGGCGCCTGGGCGGCAGCGATCTCGGCCGCGAGCTCACGGATGGTGTCGGCGGAAATGCCGGTGATGGGGGCAGCCCATTCGGGGGTCTTCTCCACCATGTCGTAGCCGGTGCCCATGATGTAGTCCTTGTAGGACTTGTTCTGGCCCTTGGCGGATGCGGGCATGGTTTCCTCGTCGTAGCCCACGCAGTAGGTGTGCAGGAAGTCCAGGTCCACCTTTTCGCCGACGATCCACTCATGCGCGATGGCGTTCACCAGCGCGGCGTCGGTGCCGGGGCGGATGGGCAGCCATTCCTCAGAGTGGCCGGCAGACGTCTCGTTCAGGCGGTAGTCGATGTTGATGATGCGGCCACCGCGGCTCTGAACTGCTTCACGCACGCGGGCGAAATCCCACACGATGTTGGCGCCGCCCATGCGCGTTTCGGCCGGGCTGTTGCCGAACATGACCACCAGATCGCTTGCGCGCTCGGCCTCGGTCATGGAGCTGGCGTTGGTGGCATCGTAGGGGCTGAACGCTGTGGCGGGAACGCCCAGCGTCTTGTGGTTGCCGTCCTCGTCCAGATTGTCAGAGCTGCCGTACATGTACGCCATAACGCACTGAAGCATGTGCGTGGAGTAGTCGTACAGCGGGTTCAGCTTGCCGCCCAGAAGGTTCAGCAGGCGGTCGGACGGGTTGCCGGTGGTGGAGTACATGCCGGAACCGTAGGTGCGATAGATTGCCTCGTTGCCGTAGGTGTCGATGGTGTACTTCAGCTGATCGGCAATGATCTGGATGGCCTCGTCCCAGCTGATGGGCTCGAACTTGCCCTCGCCGCGCTTGCCCACGCGCTTCATGGGCTGCGTCAGGCGATCCGGATGGTTCAGCCAGCGGCGCATCGAGCGGCCGCGCAGGCAGGCGCGCGCCTGGAAGTCCGCCTCGCCGGTGTTGTCGGTCTCCATGTAGACGACCTTGCCGTCACGCACATGCCACTGGAACACGCAGCAGCCACCGCAGTTGACGTTGCACTGGCTCCAAACGATCTGATCCGCCTCTTCGGCATGGGCGGTTTCCACGCCCTGGCCGAACAGGGAATCGGCCGCGACCGCCGTGCCGCCGGCAGCCGCCAGTGCACCCAACGCACCAGTCGTCTTCACGAACGTGCGTCGGCTGAGGCTGGGCATCGTGTCAGTCATATGCTCTCCCCTTTCCTTGTTGCCTTCTCGTCTTTTCCCGTATCCCCGCGTGCCGTCCGAGTTGGCGAAGCAGCGGCGCACCCCCATGCGCCTCTTTCGCTGCAAAACACCCCGCACACGCGCGGAAAGCTTGGAGGCAGTGTAGCCTCCTTCGGGTGATGCCGTGTCACATAAAACGGGGGAACTTTGCGTTTTCCCAGGTGAGGAAGATACCAACCCTCCCCCTTTTCCGCAGCGGCAAATCGCGGCTGACCTTTTCCCACCCGCACGCTTTCCGAAGGTTTGAGGCGCGGACAGATGCCGACGCCGGCACAGCGGATACCGATCGCGTATACTGATCGGGCATATGGGAAACAGCGCACAGGGCATATCTCGGCGTCTGGCAGACGC
>CALUHI010000014.1 GCA_944320405.1 uncultured Eggerthellaceae bacterium
TGGGCAAGGGCGCTCGTCAGCGGTCCCTTATGGCTGCTTCCTCCCGGACCTGACCAGGTTCGGAACTTGGCGCCGCCCAAGCCCATTCGAGGCACTCGAAAACTGCAAAGGACAGTATAGCCAAAAGAATGGAGGGCGGTTCCCTTTAAGCCACCTGCAAGCAAAAAGCACACATGAGGAAAAGAAAACGCCCTGGGCCGTGTGGCTCAGGGCGTTTTGGAAGCAGGATGGAAGCTCGCCGGATGCTACAGCAGACGCAGGCTGACGTCCTTGAGCTGGCGGCCGGTGACCTCGGACGGGGCGCCGGTCATAGGGTCGCTGGCGGAGCTGGTCTTGGGGAACGCGATGACGTCGCGGATGGAGCCAGCGTGGGCCAGCAGCATCACCAGGCGGTCGAGACCCAGCGCGATGCCGCCATGCGGGGGCGCGCCCAGCTCGAGCGCGTGAATCAGGTGACCGAACTTCTCCTCGATCTGCTCGTCGGTCAGGCCGCAGCAACAAAGCACGCGGCGCTGCAGCTCGGCGTTGTGGATACGAATGGTGCCGCCGCCAACCTCGAAGCCGTCCATGACCAGGTCGTAGCTGTAGCTGCCAACGGTCAGCGGGTCGCTTTCCAGCTTGTCCAGGTCTTCCTTGGCCGGCATGGTGAACGGATGATGCTCGGCGGAGAGCTTGCCTTCATCCTCGTCGTAGTGGAACATCGGGAAGTCCACGACCCACAGCAGGTTGTGGCCCTCGCGCGGGATGTCCATGGCCTCGGCCATGTGCAGGCGAAGCGCAGCCAAAACGGTGTTGGCAACCTTCGCCGTGTCGGCAGCGAACAGCACCAGGTCGCCCGGCTCAACGCCCAGGGCTTCCTTCATCTTGGCGTAGGTCTCCTCGTCGAAGAACTTGATGATGGGGCTCTTCTCTTTGCCGTCGGTGGTGTAGGCGATCCAAGCCATGCCCTTCGCGCCGTTGGCAGACGCGATGTTGCCCAGCTTGTCGATCTCGCCGCGGCTCCAGTCGCCCGCGCCCTTCACGTTGATTGCCTTCACCTGACCGCCGGCTTCAACCGCCTTGGCGAACACGCCGAAGCCGCAGCCGCGCACGATCTCGGTGAGGTTCACAAGCTCCATGCCAAAACGCGTGTCGGGGCGGTCGCAGCCGAAGCGCTCCATGGCCTCGGCGTAGGACATGCGCTGCAGCGGGAACTCGTGCTGCACGCCCACGGCCGCGAGCACTTCAGACATAACGCCTTCCATCATGTCCATGACGTCCTCGCCCTCGACGAAAGACATCTCGATGTCCACCTGCGTGAACTCGGGCTGGCGGTCGGCGCGAAGGTCCTCGTCGCGGAAGCAGCGGGCAATCTGGTAGTAGCGCTCGACGCCGGCGCACATCAGCATCTGCTTGAACTGCTGCGGGCTCTGCGGAAGCGCGAAGAATTTGCCAGGGTTGGTGCGGCTGGGCACGATGTAGTCGCGCGCGCCCTCGGGCGTGGAGTTCGCCAGGATGGGCGTTTCGACCTCGATGAAGCCGCGCTCGTTCAGCGCGCCGCGCATCGCCTGGGCAACCTTGTGGCGCAGGATGAGGTTCGACATCATCTCGGGACGGCGGATGTCAAGATAGCGCCACTTCATGCGCATGGTCTCATCCGTGCCAATTCCGTCTTCGATGGAGAACGGAGGAGTAACCGACGTATTCAGGACCTCAAGCGACGTGCACAGCACCTCGATCTCGCCGGTGGCCATGTTGGGGTTGACGCCCTCGTCGCCGCGGTAGCGGACGCGACCGGTGGCCTTGATCACGTATTCGCGGCCCAAGTGCTCCGCCTCGGCGAACTCCTCGGCCGTCACGCAATCAGGGTCGACGACCACCTGGGTGTAGCCGTCGCGATCGCGCAGATCGATGAAGATCAGCCCACCATGGTCGCGCGTGTGCCAGGCCCAACCGGCCAGCACCACTTCGCGGTCGATGTCGTCGCGGCGCAGCTCGCCGCACGTGGCGGTGTGCATGCAGTATTCGTTCATGAAGTCGGTCATAGTTGCAATTCCTCGCAGTTATCTTGTTCCAAACTGGGCTATTGTACTCGACCGCCGCACGTTAGCGCAGGAAATACTCCCATTTCATGCAAAATGCGCGACAAAGCGCGCGTTTGGGCGTGAGTTTGTTCGGCTTTTCCTGCTCAAATGCCGATTTCGAGGCGTTGGTCGACGTTCACGGCGCACATGACGAACCATATCGAACGGCTTTCCGCACGTGCATTGGACGGCACCCTCCTCACCTGGTGCTATGTCCGGAACGCTCGCGCGTATCGAGAGGCAGCGTGGCTGGGATGGCCCCTCGGAGTTGACGGAGCGTCGACCAACGCCCGAAAACCTGCATTTTCCGCCGATTCGCCAAACAGAAGGCGGCGCGCATAGGGGCAGAACGCGAGAATCCACCCGGATCCCTACATGACCTTGGTCGATTCGACTTTCTCGACGAAGCGGTCGACGATCTTGATGAGGGGTTTGCGCAAAACAAAGCCCAGCAGGAGGAACGGGACGGCGAATAGCACGAGGATGCCCATCTCTATCCAGAAATCGCCTTGGTACACACCGAACATCGCGGCACGCATGGCATTGACAGCGTGGGTGATGGGAAGAAACGGGCTGACCGCCTGGAAGAAATCGGGCAAAAGCACCAGCGGATAGCTGCCTCCGCCACCCGACACTTGGATGATCAGCAACATCACCGAAAGCGCCTTGCCGAAATTCGCAAACGACGCCACCAGCGCGTAGATGATGAACGCGAACACCAGTCCCGACCCCCACAGGCACAGCATGTACAGAAGCGGCTCGACCGCTTGGACGCCCAGGAACAAAAGGCTGCCCAACCCAATGCATGTGCTTTGTAGAAGCGACAGCGCCGCCACTACGGCAAAACGCCCCGCAAACAACTGCCACGGCGCAGGATTGTCCAGCTCGTCCAGAGCGCGCTGGCAGGGCGTCACCTTCAAGGCCACCATGATGAGCAGCGCCCCGATCCACAGCGCCAACGTGGTGTAGAGCGGTGCCATGGCCGAGCCGAAGCTGTTCACCGGATAGACGGCGTGGCGCTCAAGCTGTACTGGAGCCGAAAGCGCCTGGGCAAGCTTGGCGGGATCCTCCCCCACAATCTGCCGCAAAGCCTGGGAATCGCCTGATGCCAACGCTTCCGAGAAGCGCCGCGAAAGATCCCCAAGCTCGGCACCGGAAGCCTCCAGCTCATCCGCCGCATCAAGGAGCCCCTGCTCCGCTTGACCGAGCTGAGAAGCCGTGGAGCTTGCCGCGCTCGACAGGCCCTCACCCGCGGACTCAAGAACCGCTGCCATATCAGGAAGCGCCGCCGCAACAGACCCCGCATCGGCGGAAAGCCGCTCAAGGGCAGGCGCAACATCGGCGTCGTAATCGACGCGCACGTCGCGCAGGCTGTCGGCCGCCTGTTGCGCCAATCGATTCGCCTCATCGCGCTTCGCCTGGGCATCGGCATTCCCCGCTTCGACGGATGCAGCAGCATCGTCCAACGCGCCGGACAGCTGCCCTGCCAGATCGGCAGAAGCATCCAGTTGCGCAGCGAGCACCTCCAGCGCCGCCCGCGACTCTTCCGGCGCAAGAGCCGCCGCCGCCCGCAACTGCTCAGCCGCAGCAGAAAGCGCGTCCTTCTGACCGCCTGCGGTAGTTGCCGACTCACGCAGTTGCGCTGCAGCATCGGCAGCCGTCGCTGACGCCGAATCGAACGCCGCGTCTACCGCACCCGGAACCGCTTCGAACCCGGCAGCTCCCTGTTCGAGCGCCGTCGAAAGCGCATCGGCCGCACCGTCCATGGCATCCGACACCGAGCCCGCCGCAACCAGCACTTCTTCCGAAGATGCCGACGCTTCGTCGGCAAGCGCTCCGGCCTGCGAAAGGAGGCCACCAGAACCTTCGATGAGCGTGCGCGCCGAACCCAGCACCTGCGCATGCAGGCGCAAAACGCTAGCAGCACCGTTCATCTGGCTGCCTACCTCGCCTATCGCGCCGGCAAGCTTCCCCAAAGCACCTGCCGCATTGGCATCGTCCAGGTAATCCATGAACGCCGACGCCACCCCCAGCGCAGTTTCCGACAGCGTTTCTGTGAACACGCGGTTCACCTGGTCGGATATCTGGTCGGCACCCTGCCCGGTCACCTTGGGCGCGATGGCGTTTTTCTTCTCGTTGGCGTAATACACGATGTCGGCATGCTCTGCATCGCCCGAATAGAACGTCATCATGTCGCGGCTGAAACTCTCGGGAATGACCACCGCTGCATAGTACCGACCCGCCTTGGCACCGTCAACGGCATCTTCTTCATCGGTGAACACCCAGTTCATCTGGTCGTTTTCGCGAAGGGCCGACACCACCTGGTCGCCGATGTTCACCCGCAGGGGAACAAGCTCGCTTTGGTACCCCTCATCGGAATTTGCCACGGCCACCTTTAGGTTGCCCGTGTTACCAAACACGTCCCAACACGCCAGCACGTTGTACCAGGTGAAGATGGACGGAAGCAGCACCAGTCCCAGCACGATGATGACGGAGACGATGTTTGAGAACAGCCGCTTGAAATCGCCTGCGGCAAGGCGCAGCACATTCTTCATCGCGCGCCTCCTTCATCCGCAGATTCCGCGCGCGACTCCGCCCCATCGTCATCGGGAACAGCAACCGCGTCATCCGATCCAGCATCCGATCCAGCGTCAACGCGCGTATACAGAGCAAGAACCTCGTCGTCGCTCATGGAGCCGAGAATCGCCTGACGACCAATGCCATCGCGCACGAACTCGATCGCAATCAGGAACGCGAACATCGCAACAAGCCACGCCAGCCACACGGTCAAAAGCACGACCTTCCCCGCCTGCGAAACCGAGATCACAACAGCGGCGACAACCGGAACCGCAATGCCCGCCACCAGCGCGCCCCGCTTCAAACGCGGGTACCAGCGCAGGAACTTCTCGGCGCGCTTGCGCATCGCCATGCGGTATTCGGCGCGATCAGCCAGCACGCGCACCAGCTGCGCCATGCGGAAACGGCGCTCGGGCAGCGTGACCTGCTCGCCGTTGATGATGCCGCTTTCCTCGATCTGGCGCGCGAACAGCCGGTTCAGGTTCACCAGATGCGAACGCAGCACAACTCCCAGCGCCATCGCCACCACGAAGAACACGCCCAGCACCGCAATGTCGCTCGCCCAGGCACCGTCGTAGATCCCGCCAATGATTTCACGCATGGCACCGATGCCGTACGTAAAGGGAAACGCCGGGTACACTGCTTGGAAAAACGGCGTGGTCATCTCGATGGGGTACAGGCCGGTGGCTGCCGGAATCTGCACGAACACCAGCACGATGCACAGGCCCTTGCCCACGTGCTGGAACAGCGTGGAAAGCATGTACTGGATGGCAAGGTACGCCTGGGAGGCAATGATCGCAGTTAGGAAGAACAGAGGCGCGCTTGTCGCCTGCACGCCCATAACCAAACAGCCCGCGCAGCATACCGCCGCCTGCAGTGCCGCCATCGTCGCCAGAAGCAGCCAGCGTCCGAAATAGCGCTGCGCCGCGGTCAGGCCCGCAATGCCCTCCCCGTCCACTTCCAAGCGCATGATCACCATAAGCATGAACACGCCGATCCACAGCGTCAGGTTGATGAACAAGGGCGCCATCGCTGAACCATAGGAGTTCAGCGGGTAAAGCGTTTCGGTTTTGACTGTTGTGGGGGACATCATGAACTCGGCCACCGCGTTCGGGTCGATCTTTCCCCCGAACAAATCGGAAAGCGCATTCACGGAGCTCAGCGCCTCGATGTCGGTGCGCGCCGTGGCGAAGTCGTTCGAAAGGTCCGCCAAAACGCCATCGGTTCCATCAAGCGCGTCAGATGCCGCAGACAGCGTTTCCTCCAGTTGATCGAGGGCGAGCAGCGTTTGGTCGATAAGCGCCTGCTGCCCGGCCACTGCACCCGACAGATCGCCCGCCGCCTTCGTTATGCCGCCCAACGCGTCAGAAAGCGTAGGGATCGTGTTGTCCTCGAGCGACTGACGGAACCCGCCGCCCGCTTCCAGCGCACCCTGCACCGCCGCATCGATCGTCGACGACGCCCCGCTTGCCGTATCTGCGGATGCAGCAATGTCCGACGAGAGCGTCTTCAACCCAGACACCATTCCCGACGCCTGGTCGTTTTGTTGGGACAACGCAGCGATCGCCTGCGCGAGCGTGTCTTTCGCCTGGCCTTCCGGCAAGCCTTCCTGGATGCGGGAAAGTTCCTCGATCACCTGGGCGTTTCCCTGAACCATGGCGTCGGCACGACCCAGCGCCGCATCCACATCGCCCTGTGCAGCGGCGATGGCGGCAGCAGTTTGGGCGATGGCGCCCGACGCTTGCGAAGACGATTGCGACAGCAGAAGCGAGGCGTCGTCGAACGCACCGGAAAACGCAAGCGGAAGCCCGGCAATGCCCGCACTCGCCTCGCCCGCCAGATCCGACACATCGTCGAGGGCGGCGGCAAGCGATGCAGCTTGCTCTTTCGCATCTTCAAGCACACCGCGCGCATCCCCTGTCCGCGAAAGCGCATCTTCGACAGCGCCCTTCAAGTCGGCAATTCCTGCCCGCGCATCATCAATGCGCGCCCCGGCTTCTGAAAGCCGCTCAAGCGCGCCGCCGCGGGCATCGCTCGCTTGCGCTTCAACGTTGTCGATGCTCTCATCCAGTGCCGAAGCTATCGCCTCGCTTGCCTGGGAAACAAACGCATCGTTGATGGTGGTGTCGAGCGTGTTTGCTCCGGTATCGGTGATCTTCGGCGACACCGGCCCGGTTTTTTCGTTCACGTAGTATTCCAGCTGAGGAAGGGTCGGATCGCCCGAAAGGAGCGTGGCGACATCCGCGCTGAAATCCTCCGGGATCACGAACGCGGCATAGGCGCTGCCCGACTCCACCGCCGCCATCGCCTGCTCGCGGTTGGTGAAATCCCATCCCAACTGATGGTCGTCCTTAAGCTGCGCAATCACCTGGTCTCCCAGGTCAAGGTCGCCCAGCACGTCGCTATGAGCGCCCGCGTCCTCGTTCGCCACGCAGATGCGAAGGTTGTCGGTATGGCCGTACGGATCCCAGAACCCTGCAACATTGAACCAGGTGTACAAGGAAGGCAAGACAATAAGGAACAGCGCCACCAACCATGCAGCGGGCACTTTCGCCACGCGCTTGGCATCGCGTGCGAACACGCGCAGGATGTTTCGCATTGCCTTGCCTCCTTCCTTTCCCGTCAGTGCATTCCGACAAATGATGAAGGGCTGCAGAAAAGGGAACGGCGCGAAATCCGCGCCGTTACAATGCCGTTACTTCTGGTCGAAAAGCTGCCCGGTTGCCGCCGCATCGCAGCGTGCGCCCAGGAAGCGCTCCATCAAAGAGCGCAGCGCCTTCAGCTCGACCGTGCGCTCATGGTGCGTCTGCATGTTGCGCACCTTTACGACGCCAGAGGCAAGCTCGTCGGGACCAAGCACCATCACCAGCACGGCATTCAGCTTGTCGGCAAGCTTGAACTGGCTTTTCAGGCTGCGGTGCTGGTGGTCCAGCTCGGCAGTCAGTCCCACGTCGCGCGCTGCCTGAACGATGCGGAACGACACCTCGCGCACTGAATCGTCGACGCTCGCGACGAAGATGTCGCACGGCGGACGGCCCGGCAGCTCCATACCAGCAGCCTGCAGCGCCAGAAGGCAGCGCTCATATCCCAAGGCGAACCCGAACCCGGGCGTGGGGCGTCCGCCCACTTCCTCGGTCAGCTTGTCGTAGCGGCCGCCGCCGCCGATGGCGTTCTGGCTGCCCATGCCTTCGACGACCTGTACCTCGAACACCGTGCGGGTGTAGTAGTCCAGGCCACGCACCAGGCGGGAGTCCTCGATGTAGGAGATGCCAGCAAGATCAAGCAGACGCTTGACCGCGTCGTAGTGGGCGCGGCAATCGTCGCACAGGTAATCAGAGATCTTCGGAGCGCCCTCCATCACGGCAGCGCACCCTTCCTTCTTGCAGTCGAATGCGCGCAACGGATTGATCTCCGAACGGCGAAGGCAATCCTCGCAAAGCTCGTCAGCATGCTCGTCCATGTAGGCTTTCACGGCATCGCGGTACGCCGGGCGGCACTTTTCGCATCCCATGGAGTTCACCAGCAAGCGCGTGCGATCCACCGGGATGCCGATGGCCTCGTAGAAGCGCATGAGCATGATGATGCCCTCGGCGTCCACCGTGGGCTCGTCGGCGCCCAGACACTCGATGCCCACTTGGTTGAACTGGCGCTGGCGGCCCTTCTGCGGACGCTCGGCGCGAAACATCGGGCCCGCATACATCAACTTGGCGGGAGCCGCCCCCTGCGGAACCAGGTCGTTTTGCACCACCGCGCGCACCACGCCCGCCGTGCCTTCAGGACGAAGGCTCAGGCGGCTTTTCGCCTTGATGGACTCGCCCGCAAGCAAGCGCTTGAGGTTCTCGCCCGAAATGGCGGAGAACATCTCTTTGGACACGACATCGGTTGCTTCGCCGATGCCGCGCACGAACAGGTCCGTCTGCTCGAACAGCGGCGTTTCAATGGGCTGGTAGCCGTACCTGCCGAAGATGTCAGCGGCGGTTTGCTTGAAATGCGTCCAGAAACGCTGCTCGTCGGGAAGGAGGTCTCGAGTGCCTTCAGGGGCCCGCAATGCCATGGTGGAAATCCTTTCAAATGCCCTTCGCAGCCGGCGCGCATCATGCGACGTCGACGGCGCGTATGCAACCGTCCCATTGTAGCGCAGGAACGCACATGGCGGATGCTGCGCCGCCGCACGCATTAGACCAGCACATCGGCAAGCGAGCGGTACACGCCCATCAACGCGTCGTCGGGCTTGTAGTTCAGCCGCGCCGCCAAAAGCGACCGGCCAACAGTGAACACTCCCGCATCCACCGCTTTTTCGGCAGCGGTGGTAAGCGCGTCCAGCACCGCATCGGTCGGCGCCACCGGAATACCGCCCGCACGCAGAACGTCGTCGACCTCGTCGCGCCGAGGAAGCTTCACACTTTCCTGGTTCAGCAGGTCTTGCAGCTCCACTGCTGCCTGAGCAGCCATGATGGGAGACGTCGCGATGGACTTCACGTAGCAGGCGGTCCCAACACGCGCATCGCCGGATTTCCAGCGCACATAGGCCAGCTGGTAGTAGGCAACGGCGATCTCGTTGGGCTGGGTGGCAAGCGTAAGCGCCTCTTCAAGTGCCGCGGACGAGCTGGGCATGTCGCCCATCAGCATGTACACGCGCGCCAGCAGGCAGCGCGGCATTGTGGCGGTTGGCGCAAGCTCTACAGAGCGCTTCGCATGGGATAGCGCGTCATCAACGCTCGAGAACGACCGCTCGAGCAGCTTCGAGGCTTCCATGTGGCAGCGTAGCAGCGTGTCAGGCACAAGCTCCACGCGCCGGTCGCGGTCCGCTTCGCCAAAGCCCGTAGCGTCTTCGGGCACCAGTCCGCTTGTCCCCGTGCGCACCAGGTTGTACAAGATACGCGCAGGGTAGTTGTCGAAGTTGCGGTGCACCACCTCGGCGTCGTCGACGTAGCGGCCCTTGGCTTCGGCCGCCCATGCCGTCTGCGCCAGAAGCGCCCCTGCCCCCTGAACATCGCCTGCCGCCGCCATGCCCTGCGCTCGCAGCAGCGCCTCTTGGCAGGCGTCTCTTCCCAGATAGCTGCGGATCACCGTGTTCTGGTCGTCGGGTCGTGCCTCGCCTTCGGCAAGCGCCGCCATCAGGCGCGTACACGCTTGCTCAACAAAGGGGTCGTCTGCGCCAATTTGACGGCGGCGCACCAGTTTGATGGCCTCGGTGGCGGTAGCAGCAGGCGCCAGTCGAGCTGCCAGACGCTCAGCTTGGCGGCGGTGGAACGCGTCCACATCGATGCGCAAATCATGCATCCAGTGGGCGCCCAATGCTGCACGCGACCATTCAGGAAGCTCGGCATCCACGCATTCAGGCAAATCGCGACGCAACGCCGCAGACGGCAGCGCAGAAAGCGCGCGGAAGGGATCTTCTGCAAGCCCATCCGCCGACGCCAGGTCAAACGCCGTGTCTTTGTCGGCGGAAACGTCTTGAAACGTCAAAGTCGCGCCAGACCCGTCGGCGAACACCGGCCCTTCCGTGGAAGGTCCTTTTCGCTCGAAGGCACGGTCAGCAAGCTGAATGCCGCAGTCTTCGAAGAAGCGCGCGAGGTCGGTGCCAGCAGCGAACGGATGCCCCTGCAGGAACGCCTCCCGTTCGAACGCCACGTACATCTCGGGGCCGGGCAGCAAAAGCGAAAACGCGCGGTCGTCATCGTCGTCGGGTTCCCGACTGCCCTCTGCCGCCAAGATATCGCCAAGCGAGAACGACTGGTCTTCGCGCATCGTATGCGCCGAAAACTCCACGCGCTCCACCTGGGCGGATCCCGTGAACGCAACTGCCGCCAAGAACAGCGCAATGCTTTGAGCGTAACGGCGCGCCTGGCCGGCACGTCCACCCAACGTCGTGTCAACGACCGCCTGGGCGGCCTCGTCCCATCGCTGCATCGGCATCATGTCGGCGTCGGGGGCAAGCGCCTTGAACGCCACCACGCCCGCCTGCACGTCGGCGCGCCATTCAACTTCGAAGCGAAGCGGCGCAGGCAGGTTCTCCACCGCCTGGGAAATACGGCAGCGCAGCCCCCACTCGCCTTCCTGCACGGGAAGGTCGGTCAGCACCTGCGCCCCCGCCTCCACCGCAAGGGATTCGATGAGGTGGGCATCCCACTGCAGTACCTCGGCCATGCGCGCCGTCGACGCGCGGTCGCCCAGCGCGCGCTTTACCAACAGGTAGCGGTTCAGCGCGTTTTGCAGCCCCCACAGCGCGCGCGGAGAAACTCCCGCGCCCTCCTCGGTAGCTGCCAGATAGAAGATGTCGGCATAGCGGACCGTCTTGACCAGGCGCAAAGCGCCCGAAGGCGAAAGCGCCAAGCCTTCAAGGTTCGCTTGTCCAAGCCATCGCGCCAGGCAACGCGCCAACGCGGGCGGATGCAGCGCCGGATCCCACTGGGCACGAACGATATCGCTTTCCACCTTGCGCAGCGCAGGCAGCGCAGGCATGGCGTCAAGCGGCGCCTCCACGCCGTCGAATCCGCGCGCCGGAACCTCGGGAGCGCCGTGTGCCGGACGGTAGACGAAAGCCAGGTAGCTTCGCGCAAGTGCATCGGCATAAGAGAGCTCCTCACCATGCCCGCGAAAGTCATACCACGAGTCATAAAGCATATATCTATCGTCCGACCTGCGGAAACGCGCAACTTCCCGCCACGTTCCGTCCGCACCGGGGATCTCGACGCATCCTTCCAGAACGTGAGGGTCGGGCTGTTCGGCATACCGCGCGAACTTCATGTCGGGCTCGCGCGCCGGATGCGAATCCAAGGGGGAATCGGTCGTGAACGCACGGCCATAGCGGTCAAGGTAAGCCAGCACGCGAACCGCACGCTTGTCGACGAACTCAACCACGTAGCGGCCTTCGGGGTCGGGCGTTGGCAGCGCACCTGCCACCCAGCCGTAGCGCCCACGCGGTGCATCAGGAGAAAGCCCTTCGCTGGGCAGGGTGCTTTTTGCAGGTTCTTCCGCTGGTGAGGACGCTTCCTTCAATAGCGCGAGCAGCCCCGTGAGCTCAGAGGAGATGCCTTGCGCGCCTGCAGGAGGTTCAGCAGCAGAATCGGAACCCCATGAAATCGGCGGGGCGGAAGGAGCGAGCGGAGGCACAGCGTCGGCAAGTTCGCGCGTCACGCCACGGAGCAGGCCCAACATTGTAGGGATATGGTAGACGCCGTTCTCGTTCACCTGGTCAGACATCGCGCGCCTCCTTCCCTGCCAAACGTCAGTCTGCATCCTCCGATGCAGCGTCCAAGCCCTTCTCAAGCAGATCGACCAGCAACTCGTCGAGCTTCTTGCGCGACCGCAAGGCGGCAAGCCATTGCTCGGCGAGCGCAACGCCGGTTGGCGTCAGTTCGTATTCGCGACGGCGCGGGCCCGCGCAATCCTCAACCCATCGCGAGATGACCGCGCCTTCATCCTCCAGCTTCCGCAGGCTGCGGTACAGCCCGCCGGAATCGACATCTACCACACCGCCCGACATCTCAAGAATGGTGCGGCGCATGTCGTAACCGTAACCGCCGGCAGCCAGAAGCGCGGCGAGCGCAGCCGGCTCGACCAGCGCGCCACCGCCTCCGCCGCGTCTGCGGCAACATGGCCGGCGCGCGGGGCGACCAGGGCAGTCCGGGCGGGCCGTCTCCGCATGATCCTGGACAGTCTGATCGGATTCACCATGCCGATCCGTCATGCGAACCCCCTCCCGCGCCAAGCGACCATTCCTTCCCTTTCATTATAGAGCGCCCGCCGCGTTTGGAACCAAGGGATCGCCGAAGTGCTTGACCTCTCTGCACGCTTCCCATAGTATTAGTTGCGTTATCGCAACTATTTAAGGAGAACCGATGTTGTCCGTTTCGCAAAGCGCCATGCTGCTGGGCATCTCGCCTGCCCGCGTTCGCAAGCTCATCGCCAACGGCACGCTTCCGGCACAAAAGATCGGAAGAAGCTGGGCGATCTCGGAAAAGGACGTAGCAGCGCGCCTCGACAGACGCCCCAAGGTCGGCCGGCCTAGATCGGCCGCGATCGACGGCGCCTCGTCTTCTCCCCTATCGGAGTCTGACGAGAGCGACGTCACATTCGACGGTGGGTCTTTCGTCGATCCTCCCGAACGGCTGCTTTACCGCGCTTGCAAAGAGGCATTCTTTTTCCGTCCCGATCGTCGGCTCATCGCACAAGCAGAGTCAAACGAAGAGGCATCGTTTTATTATGCCGTCGCAGATTTCTTCCTCCAGCAAAAGCAGCGGGAACTCGTGAAGGCGGGGGTCTTTTGATGAAGGCGAACGACGCTCCCTACTACATCGTGTTCGCCGGCGTGAATGGAGCGGGGAAATCAACCCTCTTCAACTCGGGCCTATGGCGGCTGCGTGAAATGCCCGCTCGCCTCCCGCGCGTGAACCCCGACGAAATCGTACGTGAAATGGGCGGCGACTGGCGTTCCTCCGCCGATCAGATGAAAGCCGCACGAGAAGCAGTGCTTCGCATCCGATGCCTTCTCGATGCCAGGAAAAGCTTCAATCAGGAGACAACGCTTTCCGGACATGCCGTCATCGGCAATATACGACGTGCTTATGAAGCGGGATACCGCATCCATCTGTATTACGTGGGCGTCGACGATGTCGACGTCGCACTTGCCCGCATCGCACACCGCACCAACGTCGGCGGACATGACATAGACCGCAACGCGGTGGTACGCCGCTACCGCACCTCGCTCTCCGGCCTCGCCAAAGTCCTTGATTATTGCGAAGAGGCGACCGTATTTGACAACACGCACAGCCTTACAAGCATCGCCGCATGGCATCGCGGCACGCTTTCTTGGTGGGGCAACCCGCAAGCCAATGCTCCGTGGATTTTACGGGCAATGGCCGATGAGGGACTGTGGCGGCGAGTGTAGTCTCAGCGCTACAGGCGCTCGACCACCAGATCGCCCATGCGAACGGTGCCTACCGTCTTTTCGGACGGGGTTGCCGCATCCGCGATGTCGGCGGTGCGCCATCCCTCATCGAGCACGCAGGTCACGGCACGGCGGACGTCATCGGCGGCTTCGGCCATGTCGAAGCTGAAGCGCAGCATCATCTCGACGGAAAGAATCTGCGCCAGCGGATTCGCCACGCCCTTGCCGGCGATGTCGGGCGCGCTGCCATGGCTCGGCTCGTACAGCGCGGTGCCGTCGCCCAAGCTGGCGCTGGCAAGCATTCCCAGCGAGCCTGTGATCTGGGCGGCTTCGTCGGAGAGGATGTCGCCGAACATGTTCTCGGTCACCACCACGTCGAAGTCGGCCGGACGGTTGATCAGCTGCATGGCAGCGTTGTCTACCAGCAGGTCTTCAAGCTGGATGTCGGCGTAGTCAGCATCGTGTACGCGGTGAACGATCTCGCGCCACATGCGGCTGGTTTCCAGCACGTTCGCCTTGTCGACGCTGGTAACCTTGCCGCGGCGGCGGCGTGCAGCGTCGAACGCCTGGCGCGCGATGCGCTCGATCTCGTACTCACGGTACTCCATCGTGTCGTAGGCGCGCTGACCCGCTGCCCCGCCCGTGCCGGCACCCGCCTCGTCGTAGAAGCGCTCGCGCTTGCCGAAGTACAGGCCGCCCGTGAGCTCACGGACGATCATCATATCCACGCCCTCAACAATATCGGGCTTGAGCGTAGACGCGCCCACCAATGCGGGGAATATCTGCACCGGGCGCAGGTTGGTGTAGAGCCCAAGCTGCTTGCGAATGCCCAAAAGTCCCTGCTCGGGGCGAGGTTTTGCAGGATCAGTGGTATCCCATTTCGGGCCGCCCACCGCAGCCAGCAAAACTGCATCGGCGCTGTTGGCCGCTTCAAGCGTGGCCTCAGGAAGCGCCGTCCCGCATGCATCGATTGCCGCGCCGCCAATGAGCGCCTCGGTGTATGAGAACGACGTTCCGTGCTTTTCGCCCACCGAGTTGAGCACCTTGACGCCCTCGGCTATGATCTCCGGCCCGATGCCGTCACCAGGCAGAAGGCAAATAACATGATCGGCCATATCGTCGGCCACCCTTTCCAAACGAGTCCTTTGCGACGCATCACATGCGCCCGCGCCTTCGCTATTTCGCCAGCTTCGCCTTCCAGCGGTTCGCCAAACCGCCCGCCTCAATGATCTCGGCGATGAACTCCGGAAACGGCTGGGCTTGGAACTCCTGACCCGTCGTCTCGTTGCGGATGGTTCCCGTTGCCGCATCGACGCTCACGGTGTCGCCCGCATGGATGGCGTCAACCGCCTCGGGGCATTCCATGATGGCGAGCCCGGTGTTGATGGCATTGCGGTAGAAGATGCGCGCGAAGCTCTTCGCGATGACCGCGTCGATGCCCGCCGCCTTGATGGCGATGGGCGCATGCTCGCGCGACGACCCGCAACCGAAGTTTTCCTCGGCAACCAGGATGTCGCCGGGCTTCACGCGGTCGATGAACGTCGCGTCGAGGTCCTCAAGGCAATGCTTCGCAAGCTCTGCCGGGTCAGATGTGTTCAGATAACGCGCCGGGATGATGACGTCAGTGTCCACATCGCGCCCGTAGCGATGCGCCGTTCCTTCGAATCGCATCGAGTATCCCTCCTATTCCGCATCCGCCGCGCCAACGGGCGGAAGATCGTCCGGCAAGCCGATATGCCCAAGCACTGCGCTGGCAGCCGCTACGGCAGGCGAAGCCAGGTATACCTCGCTGTCGGGATGTCCCATGCGGCCCACGAAGTTGCGGTTCGTGGTGGCAACCGCGCGCTCGCCAGCCGCCAAAATACCCATGTAGCCGCCTAAGCACGGCCCGCACGTGGGCGTTGACACGGCACAGTTCGCGTCCAGGAAGATGTCGGTGAGCCCTTCGCGAATGCACTGGCGGTACACTTCCTGCGTCGCAGGAATTACGATGCAGCGCACATCCGGTGCCACTTTGCGGCCTGCAAGCACCGCTGCCGCTTGACGCATGTCTTCGATGCGCCCGTTGGTGCAGCTGCCGATGACCGCCTGGTCGATGCGCACGTCGCGTGCTTCCGCCACCGGGCGTGTGTTCGAAGGCAGATGCGGGAACGCCACCGTGGGAACGATGTCTGCCGCGTCGATCTCTATCACCTGCGCATACTGCGCATCCACATCCGATGCGTATTCAACGTACGGACGCTCTGCGCGACCCTCCAGGTACGCACGCGCTACGTCGTCAACCGGCATCAGACCGGCTTTGCCACCTGCTTCAATAGCCATGTTCGAAATGGTCATGCGCTCGTCCATGGAAAGCGATTCGATTGCAGACCCCGTGAACTCCATCGCCTTGTACAGCGCACCGTCCACGCCAATCTTGCCGATGATGTGCAAAATGACGTCTTTGCCCGTCACGCCCGGTGCAAGCTGGCCTTCCACCTTGAACAGGATGGTCTCAGGAACCTTGAACCACGCCTTGCCCACAGCCATGCCCACACCGGCATCGGTAGACCCCACGCCCGTGGAAAATGCGCCCAAAGCACCGTACGTGCAGGTATGGCTGTCGGCGCCGATGACCAGATCACCCGGGACCACCACACCCTGCTCGGGCAGAAGCGCATGCTCAACGCCCATGCAGCCTACTTCGTAGTAATGAGAAATGCCCTGTTCGCGGGCAAAATCGCGCACGATCTTCGCCTGCTGGGCGCTTTTGATGTCTTTGTTGGGGACGTAATGGTCGGGGACGAGCACCACCTTGTCCGCGTCGAACACGCGGTCGGCGATCTCGCGCACCGTCTTGATGGCGATGGGCGCCGTCACATCGTTGGCAAGCACGATGTCCAGATCGCACTCGATAAGCTGCCCCGGCTCAACCTCATCCAGTCCCGCGTGGGCTGCGAGGATCTTTTCCGCCATGGTCATAGGACGTGCCATGTTCGCTCCTGTCTCGTCATGCGCAAAGCGGCTTCATTCTAGCATCGGAATGTTGCAAGAATGAGAAAAGCCCCCGCGGGGGCTTTTCCAGAGATACAGCTTGGTACGTACGTCCTACCACGAGAAGCTGGAAGCCGAGACCCCCGCTCCGGCCAGCCCCAGCATCCCGCCAAACACGAGCGACACGTACAGGAAGTTGAACGCGATGCTTATCACCGCGCCGATGATGCTCCATTTTATGGCGTCCTTTTTCACCTGAGGGAACTTGTCCACATTGACAAGCCAGGCAATCAGGATGCCCGCCGGTCCAAGAAGAAAGCTCGCGAAAAGCCAAGCTGCCTTCATGCCGCCTGTAAGCGCCTGGAGCGGCTGGGGATACATCATGGGCGCACCTTGCTGGTAGGGTGGCTGCGGAGCCCCGTAAGATTGCTGGGGCGCGCCATAGGGCTGCTGCGCTCCGTAGGGTTGCTGCTGGTAGCCGTAAGGCTGCCCAACAGGGGGCTGCTGGGGCGCGCCATAGGGCTGCTGCGGCTGCTGGTCGGACTGCGGCTGCTGGTCGGTTTGTCCAGATGTAGTGGTGTTCTGATCTTCTGCCATGGGATGCCTCCCGTCGAGGTGTGTTTTTCCTTGTAGAGAGTATAGGGGGCGCCACGACGGACGCCCCCTATTCGTCACTGAGTTGAAAGATTGCCCTAGGAAAGGGCCGAGCAGATCGCATCGAGCAGCGTGATGGCGAAGTGCTGCGCCGAGCGCCCCTCGCCGGCGTCTTCCCACATGGTGCCCGGAAGCTCCACCGCCAAGCGCGCAGGCTTCGTCGCGCGGGCCGCAGAAAGAGCAGACTTCAGGCGCAGAACCAGTGAATCATCGTCGGAATACGCCACACGCGGCGCGTTCTCGGCCGTTGGCTCGTCGGGCAGCACGATATGAACCATCAGCATGCGATCATCCGGTGCCGTCAGAAGGCTGTCTGCCGAAAGGATCTTCGAAGTGGGGCTGGTGGCAAGCGCCAGGTTGGACATGCGCGATGCCACGCTGCGGGTGAACTGGTCGGTGCCGAACAGGCACAGAGCGTTGTCCTCCAACACGGTCGCCGCGCGCGCGAACCCCAGATGGGCACCTTCGCGCATGGCTTCCTTCCCCTCCCACGAATGGTGGAGATTGCGCAGCGCCGCATACGTGTAGGCACCCGCAATGCCGTCGGAAGGAAGGCCCATGTTCATCTGGAACGTGCGCAGCGCATCTTCGGTGTAAGCGCCGAAGATGCCATCGTCGCCGCCGCAGGCAAAGCCGAGCGCGCCCAACGCGCGCTGCAGTTCGGCAACATCATTGCCATGGAAGTACGGCATGCGCAGGTACAGCGTGCGATCGCCCAGGCTGTACGACGCATCCACAAGCGCCGCCCACACCTTGTCGTCGACCTCCTCCACAGCAGGCAGGTCTTCCTGTTTGCAGAAGGCTGCGACCGCAGCGGCGGTGGCGTCGTCGAAGGTGCCCGTTACCGCATCGGAAGCAAGAAGCCCGATGGTTGCTAGGCGCTGCTGCACGTCCTCGACAGCTACTCCTGTGTCGTTTCGCTTGATCGTCTCCATGTGAATGATCCTAACGCAGTCTCTTGACGAACCAGTCGGCCATCGAAATCAGCAGATCGCGCGCCTCGGACGGCGAAACCATGTCGACCAGGCGGTTCTTGGCGATGCTCGTCAGGTTCTCGGCGTAGTTGCGGGCGTACTCGATGCTGCCTGCTTCCTCCATGATCTCAACAGCCTCGGCAAGAATCGCAGGGTCTTTCTCCTTGGAAGAGAGAATCTCGATTAGTCGCTCTCGCTTGGGGCTGTTCTGCAGCGCATGCACCACAACCAGCGTACGCTTGCCTTCGGTGATGTCGTTGCGGAAGTCTTTCTTCGTGCTTTCCTCGGTTCCCACCAAGTTCAGCAGGTCGTCTTGGATCTGGAAGGCAAGACCGGTGTCCAAACCGTAGTTGCGCAGCGCCTCGATCTCGGATTCAGAGCCACCGCCGATGATGGCGCCTACCGCCAGCGGCACCGCGCCAGAATAGTGCGCGGTCTTGTGCGTAGCCATCACCAGGTAGTCCTCGGGCGTGATGTCATAGCGCCCATCGCGCGCCCAGCCGATGTCAAGCGCCTGACCCTCGATGGTGCGGCGAGTCATCTCGGTGAGCTCGGTGATCACGCGCACCTTGGTGGCAGCGTCCAGGTTGTCGTCGTGCACGACGGTGCCGTTCACCAGGGAAAGGGCGAGATCGCCCATGTTGATGGCAAGTCCCATGCCTTCAGTCAGGTGCAGGCACGGCTCGCCACGACGCAGTTCGGCCTCGTCGGCGATGTCGTCATGGATGAGCGCTGCGGTATGGAAATGCTCGATGGCAGCGGCGGCACTGGTCGCGCGCGCCATGTCGCCCCCAACGGCCAGGCAAGCGGCGAAGCAGATAAGCGGACGGTGGCGCTTCCCGCCGTTCTCGCTGTACTTCTTCAGGGGATCGTACAGGTAGCGGTCCATGTCGGGATGGGTGCCCGAAGGGATGTAGGCGTTCACCAGCTCTCCCACGCGCTCTGCATAGAAGCCCAGATATTCCTCGAACGAAGTGGGCGGGTTTTCAACCGCCGCGATGATCTCGTTGATGTTCACGCTCTCGTCTCCCCCAAGCCTTCGGCATCGGTCGATCGAATGGATATTGTTATGCTCTGCATCAAGGGTTTTCCGGTTCGAGCCCCGCTGCAAACGCAACGGATTCCCTCTCAGAAAACCACTCTGGTAGGAGCGGTGGGACTCGAACCCACAAGCCCGGAGGCGGAGGATTTTAAGTCCCCTGCGTCTGCCAATTCCGCCACGCTCCCCTGCACTGCAAGCAGCAACTGCATATGGTACCAAATCGGTGGCTCAGCAGTGCCGGCCCGCCCCGCAATGGAAGCAATTCCACGGCAGGTGCGCATCTTCGCAGGCTGCGCAATTACGGCATCTCATCACGGGCGATCGCAAGTGCCACGCCCTGCAGGATGTCGGTTTCGCTGGCAGTGTAGGAGTCCACACCCGCAAGCGCAAGCACCTTCGACAAGATGGCGAACCCCGCAACGATCACCGGCGCGCGGTCGGGATCAAGGCCGACTACCTGCCGACGCTGCGCAAGCGGAAGGGCCGCCAAGCGATCCCCTTCGGAAGAAAGTACCTCGGAGGAAACCTCGTAGCCGTGCACTTTCGCCGAATCGTAGCGCTCCATAGCCTCGTGGACAGAGACAACGGTGGTCGCCGTGCCCGCCACCGCTATCAGGCGGCTCCACGAGAATCCGTCAGCACGCAACTCGTTGAAATACGGCGCCATCTCGCATTCGACCCAGGCTTCCGCGCGCTGCAGCTCGTCGGCAGTAGGCGGATCTCCCTTCAGGAAGCGCTCGGTCATGCGCCGGCAGCCCACATTGAACGAACAGGAGCGGGACGGAGCTTGCCCCCCGCGGCCGGCGACGATCTCGGTAGAACCGCCGCCCACATCAACCACCAGCAAGTCTTCCCCCGAGAAATCCATCGACGCCCCGGAAAACGACAAGCGCGCCTCGGCTTCACCGGGAATGATGCGCAGCTCAACGCCCTCCTGCGCCAGACGGGCGATCAGCTCGTCTTTGTTGGCAGCGTCGCGCGCTGCAGATGTGGCAACCGCCACCACCGTCGAGGAAACGCCATTGGCATCGTCGATGCCTTGAAGCGTCGAGAGATAGCCGCCAATCGTCCGAGCGGCACGCTCGATGGCGTCCGCCGCAAGCCTCCCCGACGCATCGACGCCTTCGCCCAGGTTGACGATGGCGTACTCGCGACGAATCTCGGAAAGGGCACCGCACGCGTCAACGTCGGCAACCAGCATCCGGCACGTCACCGTGCCCAGGTCGATCACCGCATAGCGGCCGGCGCGGACGGCGGATGTGCCAGGCATCATTCAACTCCGAAGATCGGATCAAGAATGCCGGAGTACCACGTGTCGGGAGGCTCCACGCTGCCTGCCGAAACGTTAGGCGGAATGGACGAACCTGTTGAGGAATCAGCCTCGACGCCCGACACGCTCACCGCAACTTCGCCTGCTTTCACCCAACCGAACTGGTCACGGGCAAGATCCTCCATGCCCGCGTCGGTGGAAAGCGCAGACACGCTGTCCTGCAGCGCCTCATCGCGCTGCTGCAAAGCGGCATATTCGGCCTCGAGCGCAGCGTTCTCGCGCATCGCCGAATAGTAGCGCTGAGCCGGCTGGTACAAAAACACGCACACAAGCGCAAGGCACCCAAGCACGGCAGCCGCAATGCGCATCTTCGGACCGAACGAGAAATGGAGGCTACGGCGCGGACGTCTGCCTTCGGCTTCGGCAGCGGAAGCATCCTGCATGCGCGACGCGCGACGCTGGGATGCGCCCATCTCGCCTTTGTACACAGCAGCACGCGGGCCGCCTTCGCCAGCAGGCGCAGAGCCTTCGGTACCAAACACTTTGTCGGCCTTGCGCTTGGCAACAAGCTTGCGCAGCTTTTGCGCAGGCGTGGCCTTTTTCGTCTGTTCGTCGTCTTCGATCTCTTGAGCTTCCTGCCTCACCTGAGCGCGACGCGCTTGCTCGGCGCGAAGCGCGCGTTCATCGGGACCGTCGTACCACGACGGAGCCTGGCGACGCTGCGACACGGAAGAAGAAACTGCGGCAGAACGCGCAGAGCGGGAAGAACGGGAAGAAACCGGCTGCACAGCAGCACGACCGCGACGCGAAGGAACGGAGAAACGAGCATCGGCGCCAGGGTCGAAAAACGCCAAAGGACGCTCCTCGACGGGCACATCCTGCGTGCGTCGGGAACGAGAACGAGCCGCACGGCTCGTGCGCTTTGCTTCGTCAAAGGAAACGATGGTTGCTGAACGCGCCAACGGGAAACGCCCCTCCTGCATCGTAGTTCGGTTAGTGTTCGTGTAATGCCGGGTTAACGTCGTTTTTCATCAACCTAAACAGAATAGCACACAGACGTGGTGCCTTGCCGATTTCGCGGGGTCATTCACTCAAGATTCAAGGACTTGATGTAGGCAGTCCATTTCTTGAACGATTCATCGCTGATGGCGTGCTCCATCATGCAGGCTTCCTCGTCGGCGGTCTCTTCGGGGATGCCGAGCACTTTGGTGAGGAACGTGAACAGCAGATGGTGGCGGTCGAGAACCGACCTTCCGTATTCGTAGCCAGCATCGGTCAGGGTGATGTCGCCGTAATAGGGCTGGTCAACAAGACCTTTTTCCTTCAGTGCATTGACGGCTTTGTTGACGGAGGCTTTGGAGACGCCCATCTTCGTGGCAACGTCAACGGATCGAATGGCTGACTCGGTGGTACCGCCCAACACAACGATGGCTTCCAAATAGTCCTCATGGGATTTGGACATCTTGTCCAAGGACCTCACCTCTTCCCTACCGGATGCTGCGCAAAAGGCGCGTATAGGTCATCGTATCACAGCGGCGCTTTCCTTGCGCTTTGCGCGCAAGCCGGCGATGCGGGACAAGTGCCAAAGCAAACAAAAAAGTGCCGGCGAAGGTGAGGGGAGGAACCTTCGCCGGCTTGGTTTGCGGTGATGAGGTCAGACGAGAGAGGAACCTTCACCGCCGTGTTATCGAAACACTTTGAGGGGGTTCGGCGGGTGGCGTCCCCGCCGACAACAGTTATATTAGGTTAACTTTACTCAACCGTCAATAAGTTTTCCTAGGTTTACAATTCCTCCACAACTGGAATTATGCATGAAAAACGCCCTGAAACGAAGGACGCCGAGGGTCTGGCTTTCAGACTCCCCCGGCGTCCGGGCAACCATTCTGCTGGGCTTGCGGCTATCCTTTGCTTGCTGCGTTGGCGGTGCGCTCCACATCGGCGATGAGCTTCTCAGCCGCAGCGCACGACGGGCATCCGCCCGAGCCTCCATGCGAAGGACAGCTGCTGCACGAATCGCAGCTACCACCCGAATCGCACAGCCCCCGCCCCACGATGCGCCGAACCGCAAGAAAGACCAGCACAGCCAGAATCAGCAGCACGACCACCGTAGAAACATTCAAATCCAAAGGAGCCATCCCAAACCCTTTCATCTATCATGCAAATCCTACTACGCAGCGTTGGTCTCCATGACAGGCTTCTTCGCCTTCGCTGAATCGTCGTATTTCGGCATGGGACGGAACAGCTGGAAGAGCATCGCGGCAAGGACGACGATGGCCACCACCGTCCAGAAGTTGAACTGCACATCACCGGTGACAAGCCCGCCGAACTGGAAGAACATGAGCCCGACGCACCAGGCGAACACGGTCATGTAGCCGATGGCGAACCAGGTCCACTTGGCGGATTCCATCTGGCGACGGATCGTGCCGATGGCGGCGAAGCACGGCGCGCACAGCAGGTTGAACGCGCAGAACGCCATGATTGCGGGAACCATGCCACCCATCATGCTGGCGAACATCGCCCACGTGGTGGGATCGGTCTCGCTGGCATCAAGGCTAGCCAGAATGCCCACCGTGGCAACGACGTTCTCCTTGGCAACCAGTCCGGTGATGGAGGTGACGGCGGCCTGCCAATCGCCAAAGCCCAGCGGCGCGAAGATCCAGCCGATCGCGTTGCCCAGGCCGGCCATCAGGCTGTACTGGATGTAATCGGGCATCTCGGCGTCAAGCAGTCCGAACTGACCCTCGTACACGCCGAAGTTCATGAGGAACCAGATGACGATGGTGGACAGGAAGATGATCGTTCCCGCCTTCACCACGTAGCTCTTGATGCGTTCCCACGTGGACATGAGCACCGTGCGAACGGTAGGCAGATGGTAGGAAGGCAGCTCCATGACGAACGGCGAAGCCTCGCCGGCGAACATGCGCGTCTTCTTCAACATGATGCCCGACACGATGATGGCGAGCACACCCAGGAAGTAGAACATCGGGGTGATCCACCAGGTACCCTCGGCGTCGGCGCCGGCGATCGCACCAAACACCAGCGCGATGATGGGCATCTTCGCGCCACAGGGGATCATCGTGGTGGTCATGATGGTCATGCGACGGTCTTTTTCGTTCTCGATGGTCTTGGTGGCCATGACGGCAGGCACGCCGCAACCCGACGCGATGAGCATGGGGATGAAGCTTTTGCCCGAAAGGCCGAAGCGACGGAAGATGCGGTCCATGATGAAGGCAACACGCGCCAAGTACCCGCAGCTTTCCAGGAATGCCAGCAGCAGGAACAAGATGATCATCTGCGGAATGAAGCCGATGACCGCGCCCACGCCGGCAACGATGCCGTCCACCACCAGGCTCTGAAGCCACGGTGCGGCGTTCACGGCCGTCAAAGCGTCGGAGACCACCGGGGTCAAACCGGGAATGAACAGGCCGAACTCAGACGGATCGGGCTCTTGCTCGGCAAGCTGGGCGGCAAGCGCCTCGTCGCCTGCTTCCTCAGCGGCGGCAAGCTCTTCCTCCCACGCGCCAACGGCCTCTTCGTATTCGGCGCCGCCCGTGTAGAGCCAGCCGTCGCCAGAGATGCCGTCATTTGCCCAGTCGGTCACCGGGCCCGTGCCGATGGTGATGGCGAGCCAGTACACAAACGCCATGACCACGATGAAGATGGGAATGCCCAGCCAGCGGTTGGTGACCACGCGGTCGATCTTCTGCGTGGTGGTGAGCCCCTTGGCAGAGCGCTTCACGCAGGCGTCGGAGGCATGTGCGATGGCACCGTAGCGCTCAGAGGTGACGATGCTTTCGATGTCGTCGTCGAACGATTCCTCCAGGCCAGAACGCACAGCCGCGATGGCCTCGAGGTCGGCAGCGGAGAGCTTCAGCGCATCGATGCTCTTCTGTTCGCCCTCCAGCGCCTTGATGGCGAACCAGCGGCGCACAGGGGCGGAAACCTTGTCGCCGATGACATCGATGACCTTGCCGACGGCCTCTTCAACCGATGCGTCGAAACGCATCTTCGGCGCAGGCAGCGTACCGGCAGCGGCGATCTCACGCGCCTTCGCTACCAGCTCGTCGAGGCCCTTGCCCTTCAGCGCCGAGGTGGGCACCACCGGGCAGCCCAGCTGCTCGGAAAGCGCAGGGATGTCGATCTTGTCGCCGTTTTTCTCCACCAGGTCCATCATGTTGAGCGCAACCACCACCGGAACGCCCAGATCGACGATCTGCGTGGTCAGGTAGAGGTTGCGTTCGAGGTTGGTGGCGTCCACCAGGTTGATGACCGCATCCAGCTGCCCGTCCAAAAGCACGTCGCGCGTGACGACTTCCTCAGGCGAGTACGGGGAAAGCGAGTAGACGCCCGGCAGGTCGGTGATGACCACTTCCTTGTCGCGGGTGTAGCGGCCTTCCTTCTTCTCCACCGTAACACCCGGCCAGTTTCCCACGTATTGGTTGGCGCCGGTCATGCTGTTGAACATGGTCGTCTTGCCGCAGTTCGGGTTGCCGGCAAGGGCGATGCGCACTCCCATCCTTTTCTCCTTCCTCTAAGTTAACTGTGACTAACTAAGTATCAAAAAGAAAGCGCCTAAAGCGCTTGCAGTTCGCGGGGCGCCCTAGTCCACCAAAACGCACGCCGCTTCGCTTTTGCGCAACGACAGCTCGTAGCCGCGCACCGTGACCTCCAACGGATCGCCCAGCGGCGCGACCTTGCGGACGAACACCTCAACACCTTTGGTGATGCCCATGTCCATGATGTGGCGCTTCAGCGCGCCCTCCCCCGTCAGGCGGCGGACGGTAGCCGTCTGGCCGACGGGCACGTCGCGCAGCGTCTTGCCGGATGCCTCTGCCATTCCCTTTTCCTTTCCTCGAAACCCTGCCTATGCATTCGCGCCGGTCGATGCCGACACGCCGTTGCCTATGCCGAAGCGGAGGTGATCACCTTCATGGCCACCTGTTGGCTCAACGCCACCTGTGCGCCTTTGATCTCCACGATCATGTTGCCGGACGACTGCGTCACCGCTTTCACGGTGGCGCCGGGGACAAATCCCATCGTCTCCAAATGGCGCTGGAGCTCTTCCTTGCCGCGCACCTTCACGACGCGCGCCTGCTCGCCGCTGCGGAGAAACGACAGCGGCACCTGGTGGCACGCCGCACCCGTCGTCTGCGATCCCATTCCCATCGCCAGTCCTTTCGCTTGCAGCGCCTCCGCGTTGCCCATGCTTCCGCTCCTTCAGTTAGCCTACTGAAACAATCGCATGATAGCCTAAGTTAACTTGTTTTGGAAGCCAAAGTTAACTTTTTTTCGCGGCAACGCGAAACGCAACGGACAGGAAGGGTCTGCTATCATTTCCGCCGTACGGAAAAACGCCTGCGGGCGAATCGGAAACCGCCGCAAGACGCCTTGCGGCGATGCGAGAATCGAGCGAAGCATGATCAAAGAGATCGTGAAGGACGAAAAGCTTCTCAGCCAGCCTGCCGAGCCGGCAACCGCCGATGACGCGCAGATCGGCGAAGACCTTGTGGACACCATGCGCGCCACCGACGCGGCGTGCCTGGCAGCGAACCAGATTGGCGAGAACAAGGCCGTCATCGCCTACAACGACAACGGCCGCACGTTCGTGATGTACAACCCCAAGCTGCAGTCGGGCATCCAGCGCTTCACTACCATCGAGGAGTGCCTGAGCCTGGATGTTCCCAGCACGGTCGAGCGCTACAAGATGATCCGCGTTTCCTACGAGATTCTGGCGGGCGGTAAGCTCGAAAAGCGCACGCGCAAGTTCACCGGCTGGTCGGCGCAGGCAGTTCAGCACGCCATCGACCACTGCGAGGGAAAGCTCGTCTAGCCGAAAATATCTTGAATTTGAGAATATTCTCAAATTGTGCACATCCCCTCCCCTGTATACTGTGAAACGGATAATGCAGTTCCGGCGAGGGGAGATGGGATGGAGCCAAACCTGTACATCGACACGCGTGGCAAGGCGCCTAGCGCTGCCACGTTCACCGAGGCGGTGATCGACGGCCTGGCACCGGGCGGGGGCCTCTACGTCCCCCAGCACATTCCCGCGCTTTCCATGGACGACATCCTGGGCCTGGCAAAGCTCCCCTACGCTCAGCGTGCAGCGTTCGTCTACCGCTCCTTCGGCGTCGATCTTCCCGACGGCGAAGTTGAGCGTCTCATGGACCAAGTGTACGGAAGCAATTTCGACACCCCCGAGATCTGCCCGATCTCCACGCTCGATGCGAACACGCACGTGCTTGAGCTGTGGCACGGCCCCACCAGCGCGTTCAAAGACATGGCGCTGCAGTGCCTGCCCCGCTTCTTCTCGGCCAGCGTCGCCAAGAAACGCGCCGAAGGAACGCTCGATAACGATTTCCTCATTCTGGTGGCCACGTCCGGCGACACCGGCAAGGCCGCCCTCGAAGGGTTCAAAGACGTCGACCACGTGAGCGTGGGCGTGCTGTACCCCGACGGCGGCGTGAGCGACATCCAGCGCAAGCAGATGGTCACCACCACCGGCGGCAACGTGCGCGTGTGGGGCGTTCGCGGCAACTTCGACGACTGCCAGACCGGCGTGAAGAAGGTCTTTGGCGACGAAGCGTTCGCCGCCGAGCTCTTGCAGGCGGGCAACGTTGCGCTGTCCAGCGCCAACTCCATCAACTGGGGGCGTCTGATGCCCCAGATCGTGTACTACCTTTCGGCATACGCGGTGCTTGCCGCGCAGGGCAAGGTGGCAGCCGGTGACCCCATCGACGTGTGCGTGCCCACCGGCAACTTCGGCAACATCCTGGCGGCCTACTACGCCAAGCGCATGGGCTGCCCTATCGAGATGCTGTACTGCGCAAGCAACGAAAACCGCGTGCTCACCGATTTCATCAACACGGGCACCTACGATATCGCAGACCGTCAGTTCGTGCTGACACCCTCGCCCTCCATGGACATTCTGGTGTCGTCGAACCTGGAGCGCCAGCTGTTCGAGCTCACCGACCGCGATGCTGCCGCCATCGACGGCTGGATGGCCGACCTGCGGGATCAGCGCCGTTTCCGCGTGGACGAGCGCATCTTCGCCCGCCTGCGCGAAGCGTACCGCGGCGATTCCGTGGACAACGCCACGTGCCTTGCCACCATCAAAGAGGTCTACGACAAGCACAACTATCTGATCGACCCGCACACCGCCGTCGCCTGGACCGCCGGACAGAACCTGCGTGGCTCGAACCCGCTGCTCATCGCCAGCACGGCGCATTGGGCGAAGTTCGGCGGCGACGTCTACCGTGCTCTGCACGGCATTGCGGCAGGAGACGCGCTTCCCGCAGAGGTGGCGGATCTCACCGGATGCCAGCTCAACCAGCTGATCGCCAGCGAGACGGGCTCGAGCATTCCGCGCGGGCTTGCCGAGCTTGACGAAATGCCCGTGCGCTTCACCGAAGTGATTGACGGAACCCAAGACGCCATCGAAGAGGCCGCTTTGGGCTTCTCCATTCAACAGCGCGCCTAGAACGTACTGCCACAGGAAACGACGCCGCGAAGGACTCGCGGGGAAAGGATACGCACCATGAAGAAACTCGACGCTCTGAAGCCCACCATCAGGCTTTCCATCACCAACCCCGCTTCCGAGAGCGGCTCGGTGTTCGGTCGCGGCATCGCCAACCTGTGCCTGGGCGTGCGCGAGGCGGGATCGCTTAACGCCGCCGCCAAGGGCATGGGCATGGCGTACAGCAAGGCATGGCGCATCATCAAGGAAACCGAGGCCGCGCTGGACATCCAGCTGCTTCACCGCGACGGCGCCCACGGCAGCACGCTGACCGAGGAAGGCGACGCGCTACTGGATGCCTACATCGCCATCGACGCGCAGCTGCAGAAAGACGCCGAGAAGGCGTTCAAGGACATCCTGAAATAACGGTCGCGCGGCGCTGGTCACACCAGCACGCCACCTGCACCCACCCATAGCCACACGCAAAAGAAAGGCGCCAGCGGCACCGTCGCGGCGCCTTTCAGTTTTCCCAAGACGCGTCCCGCAAGAGCGAACAGCGCGACAACCAGAAAGCACGCGGCAAACCCTGCAAAGGCGGCGGATCCCGACGCAAGGGAAAGCGCCGCCATGCAGCGCACATCGCCGCCTCCGATCTGGGATCCTCTGCCTAAGCGGTTCCCGATGCGGTTTGCTACCGCGCAAAGCAGAGCCACAACCACACCGAACACTACCCCGGCAAAAAGCGACGCCAACCCGCAGGACACAAGCTGCAACGCCGACCCCGCTCCCGCAATTGCGAAGCAAGTCTCCCAAGGGATCACGCGCGCAGTTGCGTCGCACAATGCGGCGGTCAGCAGCGCGAACCAGAGCATCACCCAGCACGCAAAGCGCACGACTGCCGCCCCGGCGCCATGCCCCGCCAATCCAGACAGGGAGGCATCCGCACCCCAGATCACCGCAAGGACGAATGCTCCGCAAGTCGCGATCCGCGCAATCGGATGGATGACGGGAACCGGACCAGACATCCACCGATGCGTTGCCACTGCTTCAGCACGCAAAGGATCCCCTGCTGCTGCGGTCGCACGACACCGCACGCGACCCATCAGAACGACGGCGAGCCGAGGTGCCGCCGCTGCGCCGATGAGCACGGTGGCCATAAATCCTACCGACACCGCGATAGCAAGAAGCACGGACTGTGCATCCGGAGTCATTCCTCAAGCTCCTCGACGACTGCCCCAATCGGTTCCTCGCGTGAAGAACGACGGCGGCGAAGCACCGCGCGCGCGGTGGTGGCACGCGCCCTGCCAGACGGGCGGTTAGCGGAAAGGGGTTCTGGCACATCCCAACCTTGGTCCACATGCACCATGAAGCCGTCCTCGGTCATCGAGAAGCGCGGCGTCGGGCAACGTCTCGTGCCTTCAGGAGCTCCGCAACCGTCATCCTCGAATGCGGGAAGCGGCGCGCCGCAGCAAAATTCCACACGCATTACCCATCCGCCAGGGGCGGCGACGATCGGTGCAAACGGAATCGCTGCCGGCTCCGGCGGTGTTGCAACGCCCTTCTCGACGACGTCACGCGCAACGTCGCTTGGACGCTCTGCCGAGCCCTCGACAATGCTGGCGCGCGCCTCTCCTTCCTCGAATCGATGGAGGCAGCCGTAACACACCTCTGCATCGTCGAACGCCTTGGCGGCGCAAACCGGACACGTCTTCATCTTCCGTTCCTTTCCATCGCTAGCGCCACGCGATCTCCTTGCTCGAACCAAGGGCCGCTGCAGCGCGAAAACCTTTCCAAAACGCAAACGGCCTTTCGGTTCCGCATGCGCTTTCCCGGTGCAACCGCGCAGTGCGCCTCCACCACCAATCCCGCCTCGTCGACGAAAGCGATATCTATCGGCTTCGCCATGCCCACCGTGTGGATATCGCAGCATGGGGCAAGAACAAGCACCCCTGAGAAACCCCGGTGCCCATGCAATCCGCGAAGCCTCGCACCAACGCTAAACGCGAACCTTGTCCCATCGGAAAGCGGTGCGCGTTGACCTGCGCCAGACCCTCTGTTCTCCACGCCAGCCCTCCTTCCCCACTACGATGCCCCGCTTTTGGGGCATTGCAGCACCACTGAAACGCCATCGCCCACCTGACTGCAGCTCACGAACAACCAGGTGTAGGTGGCATCTCCTTTGACGAACGACCCGCAATCTGGCCTTCCGCTTTCCACCGCCAACCACCCGCGCGCCTGCAGCTGCACACTCAGCTGAGCGAACGCTTCCGGCGCATCACCCTGCAAAGAGAAACCGACCACCGTGCCTCCCGCCGCCACGCGAAGCCCTTCGACCCGGGTAAGGTCGAGGACCTCAGATTCGAAGCCCTCAGGCAATTCCGCCTGTGCTGGCCCCGTCGACACAGTGTCACGCGAAGGAAAATCCTCAGCCCCCGCCCCTATGCCCAGCGCGTCACCCATCGCGCTGGGTTGGGACAATCGGAGCACCGCATCCACCGCGCAGCACGCCAACACAAGCCCGACCACGATCGCCAACGCCCGAAGCAACCGACGGGACCGCCGCGCATCGCCTTGCGCAGAGTCGCGTGCGCTCCTCATACGATCACCCCAGGTTTGTACTGGTCGATGGTGCAGGTCACCGTATGGGACAGGCGCGGAAGCTCTATGCCCAGCACCTCAGATCGCAACCCCATCCCGAACAGGGTGGGCGCGAATTCCAGCGTTGCATCGAAAGAAAGCCTTCCTCCCGCCGCTTGTGAAACGGCAACCGAAACCTCCAAGTTGTCCTCCGGAAACGCCTCGTCAAGTTGCGCCTGAACAAGCGCCCTGCTCCCTTGGGCGTCTTGACCATACGCGGGAGACGAAGCGTGCACGCGTACCGCCTGAGGTGCAAGCCGATCGAATGCCGCGCATTCCGAGAGGAACAGCGTGGCGTTCGTCACGATGAGCGCCACCGCCAACATGACGGGCAGGACGGCGAGCAGCTCCATCGTCGCTTGACCACGCTCACCCATCAACGGAAAAACGCCTACTCCCATGCCCTCACCCCCGTCACTGTGGCAAACAAGTCGCGCACTGCATCGGCGGCATCGCGCACGAAGCCCTCGGCACCATCGGCGACCACCGGAGGCAATGCGAGGCGAATCGTGATGGAAGGCCCTCCATCAAACAGCTGGATGTCCACAAGCTCCATACCGTCTTCCAATCCGTCAATGCGCTCCAAAAGCGCTGTTTCCGCAGACCCCACCGCAGAAGAAACAAGGTCTGTGCTGGTCGAGGGGTTTTGGATCGCCTGCTGCTTGAGAGCAATGAGTTCGGCTCCGAACGACGAGTTCCCCTTCTTTGCCACATGCGCAGAGTTCACCAGAATGGGCTTGAGCGTGTCGAGGTCTGCCGGCTGCAGCCCCACTGCCGACACCGCACCCCGAAACGCGCCCGAAGCCCAGGTTCCCAGCCCGCTTGCGCTGGCCAGAGGAAGCGCCCCGGCAGCGTCCTCGATCGCGCCATCCAAAGCGGACTGCCCATCGGCATACGCTTGCAAAAGCCCCGACCAGCAATCCAGAACAATGCCTGCAGGACCCGTGGCAACATCCTCACCCAAACCGTCGAGGATCGACGAGATGACGCTACCCTGCTGGTCCGCTTCATCTTCCAAAAGCGTTGCCGACGACAACGCCACGCGGGCACCCAAGGAACCCGGCGACGAAACAAACCCATTGGCGAACCCTGCCGACGAAGGCGTTTCGTCAAGGCACGCCGCAAGGACCACGGTGCCGTAACGGCCCGGCGGCGCGGCATCGATGCGGGAATCGCTCGCAGTGCCCAAAAGCTCGCCGATCTGCTCGAACAAGCCTCCCGCCTGCTCCTTCACTTCTGAAGCAGCAGGCGCAAGCTCCGACATCGCCTGTTGGTACTCGGCTGCCGCAACGGCAACAGCGTCGTAGTGGTATTCGAAGCCGTTCTCGATGGAAGTTGAAGCAGCCGCCACCTTCCCCAAACTCGAAAGCGCGAAATTGCATTGCGGACAGCGCTCGAATTCGCCTTCTTCAAGCTCTCTCACCGATCCGTAGCGGACAATCCCTTGGGCCGCCGGACAGCCGCTCCATGCATGCATGGTCTCCTGTCCGTTTGCTGCCGAGATCGGATAGACGGATTCCTCGTACAGCGACGATTCCCTCACTTCGTCGGAGTTGCGGGGAAAGCGCGGAAACGACGCCTCGAAGAAACCTTCGCCCTCGTTCACGTACGCGTCCTCGAGTTCGCGAACGGCCAGCTGGTAGAAGCGCTCTCGCAGCGCCGACTCGGCGCGCTCTTCCACGGTGGATCCTTCGGGCGCCTCCTGCGCAAGACGCGCGGCGTAGTATTCTCGTGCGCGGTCCAACGCAACCGCAAACGACCAGCTGTCCACGCTGCGGTACAGCGGGTTGCGCGCACCGGTGAGCCCGGCAAGCGTTTCCGCCCGTTCGTGCATGCAGTACGCAGGGGTGTCTCCACAGTCGCGCGCGAACGCGCGCTGCTTGATTGCAGCGGCTTCGACAGCAAGTTCTTCCGCACGCGCCGCAGCCTCCTGAATGTCAGCCGCTTTGCCTTCAGCCTCTTCGGCCAAATCGTGCGCGCCCTCCAAGGGATCCGCCGCAATCTCGCCGCTTTCTGTCGGAAAAGGAAGCGCCAACGCAAGGTATTCAGAACCGCCTCCCCCGTACGCCATCGCCGTCGAGGCGGCGTTCGCTGCGCACAGAAACGGCAGGGATTCCTGCAGAAGCTCAAGCCCGGCAGACGCCTTCTCGGCAAACGCGTCGCGCGCCTTCAGAATGGAGTTGCCAGCATCCATCAGCGGCTTTCCCAACGGTGCCGTGACGGGGGTGCACAGCGCCACAACACCCAAACCTGTCGCCGCAAGCCCCGTAAGCGACATTGTGAGCGACACCGCATCACACACGCGCACGACCACCATGAACTCGGCAACTTCATTCTGGGCAGCAAGCGCTGCCGCGTCCGCCGCATCCTGCACCTGGGCCGACACCGCGTTCAGCCGTTGCACCTGAGCTGCCGAGAACAGCAGCGACAACGCGATGAGCAGGGCAAGCACCGCCCCCAGCGTCGTGAAGCCGTCTTCATCGCGGAAGACTTGCAGGCCGCACGCACGGTGGCGCTCGATGGCCCGCTTTATTCCAGCCATGATCCCACCAGCTCCCCAGGGGAGCGCCCTGCCAACGCGTCCGTCGCCCATCCGGGCTGGACGGGCGACTGAGCGCTCACCTCAACCACCAGGTTGCCTTCTTCGTTCGTAAGCCCCAGCAATCCCGCCGCAGCGTCGAGCAAAGGAAGAGGCCGCAGCTGGTTTTTGATGGTCACCTGCACCGTCTGGGAGCGCTCATCCCCGACGAAAGAGATGTCCCAGCTGCACCCGGCAGTCCCCTCGTGCACATGGAAGCAGTCCTGCTGGGGAACCGAGCCCAGCCGATGCCGGATGAACGCCTCGCACGCCTCTTCCATGCTGCCGAGGGAACTCGTGGAGGTGGACAGCAACCGGCAACCTTCCGCCGCCGCAGCCTGCATGACCATGCGGTCGTAAAGAACGATGCCCGGCTGAAGAATGAACAGAAGCACAATCATCAGCACGGGAAGGGCGAACGCCGCCTCCACCGTACCTTGCCCGTTTTCGCGCGTATCAGAACAGAAGGACGTCCGCCGCGACTCCCACCGCAGCGAAGTCGATATGATGGGATGCCGAGATGAGCGCATGCTCGACCACCTTCCCCTCGCCAAACATCCTCCAAAGCGCCGAAAACGCGATGACCACCGCGATGAACCCCATGGTCACCAGGGCGAACTCAACTGTGCCCTGACCTGACTCCGCAGCATCCGCGACGTTGCGG
The DNA here is from genome assembly GCA_944320405.1 of uncultured Eggerthellaceae bacterium. Lineage (GTDB taxonomy): Bacteria > Actinomycetota > Coriobacteriia > Coriobacteriales > Eggerthellaceae > Aphodovivens. Next base: position 33,782 of record CALUHI010000014.1, read on the forward strand.
TCACAAGCTGTTGATGCCATCGGAGATCGCCTGCCAAAGCTCCTGCAAGCGCGGGCGGAACACCGTGATTGCCAAAATGGCGATAACCACGAGGACACAAGTAAACCGATGATAGCCATCTTGCAAAATCCCAGATGAAACAGAAAAAGGGGCGCACCCGAAGATGCGCCCCATGGGGTTAGAACGTGCCAGCGTTCAGCTTCCGCTGCATCTCTCGCACG
>CALUHI010000015.1 GCA_944320405.1 uncultured Eggerthellaceae bacterium
ACTTCTTGATGCCGCCATAATAATGCGTGTCGAGGAACGCGAAGCCGCCCGCCTCGTACGCCGGGTTCTGCTTGAGGTCAAGGCGCGGCGAGTCAATGTGCGCGCCAAGGATGTTCACGCCCTGCTCGATGGGTTGGCGTCCGATGTGGACGAGCATGAGCGCCTTGCCCATGACGTGCGCCCACACCTTGTCGCCCGGCTGCAGCCTCTCGCCGCGAGCGCGCGCATCGTCCAGGCTCACGTAGCCCGCCGCCTGAGCGCGCGCGATGGCGTCGGCCGCGCACTCGCGCTCGGTCTTGTTCTTCGAGATGAACTCGATGTAGCCGGCGGCAATCTCTTCCAGCTTCGCCAGGTCGGATTCACCGTAGGTCTTCCATGCGTTTTTTCGTTCCATGAAGCGTCCTTTCGCTTTGTGCTCGCGCCCATTATCCCTCTTTTGTCCAGGGTCGTGCGCTCTGTTTTGATACTCAATCACTCTCATTTGTGTGCACCTCGCGAATCTTCTTCAGGATGCGCGCTAATCGCTTGCGGGGAAACAAGCGCGCGGGATATAGTGCGGGCAATTGACATGCATTCCCAGTAAGAACGCATGCCACCGAGACGAGATGTACCAAAGGAGCATCATCATGACCATGCGCGTTCGCCCCGAAATGCCGACCGCTGAGAACTCCCACAACTTCAGCGTGGCAACGGGCAGCACCACCCCCGTGGGCACCACCCTTGAGAACCTGAAGGCCGCCGTCTGCGGCGAGACCGGCGCTTCCGCCAAGTACGCCGCCTTCGCCGCCGCCGCCGAGGAGCAGGGCTACACCCAGATCGCCCGCCTGTTCCGCGCCACCTCCGACGCCGAGCAGATTCACATCGGCCTGGAGGCCAATCTGGTGAAGAAGGCCGAGCCGGACTACGAGCGCCCGGCCGCCCCGGAGGCTACTCCCGAGGCCATCGACCTGAACCTGATCGCCGCCGCCCAGGGCGAGATCGACGAGACCTCCGACATGTACCCTGCCTTCATCCAGAAGGCTCAGGAAGAGGGCAATGCGGCAGCCGTCATGGTGTTCACCCGCGCCAAGCTGGCCGAGTCCGTGCATGCCGAACGCTACATGGAGGCCTACAACAACATCGATGCTGCTGACGACGACGCTTACTACCTGTGCCCCGTCTGCGGTTACATCGAGAAGGGCGAGGATTTCGAAGCTTGCCCGATCTGCGGCGCCAAGAAGGCTGCTTTCAAGCAGTTCTAAACCCTTTCGGCAGAGCGCCGAAAACCCAAAGCCCGTCTAACCTGACGAGCGCCCAATCAAACCCGCCGGAGAACGAAAGAGCTTTGGCGGGTTTTTCTTTGCCATCCCCACATTCAAACTCTATCAGGCAATATGTCGCAAAAGTAACAGGACGGTACCTTTAGCACTCTCGCCTTGACAGTGCTAATTCGCCGGAGTAAAACATACTCGAACAAAGAAAGGGGCCGCCGCAAAGCGGAGGGCACGCCACGTGGACACCCTCCAGAATCGAGCAGGCAGCCCCGCCCGTCAGAGGAGATGATCAGTATGTCTATGTTGATGCCTACGAGAAGGAACCGCGGTCTGCTGAGCGACTTCATGTTCGATCCGTTCGACGCATTCTTCAACACCCCTGCGCCGTCCGCAACTACGCCTACCCTGATGCGCACCGACATCAAGGAAACCGAGACCGGCTTCGAGATGACCATCGACCTGCCCGGCTTCAAGAAGGAAGACGTCCAAGCCGAACTGAACGATGGCTACCTGCACATCGAGGCGCAGACGAAGTCTGAGACCGAGGACAAGGATGCCGCCGGCACCTATGTCCGCAAGGAGCGCTTCAGCGGCAAGTGCAGCCGTACGTTCTACGTCGGCGAGGATGTTGAAGAGAAGGACATTCGCGCGAAGTTCGAGGATGGCACGCTGAAGATCGACATCCCGAAAAAGCAGGAGCAGCCCAAGCTGGAGGAGAAGAAGACCATCGCCATCGAGGGCTAATCTCCGGCTCGTTTCGTTCGGATAACCCGGCCATGCGACGCCTCCTCTCTCCTCGCATGGCGAAACATACCGCGTTGTAAAACTCGGCAACGCACTGGGAAAGCGGCCTGCGGGCCGCTTTCCTGCGTTCGGACGCGATTTCCTGCTAGCATGGAACAAGCCGGCCGAAAGGAGCAGCTATGACCGAGAGCTCGCAAACCACCCGCGACATCGAAACCCTGCGCGAATGGATCCGCGCAACACCGCCGGGCGGCATGGTGTTCTTTGGAGGCGCCGGTGTCTCGACCGAAAGCGGCATCCCCGATTTCCGCAGCGCCGATGGCATCTATTCCCAAGACGGAATCGTATCGCCTGAGCAGATGGTCTCGCGCAGCTTCTTCGACGCGCATCCGAAAGAGTTCTACGACTTCTATTTCGGCAGCATGGTGTTTCCCGATGCGCAGCCCAATCAAGCGCACCGCAAGCTTGCTGAACTCGAGCAAAAAGGAACGCTTTCTGCCGTGATCACCCAAAACGTCGATGGGCTGCACCAGAAGGCGGGCAGCCGCAATGTGCTTGAGCTGCACGGCAGCTCGCTGCGCAACTATTGCGTGCGCTGCCGAACGCCCTACACCGCCGAGGAACTGGCGGCAGCGCATGAACGCGCCAGCGACGGAATCCCCCGCTGCGAGTGCGGCGGCATCATCCGCCCCGATGTGGTGCTGTACGAGGAAGCGCTCGACACCGACGTGCTTCGCGGCGCCATCGAGGCAATAAGCCGCGCCAACCTGCTTCTCATAGCCGGCACGTCGCTGGTGGTCTACCCGGCTGCCGGGCTTATCGATTATTTCCGCGGCTCGCACCTGGCAATCGTCAACCGCGACCCCACTCCACGCGACCGCCAAGCCGACCTCTGCATCGCCGCGAGCATCGGCGAGGTTCTGGATTTCTAACTTCTCGAGAAAGGCACCCGATGAACTCCGAAAGCGCGCTCCCTCGTTTCGTTGACCTTGAGCTGAAAGCCGACGGATGGATCAAGAAGTACGTGCTACATTACGAACTGCCTGATGGCACGGCATACTGCTATGACAGCGCCTCACGAAAAGGGCCGGAAGCCTACCGCGCCGAGCTGGAGGCGAACGGACGGGGCGAGACGCCGCGCGCCGATGCTGTGTGCGTCGTGCCACGAACGCGCGATGACAAGCTCGTACTCATCAAGGAGTTCCGCTACCCGCTGAACAGCTGGTGCATCGCGTTTCCGGCCGGGCTCATCGACCCGGGCGAAGAGCCCGCAGCAAGCATCGACCGAGAACTGCGGGAAGAAACCGGCTACGCCCTGCGCCGCGACGTGCCCGAACCGTTGGAGCTGCTGCCCCAGGTGGGTTTTTCGTCTGCAGGGTTCACCGACGAAACTATCCAGGTCGCATTCGCGCAGGTGGAAAAGGTGGCAGATGCCACACCGGAAGAAAGCGAACTGATTGTGCCGTTCGAGGTTTCCATCAGCGACATCCCGCGCTTCTTGGCCGAAAACACGACGCCAATCAGCACCCGTGCCCAGCTCATCCTCGACGGGTTCGCGCGGCACCGCGCATAGGCTTACTACGCGCGGTTGATCACCTGGATCTGGAGGCCTTCCATGATGTCGAGAGCGGCTTCGTGCAGCCTTGCGTCACCCGAGCCGGTGCACGACGCGTCCACGATAACCGGAACCTCAGGACATGCGGTCTTCGCCAAAACGGCATTCGAGATAACGCAGATGTTCGAAACAAGCCCCACCAGCTCGATGCTGGAAAACGGCTGACTGCCCACGGAATCGGCGATGCGCTGCGAAGAGCGGAGTCGCTCGAACAGCTCGACCGACCCAAACGAAGGCTTTTTGAATACAGTATCGGAGTCGCGCATCATCAAGGCAACTTCACCAAAGAGCTCGTGGCCCGGCGTGCCGTCGATGCAGTGCTCGATGGGAAGGTTCTTTCCCTCCTGGGTTTTCAGGTAGTCGCGATGATGCGTGTCGAACGTGAACGCAACGTCGTCTCCCGTCGCGCGGTACGAAGCGATCTTTTCTGCGATACGCCCATCAAGATCTGCCGCACCCTCGAATCCCAAGGAGCCGTCAACGAAGTCCTTCTGGTAATCAACAACGATAAGCAGCCGCTTCATTCCGCTCGCACCTGCGCCTTTCTGTTCCCCCTATCGCCCGATATCGCTTGGCTCAGACCAGCAACAGCTTTTTCATCAGGCGATCCCATAAAGCAAGGCGCAAGCATAGCACGTCAGCGAGCCGGCGGCGCGACAATTGCGCGACGCAGCGCGATTCATCCGTCAACGCCAGCTGAAAACGGCACGATCTACTTGCCCGCAGGCTCCTCGCCAAGCGCCTTCAGCGCGGCGGCATAACCCCCCGACCCGTAAGCGAGGCATTTCGATACGCGGGCGATGGTGGTTGCCGAAGCGCCCGTTTCGCGCTCGATAGCGGAATAGGGCTTGCCCTGCGAAAGCAGGCGCGCCACCGCCAAACGCTGCGAGGTCTCCTTGATCTCGCGCGGCGTGAACAAGTCCTCAAGCAGGGCGAATATGGTGTCCTCATCGTCGAGGGCAGCCAAAACGCTCAGCAGGTTGTCAACGTCCGCCGTCCTCATCTCAGCCATATCCGCACCTTCCTTTACTCTTTTGCCCACGGTCGCTAGCGAAGCTGCTGCTCGCGACGCGCGAGGCCGTACTCAATTGAATCGACGAGCGCGTTCCATGACGCCTCGATGATGTTCTCTGAAACGCCCACGGTTCCCCAGCGGGCCGTCCCGTCGCTGGTAGTAATGAGCACGCGCGTGATGGCGCCGGTGCCCACGTTTTCGTCGAGGATGCGCACCTTGAAGTCGACGAGCTCCATTTCTTCCACCTGGGGGAAGAACTCGCCGATCGCCATGCGCAGCGCCACGTCCAGCGCCTCAACAGGGCCGACGCCTTCTCCCGTGGCGACGAAGCGCTTGTCGCCCACGTGGATCTTGATGGTGGCCTCGCTCATGGCGTCCTTCGCGAGCGCGCCTGTATCCTCGCGGTCGTCCACGATCACGCGGAAGCTCTCCAGCGTGAAATGAGGCTTGTAGCGGTCCAGATGCCGCAGCAGCAAGATGGCAAGCGACCCATCGGCCACCTCATAGGAATACCCCTGGGCTTCGCGCTGTTTTACCTCGTCGAGGATCTGCTGGGTGGTCTCCGGGTAGTTTGCCAAGTCGATGCCCAAGCTGTGCGCCTTCGCCACCAACGACGCCTTGCCGGCAAGCTCGCTTACCAGCATGCGCGAGGAGTTCCCCACCAGTTCGGGCCGCGTGTGCTCGTACGCTTCGGGGAATCGCGCGATGGCGCTGGCATGCAGGCCGCCTTTGTGCGCGAACGCCGCCGACCCGGTGTAGGGGTGATGCGACGGCACCGAAATGTTGCACGTTTCCGCAACAAACTTGGCCACGTCGGTCAGCTGCCGGAGGTTGTCCGACCCGACGCACGTGCAGCCCATCTTCAGCTCGAGATTGGCGATCACGGTGAGCAGATCGGTGTTGCCTACGCGCTCGCCAATGCCGTTGACAGTGCCCTGCACCTGCGCCGCACCCGCATGGACGGCAGTCAGCGTGCTTGCAACGGCGCACCCGGAATCGTTATGGCAATGGATGCCTACCTGCTGGCCAGGCAGCGCGGCGACAACCGCGCGAACCGCTTCCGCAACTTCGTGAGGAAGCGCGCCGCCGTTCGTCTCGCACAAATCGACGGAATCGGCGCCCGCCTGCGATGCGGCCCGTACGCATTCCAACGCGTATTCAGAATTCGCCTTGTAGCCGTCGAAGAAGTGCTCGGCGTCAAACACGACGAAGCGCCCGTGTTGCTTGAGAAAGGCCACCGAATCGCTGATCATGCGAAGGTTTTCATCCAGCGACGTCTGGAGCGCACGCGTGACCTGCGCATCCCAGGTTTTGCCAACCACAGTGACCACTGGAGCCCCGCTGGCCAAAAGGTTCGCCAGCCCCGCATCATCGGCAGCTGCAACGTCTTTGCGGCACGTCGAGCCGAACGCCGCAATGCGCGCGTGCCTTAGCGGAAGCTCCTGCACGCGCTTGAAGAATTCGATGTCCTTGGGGTTAGAGGCAGGGAAACCGCCCTCGACGAAATCGACGCCAAGCGCGTCAAGCCGCTGCACGATGCGCAGCTTGTCCTCCAAAGAAAGCGAGATCCCCTCGCCCTGCTCGCCATCACGCAGCGTGCAGTCGTACGTATATACGCGCAAGAGAACCTCCTCTCCCTCATTCCTTCAAAAGCATGAAAGTACCGCCGACGTTCGAAATGGTCCAACTCAAGCATCCGCCGAGAAGCGGCGGGGAGGGGCTCGCGTGCAGTTCCGCACGAGCCGAAACGCCCTGCGGGCGTTTCGCGCGAGCCCAGGACTGTTTGAGCACGTGCCCCTCCCCGCCGCTTCTCGGCGGATGGCGGCGGCATTGCCGCCGCCATTCAAAACTAGATCTCAGTCAGCCAATCAGCGTATTCCTCAACGCGGCCGTAGACGACGTCGAAGAAGCGCTCCTGGATGGCGCGGGTGATCTCGCCCGGCTTGCCGATCACGCGGTCGTCGATGGAGCCGATGGGCGTGAGCTCAGCAGCGGAGCCAGTGAAGAACACCTCGTCGGCGATGTAGAGGTCGGAGCGCGTGAGGCTTTCCTCGATGGCGGGAATCTCGAGGTCGTCTGCCAGGCACAGGATCGTGTCGCGCGTGATGCCCTCCAGCAGGCCGTCGGACAGCGGAGGCGTGGACAGAACGCCGTCGCGCACGATGAACAGGTTCTCGCCCGTGCCCTCGCACACCAGGCCCTGCTCGTTCAGCATGATGGCCTCAACGTAGCCATGCTGCTTGGCCTCGAGCTTCGCCAGGATGGAGTTCATATAGGAAGCCGCGGACTTCATCGAAGGCGGGATGGCGTTGATGGAGCGCTGGCGCCACGACGACACGCCCACCGGCACGCCGTTCTCCAGCGCGTCGGGGCCCAGGTAGGAGTCCCACGGCCACACGGCGATGATCACATCGACCGGGGCGCCAGTGGGATCCACGCCCATCTGGCCGTAGCCGCGATAAACGAGCGGGCGAATGTAGCACTTCTTCAGGTTGTTCTTGCGGATGACGTCGACGGTAGCCTGGCACAGCTCGTCCACGCTGTAGGGCAGGTCGATCATCGCGATCTTGCAGCTGCGATGCAGGCGCTCCATATGGTCGCGCAGGCGGAACACGTAGCTCTTGCCGCTCTCGGGGTCCTCGTAGCAGCGCGCGCCCTCGAACACGGCGGAGCCGTAATGCAGCGAGTGGGACAGCACGTGGGTGGTGCACTCAGCCCACGGAACCATTTCGCCGTTCTTCCAGATGTAATCCACTTCAGCAATGTCAGCCATCGCGTCTTCCCTTCGTCGTTGGAGCAGTTCCACGGCGCACGACAACCTTACGTACCGCACGCCCGTTTTCGTCATTTTACTCCAACGAACTAAAGCGAAATTGCAATTAGGTAAAATCACGCCTTTTCCGGCGAAGGGGAATGAGAATAATCCTCCGTCCCTTTCTCATTTTGTCGGTCAGGTTGAGCACAAGCAGCTGAAAAGGGCTGAGGTGCTTCGCATTCGTGGGATCGTCGGGGCGAAGCGTACTTCGGTACGTGAGCTCCGAGGATCGCGCGAAGGCGGAGTGCCTCAGCCCTTTTCAGCGGACGAGGAATTCCGCCGGCAGGCAGGCCGGCGGAACCCTAGCAATAGAACAGCATGTCGTCGTAGGTGGGGACGGGCCAGAATTCGCGGTCGACGACAACTTCCATGGCGTCGACAGCTGAGCGCAGATCCTCCATTACCGGCAGCACCACGTGCGCGTAGCAATCGGCGCGCTCTTGCTGGTTGGCGATAGTAAGCGCCTGCTCGTGCACGACCTTGAGCTTCTTGGTCTGGGCGCTCACCTCGCGGATGCCCGCAAGCACGGTGCGGAGCAGCTCTTCTTGCTCCTCCACGTCGGCACCGACGATCGCGGCTTTCTCCGCCTGAATCTGTCCGGCAACATCGCCGGCGTACTTGTTGAGCGCAGGCAGGTACGCACGGCGCACCATGCGGTCCATCACGTTCGCTTCGATGTTGATCAGCTTGTTGTACTTCTCGAGTTTCACCTCGTAGCGGCTGCGCACCTCGGTCTCGGAGAGCACGTGCATCTCCTCGAACAACGCGATGCTCTTCGGGTCCACGTAGCACGGCAGCGCATCGGCAGTCGTCTTGTGGTTGGCCAGGCCGCGGCGGGCTGCTTCGTCTTCCCACTCCTGCGAGTAGCCGTCGCCGCCGAAGATGATGCGCTGGTGATCGCGCAGCGTCGTCTTGATGTAGTCGATGGCGGCCTCTTCGAACTCTTCGCCCCGCTTATCGCCCATGGCGTCGGCAAAGTCCTTCAGGCTCTTGGCCATGGCGGTGTTCAGGATCATGTTCGCATCTGCCAGGTTCACCGCCGAGCCCGGCATGCGGAACTCGAAGCGGTTGCCCGTGAAGGCGAAGGGACTCGTGCGGTTGCGGTCGGTGTTGTCGATCAGGAAGCTAGGCAGCACGTCCACGCCCAAGTCCATCGACACGCGCTCGGCGCTTTTGTAGGAGTGCTCGCCCACCAGCGCGTCCACGATGGCGTTGAGCTCGTCGCCCAAGAAGATGGATACGATTGCCGGCGGCGCCTCGTTGGCGCCCAGACGATGATCGTTGCCGGCGCTCGCCACGCTCATGCGCAGCAGCTCCTGGTATTCGTCAACGCATTCGATAACGCACGTCAAAAACACCAGGAATCGCAAGTTGTCCTGGGGGTTCGCACCCGGATCGAACAGGTTTTTCTTACCCGCGCAGATGGACCAGTTGTTGTGCTTGCCCGAGCCGTTGATGCCCTCGAAGGGTTTCTCGTGCTGCAGGCACACCAGGCCATGGTGGCTGGCCAGAAGGCGCATCTTCTCCATGGTCAGCAGGTTCTCGTCGATGGCGCGGTTGGCGTTGGTGAAGATGGGTGCCAGCTCGTGCTGGGCGGGCGCAACCTCGTTGTGCTTGGTGCGCGCCGGCACGCCGAGCGACCACAGCTCTTTGTCGAGCTCCTTCATGAACTCGTTGACCGTGGGGCGGATGGCGCCGAAGTAGTGCTCGTCGAGCTCCTGGCCCTTGCTGGGCATCGCACCAAACAGCGTGCGGCCTGTCATGATGAGGTCGCGACGGCGCTCGTAATCCTTTTCTGAAATCAGGAAGTACTCCTGCTCGGCACCGACTGTGGTGATGATGCGCTGCGGATCTTCGCCAAACAGCGCCAGCACGCGGTTCGCCTGCTCTTCGATGGCCGCCATCGAGCGCAGAAGCGGCGTCTTCTTGTCGAGCGCCTCGCCGGTGTAGCTGCAGAAGGCGGTGGGGATGCACAGCACTTCATCCT
>CALUHI010000016.1 GCA_944320405.1 uncultured Eggerthellaceae bacterium
GGGAAAGATCAAAACTTTTTTCCGCAAGGCGAAAAGTTTGTGGTAGTATATCCGTCGCTGCTTAATGCGGCATCGGGATGTGGCTCAGCTTGGTAGAGCGCTGCGTTCGGGACGCAGAGGTCGCAGGTTCAAATCCTGTCATCCCGACCATCGAATTCACGTTTCGCCGGATTATGCCGGCGAAACTGCTTTTCGGGCCAAATCCGGTAACCCCGATCAGTCTTCCCCGCCTGCCGTCACCCGTTTTGGAACCTCACGTCCCAGATCCTCCAAGCGCGACAGAGGGACAACCAACGTCAGAATCGTACCCTCCGACAAGACATCCCCCGCATCATCGTAGGCCGCCACGCGCCAAAACTGCTTCCGGCCGCCGTTTCGAGAAGGCTCCTCCCGATCGATGTCGGCAATCGCACGCACCATGCCATGCACGCCGCTTTTGCGATGGCTCACGTTCACGTTGATGCCGAAAGGGCGCTCGATCGACGCGTCGGTGCGCGCCGCAGCACCGTAGCTGGCAGCCGACTCCAAAAGCGCGAGGGTCGCCCCACCGTGCAGAAAGCCCCATTCCTGCAGTACCTTCGGACCGATGGGCATGGTCAGCTCAACGTGATCGGGCGTGATCTCAACCACCGTCACGTCCATCGTATCAAGCATCGTCTTCGCCACGGAGCTCTGCCCTCCCCCCGATCACTTCGGTCTTAATTGGCTTGATCTCATTCTGGCTGAGCGTGGGAATATCGTATTCGGGAAGCTTGAAGCGCTTCTTGTGCTTTCCAGCCTCTTCGGCTTCCGTTGCCTGCGGCGCAGCCTCGGCTTCTTTCTCTTCGCCGCGGAACGTCTTGGTCACGTTGATGAGCACCGCACCGATGATGAACGGCATCCAGAACACGATGCCGCGATATACCAGACCGATCGCCATGCCCGCTGCGCTGGACTCACCGAACGCGGTAAAGGCAACCACGACCATCGCCTCGACCACACCCACGCCCTGCGGGGTGATGGACACCATCGCGAACAGGGTGGCGACCACGTAACCGCACACCAACGGCTCGACAGAGGTGACGCCAAACGCCACGCCCACCAAGCAGAAGCAGGACAGCTCACACAGCGAGGCAATCAGCGAGCAGCCATACGCCTCCAGTGCAGGACGGGGGTTCTTTGCAATAAGCCCCGCAGCATCGGAAAACGACGTGACCAGCTTGCCCGCCCATGGGTTGAGGGGCTTCTTCTTGAAACGCACGAGCACGCCGTTCACCAGGCGCTCGATAGGACTGAGCACGCGCAGCACCACGGCGGGCCGCTTGCGGCCAAGCACCATGATCAGTGCCATCACGCCCACCAGCACTACCACGAGCATGCCAACGATGAACCACAGCGGCGAAAGCCCCACCGTAAGCGCCAGAATAAGGAAGGCGATGATCATGATGGAAGCGAAAGCTCCGTCAATGGTGATCTGCATGAGCAGCGCAGCCGACGTTGCCTTGCCCGCCTCGATGCCGCGCTTGCGGGCGTCATTGACCACAAGCGTGGTGCCCGCCAAATTAAGCGACGGCGCAATGGTGTTCATGAAGAAGGTACCGAATACCAACGGCAGCGTGGAGCGCGGGCTCATGCGCTCCTCCACCGATTTGAAGCAATGCGCGTATGCGAAGCTTTGGGAAAGGTATTTTCCCAGCTGAGTGCAGATAGCGGCAATCAACGGCAGCGTGGATCCCTGCTTCATGGTTTCCACGAGCTCGACAAGCTGGTCGCCTCGCATGAACACCACCACGCACACGATGATGATCACCAAGCCGATCAGCAAAAGCCGTATGTTGTTGCCCTTCATCAGCCGCTCCGGACGCCTCAACCGCTACAGCGAGAACCCGTACGCTGACAGCACGCGTTTGGGCACCATGAAGCGAACGGTCTTGTTCGGGTCCACCATCTGGCTGACGCGCACATCGCCGCACAGGCTGAAAAGCATCACGAGATCGGCCGGATCCTGTCCGGTTCGATCGGCGACCAAGTCAACCATCCGATGCACCGCTCCATCGGCGGCTTCGTCGAGCGAGGGCGCGGAATAGATGATGCCGAACTCGTCGGCGGTCTCGATGTAGGGAGTATCCAGGGAAAGCTCCGGCATCGCCGTGAGCGTCACCGTGGCATAGCCGGCAACTTCGGCGCCGGACACGCTGACCTCGCCGTCTCCCATCACGGCGTGCATGTCGCCACAGCCGAACAGCGCGCCATCCACCGCCACCGGGAAGTACAGCGTGGCGCCCACGCCGATCTGGGTGGTGTCCATGTTGCCGCCGTGGACGGAAGGCGTTCCGCAGTTGACGGGGTCGCCCGCCGGCGCAACGCCGATGACGCCGATCATGGGATCGAGCGGCAGACGGACGTGCTCGTCCCACACGAGCTCGTCGCCCTCGATGACGCAAAGGCGCGTGCTCCACTTGTTCAGACGGTCGCCGTAGACGCCCTCGTCCTCACCGGTGCAGCTGGCGGTCTGATCGTCAAGCTCGATGCGGTCGATGGAAACCTTGAGCGCACCGCCCGCAACAGCGCCTTCGACATAGATCGGGCCCGTGGCGGGATTAATTGCATCCCAGTCGATGGAATCCAACTCGTCTTCAGGCGTGCGCACCTGATTGCCGAAGCAGTCCTTGGTTTGAATGCGCACCGTCTCGCCCGAAGCCACAGTCAAAGCAGGCTCGAGATCCTTCGAAAACGCATAGAAGATCTTGTCATCGGAAAGCTCGTACATGACAGAAAACCTCACATCTCGTTCGTAACGTCAGCGAGGGCGTTCGGGGTGCCCCGAATCGCGGGGATCGCGAGGGCGAAGCGTACTTCGGTACGTGAGCCCTCGGGATCGCCGCGAGGCGGGGTGCCCCGGACGGCCGCAGCGTCAAGCAGTTCCGTTGGCCGGCAGGCCGACGGAACGAACTAATGGCGGAAATGGCGGTGCCCTGTGAACACCATGGCGATGCCGTGCTCATCGCAAGCCTGGATGCTCTCATCGTCGCGGATGGAGCCGCCGGGCTGGATGATAGCGGTCACGCCGTAGCTTGCCAGCGTGTCGATGTTGTCGCGGAACGGGAAGAACGCATCCGACGCGGCAACCAGGCCCTCCGCCAGCACGCCCATGCGCTCGCACGCCTCGTGGGCACGCTTGCAGGCCAGCTCCGCAGAGTCAACGCGATTAGGCTGACCAGGTCCCATGCCGATGCCCGCATGGTTCTTCGACACCAGGATGGCGTTGGACTTGACGCCCTTGCACACGCGCCACGCGAACAGCAGCTCGTGCATCTCCTCGTCGGTGGGCTTGCGCTTAGTGGGCACCGTGAAGTCCTCAGGCTTCTCGGTCACACGGTCGACGTTCTGCACCAGCATGCCGCCGTCGACGCTGCGGAATTCAACCGCCACAGGGGCGTCCACGCCGCCCGTGCGCAGCACGCGCACGTTCTTCTTCTGCTGCAGCAGCTCGAGGGCACCCTGCTCGTAGCCGGGGGCGATAACCACTTCGATGAACTGCTTGTTTTCGTTGATGTGCTCCACCATCTCCTGGGAGACTTCGACGTTGGCCGCGATGATGCCGCCGAACGCGCTTTTCGGGTCGCACGCGAACGCCTTGTCGTAGGCTTCGGCAACCGTAGCCGCCACGGCGGAACCGCAGGGATTCTGATGCTTCAGGATAACCACGGCCGGCTCGTCGAACTCGCGCACGAGCGACCAGCAAGCGTCGGTGTCGAGCAAGTTGTTGTAGGAGAGCTCCTTGCCGTTGAGCTGCTCGGCGTTCACCAGGCTGTGCGGCTGGGCGAACTCGTCCAGACGGTAGAACGCTGCCTTCTGATGCGGGTTCTCGCCGTAGCGCAGGCCCTGCTGCTTAACCATGTGCAGATCGACCGCGTCGGGCATCTCGTCGGGCAACCCCACGCCCTCGTCCAGCTGCTTTTCCAGCCAGCGAGCAATGGCGCCGTCGTAGGCGTTAGTGGTCTGGAACACGCGCAGCGCCAGCTTGCGGCGGGTCTCCAGCGTGGTGGCACCGTCGTTGGCGCGCATTTCCTCAAGGATGGCGTCGTAGCTGGCCGGATCGGTGACCACAGCAACTGACGCGTGGTTTTTAGCAGCAGAACGCAGCATGGACGGGCCGCCGATGTCAATGTTTTCGATGCAGGTGTCGAAGTCGGCGCCGCCAGCAACCGTCTTCTCGAAGGCGTAGAGGTTCACCACCACCATGTCGATCATCTGGATGCCGTGCTCGTCGGCTTCCGCCATGTGCTGCGGATTGTCGCGCTTCGCGAGCAAACCGCCGTGCACCATGGGATGCAGAGTCTTCACGCGGCCATCCATCATCTCGGGGAACTTCGTCACCTCGTCGATCGGGGTGACGGGAACGCCGCCCTCCGCGATAGCGCGGGCAGTGCCGCCCGTGGAGATGATCTCGGCGCCGAACTCGTCGTGCAGAGCACGCGCGAACTCGACGACGCCCGTCTTGTCAGTGACAGACATCAGAACACGCTTCACTTTGGGATTGTCCATGCTGATGCATACCTCCTCGCCCGATTACGCATATAAAAATAGAATACCAGCACCTGGTACGATTGTGTGGAACATGCCGGTCAAGCACGCAAAAGGCAACTCAAAGGGACGGGATGTGACAGGGGACGGTCCTGCTGTCACATCCAATGTGACAGCAGGACCGTCCCCTGTCACATCCTCAAGCGCGTCAGTCGGCTACTCCCTGCCGAGGCTCGATTCGTGTTTGGCGCGGGCTTCGTCGCTGTAGCGTTGGCGGTAACGCACGTCCACCAACTCGGCAACAATGGCAATAGCAAGCTCGGCCGGGGTCTTCGCCCCGAACTTCAGACCGATGGGGCGCTTGATGCGCTCCCAGTCAGCCTCACTGCCGCCCTTCGCCAACACCAGATCGTGCACGGTGTCGTTCTTGCCCTTGCAGCCCATCATGCCGACGTAATGCGCGCAATGGCGCGTGCCCCACACGCAGCCTTCGGGGTCGAACATGTGCCCGCGCGTCAGCACACACACGTAGTCGGCGGGATCGCACGCAAGGTCGAACAACCCGTCGAAGCAGCCGCCCTCAAGCAGGATGCGATGCGCGTCGGGAAAGCGCTTCTCGTTCAGGTAGGCAGGATCGTAGTCAACAACAGTCACCTTGAAACCCACGTGCGCCGCGAGCGCCGAAACTTCGCTGGCGGCATCAGAGGCGCCCAGCAGCCACACACGCACCGCATCGAACAGAGGCACAGAAAGCCACGTGAGCCCCTCGAACTGCTCGTTGTGCATGCTGGGTCCGCGCGTGACGTCTTTCATCTGGAACTTGTCGCGATCGGAATAAACGCGTGATGCCACGATCTCCTTGGCATCATTGCAGAAGAACACAAGCGGCTCTCCATCGGCAGAGCCGATATCTCCGTACTTCTTCGTGACCTCGTTGTCGGTGTTGCGCTGCGCCTCAGCAGCGTCATAAACCACCTTGAATCCCACCCATGCGAGGTCGCCCTCATCCATCGCGCGCAGCGCACGTTCGAACGTGGGAATATCCGCCGCCGTCAAGCTTTCCACAACAACCTGCAGATACGACGGATCGACATGCTCGTTGCCCGCAAGAGCCTCAGCCGAAAAGCACGGAAAGTCCTCTGTCGTCATCTTGGGCGTGCGTCCCGCACGCAGATCATCGACAATCGTTTCGAGCGTTTCCCTGTTCATGTGCGAGCCTTTCTAGGAGATCGAAACCTTGCGGTCGTCGCCCACCGACACGCGGCCTTCGGCGATCCAGCGCAACACGCGCGGGTACAGCACGTGCTCCACCGCATGGATGGCCTCTTCCAGCTGGTCGACCGTCCAGCCTTCCTCCACGCGCACCGGCTCCTGCGCCACAATGGGGCCCTTGTCGTAGTCTTCGTTGGCGAAGTGGACGGTAACGCCCGTCACCTTGACGCCCGCATCGAACGCATCCTGGATGGCATGGGCTCCCTTGAACGAAGGCAGCAGCGCCGGATGCAGGTTAAGCACGCGATCGGGGAACGCGTTCAGCGTCACCGGGGTGACTTTGCGCATGTAACCCGCCATCACGACGTATTCGGCGCCGGCTGCGCGCAGCTCGTCGACGATCAGCTGGTCCGCCGCCTCAACATCGGCGTATTTCGAGCGATCCATCACGACCACGGGGATACCGACCTGCTGGGCGCGCTCGATGCCGTAGGCATCGGGACGCGAGGAGACAACCTTCACGATGTCCACCGGCAGCCCGTCGTCGTGGACAGCGTCGATGATGGCTTGCAAGTTGGTTCCGCTGCCGGAAAGCAGCACGCCGATCTTCAACGGATTAGGCATGAGGGATCCTTTCCTCGAAAAGACTCTAATCACATTGTAAAGGGTGAGGCAGGATATACAGCTCAGCAACTTTCTGCACGCGACAAACATGTCTCCATTTGGCTTCTTTCAATAGCCCGCATATATTCGATTTTCCGCAGCGCGCGACTTAGTGAAACGTCAGTGAATACGGCGCCGCTTGCTTAGAGAGATCCGCTTTAATACCCAACGGCTGAAACTCCGTATTCCGCCTGTTCACGCGTAAACCCTTCAAATTCCAACTGATCGATCAGCCCGCTTCTAGAGAAAGACATGATTGACAAATAGCTCTCCGCCTTTAATGCCGCTTGCTCATTCCAATCAGCTCCGCAGTTATCTGCGGCAAAGGTAGAATCCTCATGAGAGAACCCTTCAAATTCTAACTGGTCCACAAGACCGGAATGCGAGAATGGCATGACGCTCAAGTAGCTCTGCGCCTTAGCGAGGGCATTCTTTTGCCCCATCGTCAGTTCAACCGTATAATCCTCGGTCCTTATCGTCTCCCCGCAGACAGAACACTTCAGAGCGCGAGTTCCCGGCACTACTACCCCTGAAGAGGTCACGGTATAGTTTTCCTCAACAACCCACTCCCCTTCAGTGTGAGAAGTGGTCGGGATGGCCTCCTTAACGACTTCACCACACGTAGTGCAAACACCATGCTTTTCGCCTTGCTGCGAGCATGTTGCTTCCTTATCTACCGTCCATTCATCTATTGAATGACCTGCCGGATCACCGACTTTAACACCGCAACGTTTGCAAATTTGCGGCTCCGTACAAGTAGCCGGCGTCAGATCGTGATCAAGTCGATCTCCTTCAGTTGCTCCGCAGATCGAGCATGTTTTTGGATGATTGCATGTTGCCTCTTCCCATTCATGGAAGCAAATTACGTGATTCGCAAACAAACCCGCGATTACAAGCAGCAATACAAGAACCGCACATACGCAAATGAGCGCAATCGAAGCTTTTTTATGCGCAAGCATCCAAAGCTTCATTTTTAAAATACCGGACTCATTCGACTGAACGGGAGGCGTGGAAGCAGCCTCCCCTCCTTCAAGATTAGAATCATCGGCGCTCCGCTCAACAGAAGGCTCCGCAGACTCCAGGGTGACAGAATGGCGCGATGGGTCAAGCGGCTCAACCGCTTCAGAAGTAGGGCTTTTCTCCGAAAGCTCAGCCTCATCCTTCTCGGATGCGCCGTCCTCGGTCTCAGCAAGTTGACCATCGGATCGAAGATCCGATTGGGTCATTTCTTCATCCAGATGGCTCGTCTCTAGATTATTACGCTCGCTATTCGAAGTATCGTTTTGCTCGCTTTCAGACATACCCGCATCCCCTCTCTTCGAACCTTATAGGTTAAATTAAAGTATACAGAACTATTCTTCTTTTCCTTGCTGCAATAAGTACCATTGCCGGGAAACACGACCCTTAGAGCGAACGTGCTGCGATCTGGACTTTCATTTTAGTAACTTGGATGTTGGCTCCCACAGACAACAAACGCTACAAATCGTTTCGCTTGCCAGTATGGAAACATGGCTCTATACCGCATTCATATAAGTCTTTTTTCTCCTCGGCAACATACCAATAACCTCCAGCAAAACCCATCAGGAAAACCTCCCTGCCCGCGCAAACATCGCGCAAACTCGACAGACAATCGAATCAGGACTAGCATGCTTGCAAATACAAACATTACGAGACGAAGCAAGCTAGGACAGAAGCTTAATTCAATCCAACGGGACAGGATCCGCATCTGGGGATAGCAAATCAGTCCATAGGCCAAACGAGGGAGGAACCATGCGCAAGAACGTCATCTGCGGGCTGTGCCAGGGCGCCTGCGATGTGACGGTGGACATCGAGGACGGACGCATCACGAAAGTGCGCGCCGACAAGGATTCGCCGCGCGGCCGCGTGTGCCCGCGCGGGGCGCGCACGGCAGAAGCGCTCTACGGAGATGCGCGCATCATGTATCCGATGATCCGCGAAGGCGAACGCGGCGAAGGTAAGCTGCGCCGCGCCACCTGGGATGAAGCCCTCGACCGCGCCGCCGAGCTCATTCGCGGCGTCATCGATGCCCACGGAGCGCGGGCGTTCGCCACGTATTTCGGCCGCGGCATCCTAGGCACGCCCGTCGCACGCATGCAGAAAGGGAAAGAGGCCTTCGCGAAGCGCTTGGGTTCCCCCAACGACACCTCGTGCTCTTCGATTTGCAACCTCTCCGCCAACACCATCGTTCCTCAGACGACGTTTGGCCTGGCCACACGCCAGATGCTCTTCGACATCGAGCACGCTGACGTCATCGTGTGCTGGGGAAAGAACCCTGCCAGCGATGAAGGTCCGCGCCTTCTGTTCAAGCGCATCAAAGCGGCACAGGAACGCGGCGCAAAGCTGGTCGTGGTTGATCCGCGCCAAACCGGCATCGGCGAGCACGCCGACTGGTGGGTGCCCGTGCGCCCCGGATCCGACGGCGCGCTGGCGCTCGCGTTGTTGAAAGTAATCATCGCCGAAGGTCGTTACGACAAGAAATTCGTGCGCGACTTCACCCGCGGCTTCGATGAGCTCGTCGCCTGCCTGGACACGTTGTCGCTTGCAACCCTCTCCCACCAGTGCGGCATCTCTGAAGACGACATACGCAAGCTTGCAGATATTCTGGCGTCCACCACGCGCGCGCCGCTGGTGTTTTACACCGGCATCGAGTACCAAGCCTCTGCGCTTCAAAACGCCCGCGCCATCTGGGTGCTTTGGGCCATCACGGGCAAGCTCGACGCCGAAGGCGGCGTGTTCTTCCGCATGAAGGGCGTGAAAACGATGGCGGGCAACCACCTTGCCAAAGGGGCGGAAGAGCCTCTTGGAGCACGCGAGTTCCCGCTGTTCTACCGCTACATGGGGCAAGGCGACCTCATCCGCTTCCCCCGTGCGGTGCTCGAAGACGACCCCTACCCCGTGCGTGGCCTTTTGGTGACGGGAGGCTCGCCTGCTACCACCTTCCCCGACAGCGAAACTTGGAAGCGCGCTTACGCCAAGTTGGACTGCCTTATCGCCATCGACCGCTTCTTCACCGAGGAATGCCGCTGGGCAGATGTCGTACTGCCCGCCGCAAGCCTGTTCGAAACACCGCGCCTCGCATGGGGCGCTGACGGCGCGTTCGTGCGCGACCCCGTGGTCGAACCAGCAGGCGAGGCGCGCAACGACGTGCTCATCATGGCCGGAATCGCAAAAAGGCTGGGAACCGACGAGGGCCTGCCCCACAACGACGCCGAGCTGCGTGAATGGATGGTGGCCGGCGCCGTGACCCCTTACACCGACATGTGGACGCGCACCGTCCCCGAAGACGCGGAGTTCCGCAAATACGCTTCCGGTTCTCTGCGTGCCGACGGAACGCCGGGCTTTCCCACCCCGTCAGGCAAGTTCGAGATCGCATCGATGGTCTTGGGAGAGCACGGCATCGAGCCGCTGCCGAAATATGTCGACGTCCACGACTTCATGGAAGAACCCGAAAGCGAATGGCCGTTTCTGCTTTCCACCGGAGCCCGCGACGATGCGCGCATGGGCGCGTTCGGCGCGAACGTCCCCGGCATCGCCAAGCTGGACGACCCACACGCTGAGCTTTGCACCGAAGACGCCACTGCGCTCGGGGTGTCTGACGAGGACATGGTGCGCGTGAGCACGCACTTCGGCAGCTTGACGCTTCCCGTGCGCATAGCCGGGTTGGCGCGCGGGGCGGTGCACCTACCCCATGGCGGTGGCAGCAGCTACATGGCCCCCGCATGGCGCGACGGCAACTGCAACGATCTCGCAAGCCTGGACGCCGTGGACCCCGACACCGGATTCGCCCTGATCAAAACGCTTCCTTGCAAGGTGGAAAAGATCGAGGCGTAGCGAAACGGCCCTGTTGTGCATCGCGCAGCAGGGCCGTCGCTTTAAGAAACGATCTCTAGATATTCCTTGCAATCAACCGCACGGATTCTCGACTTTCCGAAGGCGACAGCATCACGCGTAATGATGAAGTCGATGTCATTGAGCTCGGCGCATGCCCTTACAAGTCCGTCTTCGAAGTCAGGCTCGTTCGAATCAATGGACAACAGGCATTCCTCGCCGCCTAAAGGCACAACGGCCACGAGCCCTAAGAGCGCGTTCACAAGCCTGCGGCCTGTCGCTTCACCGTATTGTTTCGACAGAATGTAGTAAGCATCTTTGAACGACATCGCGGTGGCGAATCCGATGTCGCCTCCGCCATTGCATCTTTTGAGAACCGCACACGCCTCATCGGATTGAGGGCGCTCTTTGCAGACAGCGTCGAGCAAGATGTTCGTGTCAAGGAGCAATCTCCTGCGTTTGAAATCAAGCATAGCGACCTGCAATCATGGCTTTCATCTGCTCGTCGGTCTGGCTTCCGAGCCATGTCGATTCAGGCAGGGAGTCCCTGAGCGAGAAAAACGCATCCCATGCATCGTCCGTCTCGCGGTCGCCCGCGATCGGTTGGGGAATTTCCCCCGTTTTCGCAATGTTCTCCCATACCGTCTTGATGATCGCGCCGGGCGTCAGCCCCGCCATCCGGATATGGGTATCCGCCTTGCGAACGACGCTCTCGTCAACCCTTCCAGAAATCACCGCCGTCGCCATGCCGCATCCTTCCCGTAGTTGTATACGTGTATACAGTATAGCGTATAACTCAATCATTCGTTCGAGCATCGAAGCGAATTGACCGGTGGAACCGCATGCAGGGCACAGCGACAAGAAAAGCCGCCGTGCGAACTGCTTGCACGGCGGCCTGTTGTCTGAAAACCTCTTGTTATCTAGATGGCAATGAGAAAAAGTGACTGCCCCTTTTTCTCGTTACGCGTACTGGACCACGCCGGTGCCGGGGGTTACCTTGCCGACGATGGTTGGGTCTTCGCCAGACTCGCGAAGGTTTGCCATCACGGCATCTACCTGCGCGGGGTCAACCAGCAAAATCATGCCCAGGCCCATGTTGAACGTCTTGCGCGCCTCTTCGTCGGAAAGGCCAGCAGCCTTGCAGCCCAGCTCGATGACGGCGGGAACCTCCCACGTGCCCGGCTCGACAACTGCATCAAGCGTCGCAGGCAGCGCGCGGTTCAGGTTCTCGGTGATGCCGCCGCCGGTGATGTGCGCGAGCGCATGCACGGCGCCGGGAAGCGCGCGCAGGCAGTTCAGAACAGGCTTCACGTAGATGCGGGTGGGTGCCAAAAGAGCCTCGCCCAAGGGGCGGCCGCCCAGGTCCTCGCAGGGTGCGGAAAGCTCTTCTGCCGTCTTGCCCTCCACCAGCACGCGGCGCACCAGCGAATAGCCGTTGGAATGGAAGCCGCTCGACTTCAGGCCGATGAGCACGTCGCCTTCGCACACGTTTTCGGGACCGATCATCTTCGGACGATCCACCACGCCCACCGTGAAGCCGGACAGATCGTAGTCGTCGGGATCCATCACGCCGGGATGCTCGGCCATCTCGCCGCCAATGAGGGCACAGCCCGCCTGACGGCAGCCTTCCGCGATGCCGCCCACGACATTGGCTACATGCTCGCGGCGCAGCTTGCCGATGGCGATGTAGTCCAGGAAGAACAGAGGCTCGGCACCTGCGGCAAGGATATCGTTCACGCACATGGCCACCAGATCGATGCCCACCGTGTCGTGCTTGCCCAGAAGCTGCGCAAGCTTGAGCTTGGTGCCCACGCCGTCAGTGCCAGAGATCATGATGGGATCTTCCATGCCCTTGAACGCCGCCGCGCTGAACAGCCCGCCGAAACCGCCGATGTCGCCGATGACCTCGGGACGGTACGTCGAATGCACGGCATCTTTGATGGCATCGACCGCCGCAGCGCCTTCTTCGATGTCAACGCCTGCTTCGGCATAGGTGATCTGCTTGTCCATCGGATTCCCTCCCCTTGGGTCGAATGATCATGCGTTCATTATACGTTGTCGCCAGCAAGAAAGAGCCGCAGGGATGTTGTCTGTCCCCCTCTTCAACAGCATCAACGCATTGCGTCAAGTTCCGCCTGCCACGTGGCGGACACACGGCCCGGCTCCAAGAAGCTGCGTTTGCGCGCCCCCTCGGGAACGCCTACCGCATAATTGCCAGTAAAGCATGCGTCGCAGAACCCCGGATGGTCGGCGCTCACCGCCTCGTAAAGGCCCGGAAGCGAGATGTAGGCAAGCGAATCTGCACCAATCCAGCGGCACTGCTCTTCAAGCGTCAGATTCGCCGAGATCAGCTGGTCTTGCGTGTCGGTATCGATGCCGTAGAAGCACGGCCACTTGACTTCGGGCGACTCAATGCGCAGATGCACCTCGGCCGCCCCGGCCTCGCGCAGCATCTGCACGAGCTTTTTGGACGTGTTGCCACGCACGATGCTGTCGTCCACCACCACCAGGCGCTTGCCGGCGATGACTGACGGCAGCGGATTGAGCTTCAAACGAATACCCAGCTGGCGCATCGCCTGCGTAGGCTGGATGAACGTGCGACCCACGTAGCGGTTCTTTACGATGCCGTCGGAATACGGGATGCCGCTTTCCTCGGCGTATCCCATCGCCCCGGGCACACCGGAATCCGGAACGCCCAAAACAAGATCGGCTTCAACCGGCGCCTCGCGCGCAAGAATGCGGCCCATCGCACGGCGCGCCTGGTAGACGCTGCGCCCATCCATCACCGAATCGGGCCGTGCGAAGTACACGTACTCAAAGATGCATGCCGCGCGCCGCCGCGCCGGCACGGCCTGTTCGCTGAAGACGCCTTCCTTGTTGAAACGAACGACCTCGCCCGGCTCAACATCGCGCACGTATTCGGCGCCCACGATGTCCAATCCGCACGTCTCTGACGACACGACCCACCCGCGATCGTCGGGCAGCTTGCCGATGACCAGTGGTCGGATGCCATTGGGATCGCGGAACGCATACAGCGAATCAGGGCTGGCAAGCACCATCGCATAGGCGCCCTCCAACTGCTCCATCACGCCGCGGATGCCGTCGCGCAAATGATGGGTCTCGCGCGTGATCTTGCCGATGAGTTTCGCGGCCACTTCCGAATCGGTGCCGGCGCGCAGATGCTCGCCCGCGTCGATGAGGCGCGCGCGGATGGCATTGGTGTTGACGAGCGTGCCGTTATGCGCAAGCGCAACGAGCACTTCGTCGATGGCGGAGATGTGCGGTTGCGCCGCTTCCCACGACCCGCCGCCACTTGTGGCATATCTTGCATGCCCGACCGCCACGAACCCTTCAAGCGCCGCAAGACTCGCCTCGTCGAACACCTGCGTGACCAGGCCCAAATCCTTGGCCACCATCACCGTTTCACCATCGCCCACGGCAATGCCAGCACTTTCCTGACCGCGATGCTGCAGAGCCTGCAAGCCGAAGCACGTCATGCGCGCAACGTCTTCGCCGGGTGCAAACACGCCGAACACGGCGCATTCCTCTTCCAAACGATCCGGCCTCTCTCCGGGAAAAGCTGCAGTGCTCATGCCGCCGCCAACTCCTTCGATGCATCGGAAACGGCATCAGCCGCTTCTTGGTCCCCTTGGACATCCCCCGTGCCAGGCGTTCCGCCTACCGCATTATGACCCGCAACGGTGGTTTCCTCCACGTAGGCGAACAACACATACCTGCCGTCGGTAGGCAAGCTATCGCACGTCACGAATGCGAAGGAGTGGTCGATGTCAGCCGCTGCAGGAAGCTCGCCCTCGGGCTCGGCGACCGTTCGGTTCATCTTGTCCTGGATGTACTCCGCCATTGCTTGATCGCTTTCAAAAGAAGTGACTGCCAAAGGATCGTCGTAGCGGCAATGAACCAGCGAGAACGTCCGAAGCTTGTAGTTCCCCTCAGGAGTCAGCAGATAAATGGTGCGGGTAGCGTTGAACTTCTCGGGGTCTGCCAGAGTATGGAAGCACGAGAACATGTCGCCGCTTCGCAGGTTGTGCCCGTAAACGATGTTGTTGGCATCCGAGAAATCGCCCTGGTTCGCCGCCTGGAGGAAGATGGTGCCGTACGTGGCGCCCCATCCGGGCTCTCCATAGAAATCGTAGCGCAGATAGTATTCGTCGTTGTCGGTGTGGCATATCGGATAGTTCACCACGGTACCGGGGATGTAGATCCAGCCCACCACCTCGGGGTTAATTGCGCGCAGGGCGTCCCAGTCAACCTGAAGCTCGGCAAGACTTGGAGCCTGAGTGTCGTCGGGAGCCTCAAACACCTGATCAGCAAGATCGTTGTAGTTGTTTTGCGCCTGCCAATACGAGAACGCCAACGCCCCCAGCGCAACCACCGCAACAACGAAAACTGCCAAGGCGATCCAGAACACCACGCGCCACGGACCGCCCTTGCCTTTCTTCGCGGAAGCGTGCGCAGGACGGCGGCCGGATCCCGTCTGAACGGGAACGAACGCCCCGGGGGCCGCAGAAGGCGGATACTGGCCCCTGCGCTGCTGCGTTGTGTTGGCGGTTGATCGCGGAGCAGATACCGGACGCTGGCCACGATCACGTCGCGCAGCGTCAACCTCAGGACGCGCAGACGCAGCGGTTCGACGGCGAGTGCCGTATTCGTCGTTTCGCCGGTATTCAGTCACAAGGCGTCCTTTCGTCTCTTCGCGGATCTCGGGCACTGCGCCTTTCACCGCGCCCCCACGGGCATTAAAACAGAAACCGCCCGGCAAGTGCGGGCGGTTTCAATCAGGCGTTTTTCACGAGCCTATTTCTTCTTCATCTCGTCGATAAAGCCCTTCACGATGAAGACCACGATGACGAGCACGATGATGGCCACGATGACCGGGATGGTCCATCCAGGCAGGAAGCTGAAATCCATTGAGGTCCTCCGTTCAAGCGCAAGCGCGCGTTTACTGGCACATTACGCGGAAATAATACCGCTATCATCCGACGAGCGCAAGCGAGCCTCAAGGGCGTCGGCCACCGACGAGACCACTTCGATGCGGGCAGCCTTCTTGTCGTCGCCGGGCACCACGATCCACGGCGCGTAGGGCGTGGAGGTCAGGCGGATCATGTCTTCGGCTGCGGTGCGGTACTGTGCAAGCTTTGCGCGGTTGCGCCAGTCCTCCGACGTGATCTTCCAGCGCTTCGAGGGGTTGTCCTCGCGCTCACGGAAACGGCAGAGCTGCTCTTCAGGGCTCACGTCAATCCAGAACTTCAGAAGGATGGCACCCCAGCGGGCAAGCTCGCGTTCGAAGTCGTTGATCTCGTCGTAGGCACGCCCCCACTCACCTGGCGTTGCGAAGCCCTCGATGCGCTCGACCAGCACGCGACCGTACCAGCTGCGGTCGTAGATGCCCACATGCCCCGCCTTGGGCAAACGCGTCCAGTAGCGCCACAGATGCGGATGCAAAAGCTCCGGACGCGTCGGCGCCGGGCTGGGATAGATGGTGTAGGCGCGGGCGTCGAGAGCTTGGGCCACGCGCTTGATGGCACCGCCCTTGCCCGCCGCGTCGCCGCCTTCGAACAGCGCGATCAGCGGAATGCGCTTGCGGTACATTTCAAGCTCCAGGCGGTACAGGCGCTTTTGCTCCTTCTTCAAGCGCTGCTTGTATTCCTCCTGGTCCATGGGCACGACCTCCTTGTCGTGCTTGGGAAGCGGTGCCGGATCGTCTACCAGGATGAAGCGAGACGCGGTAGGAGCCTGGGAGCGCTGCAGCTTTGCCTTGGCCTTGTCGGCGGCAACGGCGGCTTCGTCTTCTGCCGGATCCGCCGTGCGCGGGAAGCCGTCCTCAGTGAAGCCGGCGTTGGCCTCCTGGGAACCCTTGGCTCCGCCCGCAGCCGCCTCGGCAAGAGCCTTGTCGGAGTTTGCAGCAGCCGCCTCGGCCGCCGCCTTGGCGTTTTCGTCCTCGGGCGCGTCGAGTGCGCGCTCAAGCGCCTCGCACAGCGTTTCGGCAATCTTCAGATTGGCGGAGCGCTTCTCTTCGCCGTTGATGAGCGTCCACGGCGCGAAGCTGAAATCGCTGCGGGAAAGCAAGCGGTCGTACAAGCGGTAAGCATGCGGGTAGTCAGCTGCACTGGCAAGCTTGCCCTCGCTCACGCGCCAACGCGTAGCAGGGTCGTCATACAGGCGCTCAAGACGGCGGCGCTGGGCCTTTTCGCGTACGTGCACGAAGAACTTGACCAGCACGTAGCCGTCGTTAACCAGCTGGCGCTCGAACTCAGCGGCAGACTCGACGGCGGAATCGATGGAGCGCACGCTGCGCTCTTCGCGGGCATGCGCTGCCATGCGCTCAGCACGGCCCTTCTTGCCCTTGCCGCGGCAGCCGCCCTCGTCGCCCTTCTTCCCTTCGTGCTTGTCTTCGCACTCAGGATCTTCGGTCATCTCGGTGATCAGCATGCGCTCGACCGAAGACGAATACCACCCGCGGTCGTAGAACGTGATGGTGCCGCGCTCGCCGAGCGACGTCCAGAACTGCTGCATGGGCGGGAAGAAGTCCTGCACGCCCCACGGCGCACCGGTGAAGCCGCGGACGGCGGCCATGTCGAGGTCGGGCGTCACGTGGACGGAAGTGGCACGCGCATCCAGGCGGTACATCAGATCCGAGATGCGGCTGCCCTTGCCGGCGCCGTTCCATCCCTCAAACAGCACCACCAGGCCCACATGCTCGGCGCGGGCGCGCTGCTGCAGGGCGGTCAGACGCTCCATGAGCTCGTCGCGGCGCGCCTTGTACTCTTCTTTCTCGGGAGCTTCCCGGGTGAAATCGACGGTCTCGAGCATGTGCGTCCCCTTCCGCATCCTGCCGCCTTGCGCTGCGGCTGATTGCGGAAAGCCCGCACGCCGCATCGAAACGGTTGATTTTGCAACAATTTGATATTCTACCACGCCAGCACTCATTTTTAAGAATCAGGGCAGGCTCGCACGACATCCGAAAGAGTGGCGTCATCTCGGAAAACGACCATTTTGAGCAAACGAAGCATGCCAGCGCCGTTTGCCGCACCCCGCGCAGACACCGCTCACGGAAAGTCTCTGTAAAATGAAGGTCAATCCGCGCCCGCGGCGCAGCGGCGTCGCGCCACCTTGGCTTACAATCGTCTTTCGGAGAAGAACCGAACGCCCCAAAGGAAGCGATCGACCATGCCCAACTACGCCGTCATCGACCTTGGATCCAACTCCGTGCGCCTTGTCGTGTACGAAGTGGACAGCAACAAGAAGCGCTCCTACACCAACAAAGACTTCCGCAGCCTCATCAACGACAAGGTGATGGCAGGCCTTGCTGCCTACGTGGAAGACGGCGTGTTCACCGATGCGGGCATCAAGCGCGCCATCACCATCCTCAAAGGCCATCTGAAGCGCTCGCGCTACTTCGAATGCAAGCGCATCGACTGCTTCGCTACCGCCGTGCTGCGCAACGCCTCGAACTGCAACGAAGCCATCGCCGCCATTGAAGAGGGCGTGGGAATTCCCATCAACCTGCTTTCCGCCCGCGACGAAGCGCATCTGGGGTTCGTCGGCGCAACGTGCGACCGCACGATCGAACGCGGCACGCTGATCGACATCGGCGGCGGCTCCACCGAGCTCACGCGCATCGACGGCGGCGTCGAATACGACAACGTGAGCCTGGGCCAAGGCTCGCTTTCTTCCTACGCCCGCTTCGTGAAGGACATCCTTCCCACGCCAGAAGAAGCACTTACCATACGCGCCGCGTTCATGGAGCTGCTCGATTCGCTTCCCGACCGCGACGCCTTCGAAGCGGAAACCTTCTACGGCATCGGCGGCACCGTGCGCGCCGCCGCAAAGATGTACGCGCAGACCCACGGCGAGGGAATTCGTCCCAAGACGCTCACGCCCGCTCAGGTGGACGGCATTTTGCGCATGCGTCGCAGCGATGCATCAGCGTACGCCCATAGCGCGCTCAAAGCGTCTGCCGAGCGCATCCACACGCTTACGCCCGGCTGCGTCATCCTAGAAGCGCTGCTTTCGGGCTTGGACGCGCAGAAGCTGGAGATCTGCAAGTTCGGCGTGCGCGAGGGCTACCTCATCGAGCGCGTGCTGAGCTAACGCCCACCCAGTGCTGCCCCCTTGCCTCACCTTTAAAACTCCCGGTGAAACGCCATATTTTGTCAGAGATGCGACGCTTGGGCTCATCGATTCAGAGGCCATTCCGTGGTATGATGTCCTAGTTCGCGTTTTTCGCTTAGATCTTGGACGAAAGGGGTATCCATGGGCGATCAAGAGACCACCCTTCACAGCCGACCCACGACCAGCTATCGCAAGGAGGGATACCCGCCGTACCTGCAGAACCGCGAGCTTTCCTGGCTCACGTTCAACGAGCGCGTGCTCGACCAAGGTTCCGACGAAACCGTGCCCATGCTGGAACGCTGGAACTTCGTTTCCATCTTCTGGAGCAATCTGCAGGAGTTCTTCATGGTGCGTGTCGGCAGCCTGACCGACCTGTCGCTTGCGAAAAAAGAGATCATCGACTCGAAGTCGGGCATGACCCCCGCCGAGCAGATCAACGCCATCCATGAGCGCTGCCACGAGCTCTACCCCATCCAAGAGCGCGTGTTCGAGAAGATCCGCGCTGACCTCATGAAAGAAGGCGTCCATCACCTGCGTCCCGCCGACCTGAGCGCCGAGCAGCATGACTATCTGGCCGATTACTTCCAGGTCAACGTCATGCCGTTCCTTTCGCCCCAGATCATCAACTCGCGCCACCCCTTCCCCCACCTCGAGAACGGTGCCCTGTACGTGGTCGTGCGCCTAGACGAGGAAGCCGAAACCGGCAAGGGCAAAAAGAAGAAGAGCGAGAAGACCGAAAAAGCCGAAAAGGGCACCAAGAACATGGGTGCTGAGGGCGTGCTCATGGGGCTCATTCCCCTGCCGCGCCAGGCACAGCGCGTGGTGAAGCTGCCAGGCGAGGGCTTCCAGTTCATCTTGCTGGAGCATGTGATCGAGATGTTCGCATCGCAGGTGTTCAGCATGTACACGCTCAAGCATACCAACGTCATCTGCGTCACCCGCAACGCCGACCTCGACGCCAACGAAGGCGCCGACGAAGCCGACGAGGATTACCGCGAGCACATGAAGCGCATCCTGAAGCGCCGCGGCCGCTTGGCGCCGGTCCGCTTGGAAAGCGAGCATCCGCTCTCCGACACCATGGGCAAGATGCTGCTCAAGCGCCTGAACCTCAAGGCGCATCAGACCTACGTCACCTCGGTGCCGCTCGATCTGGGTTACACCTGGGGCTTGGGCTCCATGGTTCCCAAGGAGATGCGCAACCGCCTGACCCCCGTGCCGTTCACGCCGCAATGGCCCGCAAGCCTGGAGCGCAACCGCTCCATCATCCAGCAGGTGACCGAGCGCGAAGTGCTTCTGTCCTACCCCTACGAGAGCATGGATGCGTTCGTGCAGCTTCTGCGCGAGGCGGCAAACGACCCGCAGGTCATCTCCATCAAGATCACGCTGTATCGCCTGGCAAGCCAGTCTCACCTGGCCGAGGCCCTCATCCATGCCGCTGAAAACGGCAAGCAGGTCACGGCGCTGTTCGAGCTGCGCGCCCGCTTCGACGAGAGCAACAACATCGAGTGGTCGCAGCGCTTCGAAGAGGCCGGCTGCAACGTCATCTACGGCTTCCGCGACTACAAGGTGCACAGCAAGATCTGCTGTATCACGCGTCAGACCGAAAACGGCTTGCAGTACATCACGCAGTTGGGCACTGGCAACTACAACGAGAAGACGGCCAAGCTCTACACCGACCTTTCGTTCATCACCACCGACGAGACCTTCGGCCGCGATGCCACCGACTTCTTCCGCAACATGGCGCTGGAGAACGCCTCGGACGACTACGACATCCTGTGGGTGGCTCCGCTGCAGATCAAGCCCTACATCATCGCCGGCATCGACAAGCAGATCGAGCTTGCGAAGAAGGGCGAGCCGTGCGGCTTGATGTTCAAGACGAACTCCATCACCGACCGCGCCATCATCGACAAGCTGGCCGAGGCATCGCAAGCAGGCGTGCCCATCACGTTGCTGGTACGCGGCATCAGCTGCATCGTCCCCGGCGTGGAGGGCTTCACCGAAAACGTGCGCGTGGTATCCATTGTCGGACGTCTGCTGGAGCACAGCCGCATTTACGGGTTCGGCCCGCGCGAGACCATGCGCGTGTACCTTTCCAGCGCCGACCTCATGACCCGCAACATGGACAAGCGCGTTGAGATCGCCTGGCCCGTGCTCAATGACGAGCTTCGCCAGAAGATCATCAGCTACTTCGAAACCTGCATGACCGACACGGCCAAGCTGCGCGAGCTGCTCCCCGACGGAACCTACACGCCGCTGCGCTCCTTTGTGCAGGAAGGCGAGGAGCCTTTCGATTCCCAGGAGCATCTGATCAAGCAAGCGCAGGTCGCCCGCGCTGCCGCCGTTCGCGAGGAGGCCGAGCGCGCGGCGAATCGTCGACAGAACGTCTCCCAGGTTGACTCGAAGGAAGCCGCGAAGGCGGTTGAGGCCAAGATTGCCGAGGCCGAGGCAGCACAGGCTGCAGCTCCGGCTCCACGCCCGAAACCGGCCGCACCCGCCGCGCAGGCCCCGCGCAAGGGCGGCATCATCTCCGGCGTGCTGGGCGCGCTGTTCAAGCCCAAGGGGCCGCGCCGCTAATTGAAGCGCAGTCTGCACCTCAGCAAAACACAACGGCTGCCCAATAGGCAGCCGTTGTTCGTTTCGGAGCTATTTTCCCGCAGCGCGCATCAGGGCTGTCGAGTAGATAGCGTCACCTAATCCTGCAGATACTCCTCCAACAGGTCATCGTCAGACGGATCGTCGTATGCCGCAATCCTCGCGCGGACGACGCGCATGCGCTCGCGCAACTCATCGATGCGCTGGGTCGCCTCATTGCGCTCTTTCCTGTCTGATGCATGAGCTTCCGCTGCTTCTGCCTCACGACGCTCGTCACGCAAGTACGCCAGCTCCTCTTCCGCATCAGCTCGATCCTGTTCATGGCGCGCTTGGTATGCCTTCAGCAAGTCGGCTCTGCAGGAATCCTTCACGTAGCCGTATCGCCCGATAACCTCCTGCGGAAACGCGTCTGGGAAGTTCCACTTCAAATCCTCTGGGATGCTGTCGAAATCGAGCTGCTCGCAGCCCTGGAACACGTCAGAACCCATTTCTTCGAGAGTTTCGGGAAAATGCACGCGCTTGAGCTTGTGACAGCTCGCGAACGCCTCTCGACCAATCGATTTCAATGCATCGGAAAACGCCACCTCTTCGAGCGACGAGCAGGAAGCGAAGGCACGCGTGCCCACCTGTTCAGCATGCTCGAACGGTTCGACGTGCCCAAGCTCCTTGCACAGCGCGAACGCACGGCTTCCAACGGAAGACAGCTGGGCCGTCCCCGTCACCGCTCCCAGATGGTGGCACCCGAGAAACGTCCCGTCGGGGATCTCGCCAAGCGTTGCAGGCAGGTTCGCTTCGCGCAGCGACCGGCAATGCTCGAACGCATTGGGTTCAAGCGTTTCGAGGTTCGCAGAGAACCTCACCTTCGACATCATCCGGCATCCCGAAAACGCCCGTTTGCGCACCAAGGTGATGGAGTCAGGCATCCCGACTTCGGAGATCTTTCCTTGCTTGCGAAACGCTGATTCACCAATCGATACGCAGCCTTCGGGTATCTGAACCACAGTCTGGCCTTCCTCGGGCTCAAACCCCGTTACCTCCAGATGAAACACCGGCGTTCCTTTCTTGGCACAGCAGCCATCATCGCACCTAAAGAACGGACGAGGGCTCATTGCCCCCGTTCCGTAAAAGCCTTTGTTATTCAGCACCCGCCTGCTCGACAACCGCAGCGATCGCTTTGGCGTGCGTGTCGGCGTCTTCTTTCTTCAACGCCTCCACCATCACACGGACAACCGGCTCGGTACCCGAGGGGCGCAGCAAAACGCGCCCGTCTTCGCCCAGGGCCGCTTCGGCAGCAGCAACCGCCTCCTTGACCGCAGGCTTTTCGCTGACGGTATGCTTGTCGGCAACGCGCACGTTGATCAGTGTTTGCGGGAAGCGCGTCATCACCTTGACCGCCTCGGACACCGTCTTGCCCGTGCGCTTGATTGCGGCAAGGAACTGCACGGCGGTCATCAGGCCGTCACCCGTGGAGTTGTGCTCCAGCAAAATCATATGACCCGACTGCTCGCCACCGATAGCGTACCCCTTCGCACGCATCTCCTCGAGCACGTAGCGATCACCCACCTTGGTCTGGACCACATCGATGCCGTGGTCGCGCATCGCATGCACGAAGCCAAGATTGCACATTACCGTACTCACAGCGGTGTTGCCGGAAAGCAGACCGCGCTCCTTCATGTCCAGCGCGCAGACCGCCTCCACAACGTCACCGTCGATCTCTTCACCCTCAGGCGTCATCAGCATCACGCGGTCAGCGTCACCGTCATGGGCGATGCCCACGTCGGCACCTGTTTCCTCCATGAGTTCGCGCAGCGGGCCCAGATGGGTGGAACCGCAGTTCACGTTGATGTCGTTGCCGTCGAAGTCGTCGTTGATGACGATGACTTCGGCACCCAGGCGGCGCAAAGCAGCGGGGCTGGTAAGCGACGAAGCGCCGTGGCCCGTGTCAAGGGCAATAGTCATGCCCGTGAAGTCTATGCCTTGGCTGCGAATGGAGCTAACCGCGTGCTCGATGTACATCTCGCACGCTTCCTCAACCTCCACGGCAACGCCGAGTTCGGGGCCGCTGGGCATGGCGGCTTCCGGCACGCCTTCGCCCAAATCTTCGCTGTTCGTCAGCGCGATCACGCCCTCAAGGCCACCAGCTTTGACAAAGCGCTCAATGCGATCCTCCACTTCGTCAGGAAGCTTGAAGCCCTGGGCGTCGAACAGCTTGATGCCGTTGTACTCCGGCGGGTTGTGCGATGCGGAAATGACCGCACCGCCCGCAGCATTGAGCTCGCGAACCAGCAGCGCCACCGCTGGCGTGGGGATGATACCCGCCAGAAGCGCCGTGCCGCCAGCGCTGGTGATGCCGGCAACCATCGCCGCCTCCAGCATATCGCCGGAAAGGCGCGTGTCTTTGCCCACCACGATAGCCTTGCCCATAAACGTCACGGCAGCCTGGCCAAGGCGGTACGCCAGCTCGCAGGTGAGCTCGGTATTCGCCACGCCGCGAACGCCGTCGGTTCCAAAGAGTCGTGCCATGCTAGTTCCCCCTTTTGATGTGTTCGGGTTTGAGCAGCACCGCCCCCTGCGGGCGCTCTTCCTCGGTCATGCGGCTATTGAGCTCGGCCGCGAACTCGTCAATCGAAATGCCGAAGCGCTCAAGCACCACCATCAGGTGGTACACGACATCGGCGGCTTCGTAACGAAGGTGGTCCACCGCCTCGTCGTAGTCGGGAGGCAAAGCCACCGTCAGATCGTCTGCGCCAGGAGATACCGCCAACGCAGCAGCCAGCGATGCGGCCGCACGCGATTCAACATCCTTGGCCGCCAACCCAACCTCGACCGCTTCTTCAGACACCTTCTTCAAAACCTTGTCCAAAGGCCCGGAAAGCAGCCTGCAGGTATAGCTTTCCTCCCCTGCCTCGCGGCGCGAAGCGATCGTGGCGGCAAGCGCCTCCATCGTCGCCCCAATTTGGGAGGCGGGCAGCTCCTGCCCATCCTCAGGAACGAATGTCTTGTCGGACATGGAAAGACCTTTCCAAAATGAGAAAAAGGGACCGTCACTTTTTCTCATTTTCACAGACGCGAGATCCACCTCAAACGAAAAGAGGGCGTGTCGCAACACGCCCTCTTGATTTCACGAGCTACTTCTCCTCGTCATCCTCGGCGTTAGAGGCCTCTTCGTCCTCCTTGCTGGTGACGCCGAAGCCAAGCGCGCCCACCGAGCCCAACAGAGCGTCGAGCTCTTCAAGGTTGCGCTGGTAGGAACGCGGAGGCAGGGCTTCGCCCAGCATCTCCTCACCATCGGTGTTGAAGGTCGGGGGCTCGTCGCCGCCGATGAGGATGTTGTCATCGGGACTGAACACCATATCGAGCAGCTGGCTCATGTCATCGCTCGAGGCAGCAAGGTCGTCCTCGATGACACGGGAAAGGTTGCGCTCGGCAAGCCCCTCCTTGAGCTCCTCGATGGCCTTTGCGCCAATACCCTCGATGCGAAGCAGGTCCTCCTCGGTGTGGCCCACCAGGTCGGCCACCGTCTCGATGCCAGCCTCGCTGAACTTGTTCGCCCAGCGCTGGGAGACACCCAAGTCGTCGAAGATGTACAGACGCGCTTCCTCGTCGGACAGCTGCGGGCCGCGATGACCCAGCGACATGCCGCTGTAGTAGCCACCATAGGAACCGCCCATGTTGAGGTAGCCCTCGCCGTCAAGCGACCAATCCTGAGGCTGCGGCAGCAGATCCTCGATGTCGCGCAGCGCATCCGGCGCATAGTCGGGAAGCTGCTCACCTTCCACGTGGTCCTCGATCGGACGACCCTTGTAGGTGAGCGACACATCGTGGTAGCGCTTCAGGCCGGTACCAGCCGGAATCGGCTTGCCGATGATGACGTTCTCCTTCAGGCCAACCAGGTGATCGGTCTTGCCCTCGATGGCAGCGTCGGTCAGGACCTTGGTGGTCTCCTGGAACGACGCAGCCGACAGCCAGGAGTCGGTGGCGAGCGACGCCTTGGTGATGCCCAGCAGCAGCGGCTGGCCAACCGGCGGGTTCTTGCCCTCGGCGATAAGCTCGTTGGCAACCGATTCGAACTCGAAGCGGTTCACCTGGCGGCCCGGCAGGAAGTCGGAATCGCCAGAGTCGAGCACAGCCACCTTGCGCAGCATCTGGCGCGCGATGACCTCGATATGCTTGTCGTTGATGTCCACGCCCTGGCTCACGTACACGCCCTGGACCTGGCCAACGATGTAGCGCAGCGTGGTGTTCGGGTCGGTCAGGCGCAGCAGGTCGTGCGGGTTCACAGAACCCTTGGTCAGCTGCTGGCCCACGCGAACCTCGCACCCATCGGTCACGCCAGGAAGCATCTGAGCGCGCGCCGAAACGGCGTACTCGCGGTAGTTGCCCTCCTGGTCGTGGATGGTCAGGATCTTCTGCGACTTGTCGCCGGAGATCTGAAGCGTGCCGGCAATCTCGGCCAGAACCGCCTGGCCCTTGGGCTTGCGGGCCTCGAACAGCTCCTGAACACGCGGCAGACCGTGCGTGATGTCCTCACCTGCGACGCCGCCGGAGTGGAACGTACGCAGCGTCAGCTGCGTGCCAGGCTCGCCAATGGACTGAGCAGCGATGATGCCGACCGCCGTGCCGATGTTGACCGGACGCGAGGTGGCAAGATCCCAGCCATAGCACTTCTGGCACACGCCATGCTCGGCATGGCAGGTCATGATAGTGCGGATGTTCACTTCCTCGATGCCGGCGGCACGCATAGCAGCAAGCTCATCCATGCTGGAGATGTAATTGTCGGCAGCCAGGATCACCGTGCCGTCGGTGCCCTTGGCATCCTCCAACAGGCAGCGGCCGATCAGGTTCTCGTCCAGGTCTCCCTTCTCGTTGAGCAGCGGGTACGGCACGCCCTCGGTGGTGCCACAGTCGATTTCGCGGATGATGACGTCCTGAGCAACGTCCACCAGACGACGGGTCAGATAACCCGAGTCGGCGGTACGCAGAGCGGTGTCGGCCAGACCCTTACGGGCGCCGTGCGTAGAGATGAAGTACTCCAGTACGCTCAGGCCCTCGCGGAAGTTCGCGCGAATGGGCGTGTCGATGAGCTCGCCCTTCGGGTCGGACATCAGGCCGCGCATGCCAGCCAGCTGGCGAATCTGCTTGATGTTACCGCGAGCACCCGAGAACGCCATCATGTAGATGGGGTTGTAGCGGTCGAAGTTGTCGGCCATGGCCTGGCCCACTTCCTCATTGGCCTCGTTCCACACGTCGACAACCTGACGATGGCGCTCGTCGTCGCTCATCAGGCCCATCTCGTAGTCCTCGTCAATGGCGGCAACCTTTTCATCGGCGACAGCCAGAATGTCGGCCTTGGCCGGCGGCACCGTTGCGTCGTAGACCGAAACCGTCAGACCGGACTTCGTGGCGTAGTGGAAACCAGCGCTCTTCAGGCCGTCCAGGATCGGCGGAACCTCAGACATGCTGTAGCGGTTGCACACGTCCTCGACCAAGCGACCGATTTCGCTCTTGTTCATCTCGTAGTTGAGGAACGGGTAGTCCTCAGGCAGCACGTTGTTGAAGATCATGCGGCCAATGGAGGTCTCGATGCGCTGACCAGCCTTGAGCTCCTCGTACTCGCCGAAGGCCGAAGCGACCTTGGTGTCGTGCGACAGGCGCACCTGAACACGAGCCTGCAGGTCCACGTCGGCATGGGCATCGTAGGCGTTCAACGCATCCTTGAAGTCGATGAACGCGCGACCCTCGCCCGGGAACCCGTCGCGGATGGAGGTCAGGTAGTACAGACCGATGATCATGTCCTGGGTGGGCACGGTCAGCGGGCGGCCATGAGCCGGAGACTTGATGTTGTTGGACGAGAGCATCAGCACGCGAGCCTCCGCCTGAGCGGGAACGCCCAGCGGCACGTGCACTGCCATCTGGTCGCCGTCGAAGTCGGCGTTGAAGGCGGTGCAGACCAGCGGATGCAGCTTGATGGCCTTACCCTCCACGAGCACCGGCTCGAATGCCTGGATGCCCAAACGGTGCAGGGTAGGTGCGCGGTTCAGCAGCACCGGATGCTCGGCGATGACCTCTTCAAGCACGTCCCACACGTAGCTGGCGCCACGGTCGACAGCGCGCTTGGCAGCCTTGATGTTGGCAGCGTACTCCAGCTCAACCAGACGACGCATCACGAAGGGCTTGAACAGCTCGAGTGCCATCTGCTGAGGCAGGCCGCACTGGTGCAGCTTCAGCTCGGGGCCGACGACGATAACCGAACGGCCAGAGTAGTCGACGCGCTTGCCCAGCAGGTTCTGACGGAAGCGGCCCTGCTTGCCCTTCAGCATGTCGGAGAGGCTCTTCAGCGGTCGGTTGCCGGGACCCGTGACCGGGCGGCCGCGACGACCGTTGTCGAACAGGCTGTCCACAGCCTCCTGCAGCATGCGCTTCTCGTTGTTGACGATGATCTCCGGAGCACCCAGGTCAAGCAGGCGCTTCAGACGGTTGTTGCGGTTGATCACGCGGCGATACAGGTCGTTCAGGTCGCTCGTGGCGAAACGGCCGCCGTCAAGCTGCACCATCGGGCGCAGGTCGGGCGGGATGACCGGAATCGCGCTCAGGATCATATCCGTGGGCTTGTTGTCGGACTTCAGGAACGCGTCGACAACCTTCAGGCGCTTGATTGCCTTGGCGCGCTTCTGGCCCTTGCCGTTGGCAATGGTGTCAGCGAGCTCGTCGGCAACCGCCTGCAGATCCATGTCCTCAAGCTGGTCGCTCACGGCCTCGGCGCCCATGCCTCCGGTGAAATAGTCGCGGTAGTTCAGACGCATCTCGCGGTAGAGCGACTCGTCCGGAACGAGCTGCTTCGGCTCGATCTTCAGGAACGCGTCGAAGGCCTCCTTGCGCAGAGCCTTGCGCTCGTTGAACTCCTCGTAGATGTCGGCGATCTCCTCTTCGACCTCTTCGGGCGTCATGCGCTCGTCGTCGTCGATGTCGTCGATGAAGTCGTCGTCCTCGGGCACGTAGGTCGTGGAGAGGCGGCGGGTCGACTCGATCAGGCGGTCGCGCTCGGCGTCCAGCTCCTCAAGATCGGCAGCCAGCTCGTCACGCAGCTCGTCGACGTCCTCGTCGCGGGCCTCCTTGTCCACCGACGTGATGATGGAGCTAGCGAAATACAGCACCTTCTCCAGCTCTTTCGGCGGAATGTCCAGCAGGTAGCCCAGACGGGAGGGCGAGCCCTTGAAGTACCAGATATGGCTCACGGGCGCAGCCAGCTCGATATGGCCCATGCGCTCGCGACGGACCTTGGAGCGGGTCACCTCAACGCCGCAGCGCTCGCACACGATGCCCTTGAAGCGCACGCGCTTGTACTTGCCGCAGGCGCACTCCCAGTCCTTGGTGGGGCCGAAGATCTTCTCGCAGAACAGGCCGTCCTTCTCGGGCTTGAGCGTGCGGTAGTTGATGGTCTCGGGCTTTTTGACTTCGCCGCGCGACCAGTTGCGCACATCATCGGCGCTCGCCAGCGAGATGCGCAGGGCGTCGAAGTTGCTCACATCGAATTCGGTCGTCATTTATCGATCCCCTTCCTCGCCGATAAGGGTGTTGATCTGTTCGTCGTCAGTTGCAGTGCCGCCGATGAGCTCCTCGAGCCCGGCAGCGATGTCGTCAAGCGCGCTCGTGGACTCGTCCTCAGTCTTGGCGGCGTCAGCAGCCATGGCCTGGTACAGGGCGGAATCGCCGTCCTCGTCCTCAGGCTCGGTCTCGATGTCGACCGCCTTGCTGCCGTGGCCCTCAAGCTCGACGTTCAGGCAGAGCGACTTCATTTCCTTCACCAAAACCTTGAAGGACTCGGGCACCTCGGCAGGCGGGATGTTCTCGCCCTTGACGATGGCCTCGTAGCTCTTCACGCGGCCCGACGTGTCGTCGGACTTGACGGTGAGGATCTCCTGCAGCACGTTGGAAGCGCCGTACGCATACAGCGCCCACACTTCCATCTCGCCGAAGCGCTGGCCACCGAACTGAGCCTTGCCGCCCAGCGGCTGCTGGGTGATCAGGCTGTAAGGGCCAGTCGAGCGGGCGTGGATCTTGTCATCGACCATGTGGCCCAGCTTCAGGATGTAGGTCTGGCCCACGGTGATGGGCTCGCGGAACGGCTCGCCGGTGCGGCCGTCGTAGAGCGTGGTCTTGCCGGTGCGGGACAGCTGCGGCACGAACTCGTCGCGCGCCTTGTCGCCGTACTTGGCATGGTTCATGTTGATGAGGTTGCGGTTGGCGGCCTCGATGGCGTCAGAGATCTCCTCTTCCGTTGCGCCGTCGAACACCGGCGTCGCAACGTACTGCGGACCCTCGACGACCTCGGTGCTGTTCGGATCGTCCGACCAGCCCCACTTCGCGGCCCAGCCCAGGTGGTTCTCGAGCAGCTGACCGACGTTCATACGGGACGGAACGCCCAGCGGGTTCAGCATGACGTCGATCGGCGTGCCGTCAGCCAGGTACGGCATGTCCTCGACCGGCAGCACGCGGGAGATAACGCCCTTGTTGCCGTGACGGCCGGAAAGCTTGTCGCCCTGCTGCACCTTGCGCTTCTGCGCCACGTAGATGCGCACCAGCTCGTTCACGCCAGGAGCCAGCTCGTCGCCAGCAGCGCGGCTGAAGCGGTTGATGCCGATGACGCGGCCGCCGGCACCGTGGGGCACCTTCAGCGACGTGTCGCGCACCTCGCGGGCCTTCTCGCCGAAGATAGCGCGCAGCAGACGCTCTTCAGCGGTGAGCTCGGTTTCGCCCTTCGGGGTGACCTTGCCCACCAACACATCGCCCGGGAACACCTCGGCGCCCACGCGAATGATGCCGTCGGCGTCCAGGTCGGACAGCATGTCGTCAGAGATATTGGGAACCTCGCGGGTGATCTCCTCGGGGCCCAGCTTCGTGTCGCGGGCATCCACCTCGTACTCGGAGATGTGGATGGAGGTCAGCAGATCCTCGGCCACGACGCGCTCGGACACGATGATAGCGTCCTCGTAGTTGTAGCCTTCCCACGGCATGTAAGCAACCATCAGGTTCTGGCCCAGCGCCAGCTCGCCGCCGTCGCAGGACGGGCCGTCGGCCAGCACGTCGCCGGCCTGGACCTCGTCGCCCTTGCGGACGATGGGGCGATGGTTGATGCAGCCGCTCTGGTTGGAGCGCTGGAACTTCGGCACCAGGTACTCGTCGTACTCGCCGTCGTTGTTGAGCACGATGATGGTCTGGCCGTCAACGTAGTCGACCACGCCGGGGTTCTGCGCAACCAGGATCTCGCCGGAGTCAACGGCGATGCGGTGCTCGATGCCGGTGCCGACGAGCGGAGCGTGCGGCTTCAGCAGCGGCACAGCCTGACGCTGCATGTTCGAGCCCATCAGAGCGCGGTTTGCGTCGTCGTGCTCGAGGAACGGAATCAGCGACGTTGCCACCGACGTCATCTGGCGCGGGGAAACGTCCATGTAGTTCACCATCTCGGGCGGCACCTCGTCGGGGTCGCCGAACTCGCCAGCGGAGTTCTTCATACGGCAGAGGACCTTGGCAGACTTGATGAAGTTGCCATAGGCGTCACGATGGCCGAACTCGCGCGTCTCGGGGTCGAACAACGCGTTCGCCTGGGCGATAACGTAGTTCTCTTCCTCGTCGGCGGTCAGGTAGTCAACATCGTCGGTGACCTTGCCGTCGACGACGCGGCGGTACGGGGTCTCGATGAAGCCGTAGGGATTCACGCGAGCATAGGTTGCCAGCGAGCCGATCAGGCCGATGTTGGGGCCTTCAGGAGTCTCGATGGGGCACATG
The DNA here is from genome assembly GCA_944320405.1 of uncultured Eggerthellaceae bacterium. Classification (GTDB taxonomy): domain Bacteria; phylum Actinomycetota; class Coriobacteriia; order Coriobacteriales; family Eggerthellaceae; genus Aphodovivens. Next base: position 30,742 of record CALUHI010000016.1, read on the forward strand.
CGGCCGTAGTGGGACGTATGGACGTCGCGGACCTCGAAGCCAGCGCGCTCACGCGACAGGCCGCCCGGGCCCAGTGCCGACAGACGGCGCTTGTGGGTGATGCCGGCGGCAGGGTTCGCCTGGTCCATGAACTGGGACAGCTGCGAAGAGCCGAAGAACTCGCGGATGGCCGCCACGATCGGGCGGATGTTCACCAGGCTCTGCGGCGTGATGTCGTCAGGCTCCTGCATGCTCATGCGCTCGCGGACGACGCGCTCCATGCGGGACAGGCCGATGCGGAACTGGTTCTGGATCAGCTCGCCCACGGTGCGGATGCGACGGTTGCCGAAGTGGTCGATGTCGTCGGTAGAGAAGCCCTCCTGGCCGTCGTGCAAACCGATGATGTAGCGCATCGTGCGAACGATGTCCTCCTCGGTGAGCGTGGAGGAATCATGTTCGGAGTCGAAGCCGAGCTTCTTGTTGATCTTGTAGCGGCCCACCTTCGCCAGGTCGTAGCGCTGGGGGTTAAAGAACAGGCCCTCCAGCAGCGTGCGGGCGGAGTCGATGGTGGGCGGCTCGCCGGGACGGAAGCGCTTGTACAGCTCAATGAGCGACTCTTCCTTGGTGGTGGCGGGGTCGCGGTCGAGGGTGCGCAGGACCATCTCGTCGGAACCGAGCAGCTCGATGATGTCCTCGCGAGTCTCGGCCAGGCCAAGGGCGCGCACCAGCAGCGTGGCCGGCTGCTTGCGCTTGCGGTCGATGCGGACCGAGAGGATGTCGCGCTTGTCGGTCTCGAACTCGAGCCACGCACCGCGGCTCGGGATGACCTTTGCGTTGTACACCGTCTTGTCGGAGGTTTTGTCGCGCTCGGCGGCGAAGTAAACGCCGGGGCTGCGAACCAGCTGGCTGACGACGACGCGCTCGGTGCCGTTGATGATGAACGTGCCGCGCGGGGTCATCAGCGGGAAGTCGCCCATGAAGACGTCCTGCTCTTTGATCTCGCCCGTCTCGCGGTTGATGAAGCGGATCTCGACGAACAGGGGCGCCTGGTACGAGACGTCCTTTTCCTTGCACTCGTCCACCGTGTACTTGGGCTCGCCGAACTCGTGCTTGCCGAACTCGACGCACATGTCCTTGGTGGAGTTCTCAATGGGGCTGATGTCTTTGAACGCCTGCGCCAGGCCTTCGTTGGTAAACCAAGCGAAAGAATCCGTCTGGACGGAGATGAGGTTGGGCATATCCATCACGTCGGGAATTTTCGCAAAGCTCCTACGATTCCGGTAAAGGGCGCTGTGATCAGCGGTTTTTCCTTGGGCCACGAGGTCTTTCCTCCTTCAAGAGAATCCGTGAATCTGCGAAAAAATGCAACTGAACACAATACGACGCAATATGCAAGTCGTCAAGAAAAATTTTTAGGAGATATGGAAATATGCGGGTTTCCAGTTATCTGCGGACAGCCTGAGGCGGCATGCGTTTTTACGCGCATAGCCCCCGAGGCGAACTCCATTTCCAGGCGCGGGAGAGCGAACGGACGGCAGCGACGGACTAGCTATCCGCGTCAGGTGCCGCACCTCCCTCCTGCGCCAGCCCCTGCGGAGTTTCTCTCGTAGCGCGCTCGGGAACTAGGAAATGGAGGATGCTATGAGAAACCATCGAGACCTTAACTTAAGCAAAATCCGCGAAGACGGCTGGCTCCCATCAAGCTACCCCTTCGCCCTTCTCCTTGACGAGCCGGAAGACGCTCCCGTGGAGTTCGTCATCGACGGGACTCCCGAGCAGGTCGCTGAGATCGAGCGCGCACACGCAGGCGAGCGCGAGGTATGGCTCAATCCCAATCTTTCCCCAGACTCGAAATTCCTTTTCTGCCTTCTGAACATGTTCCGCCATTCCGGCGAGGCCGTTCCCAAGCCCGCCTGGTTCATCACCATGTTCCATTTCACGGCGATCACCCTCTTCGCCTCCGTTGCAGAGCTTCGCGCGGCGAACCTTTTGCAGGCAGGTGAGTTCGAATGACGTCGAGCACTTTCGAATACGATCCGCGTTTCGGTGACATCGGAATCATCGACGGCGGCATCTTGTCGGACGGTTATGGCATCGTTGCCCAAAAGGTCATGCGCGATTCAACCCTTCCCCGCGACGCACGCTTTCTCTACGCCTACCTCATGACGTTTATGAACGGAAGGGCATGCGCGTTTCCGGGTGTCGATACGCAGATCGAAGAGAGCGGCATGAGCCGCAAGAAGTATTACGAAATGCGCGGAATATTGGAAGAACGCGACCTTATCCGCATCCAAAAAGGACAGCGTAAAGGCCAGCGAAATTCCTTCAACATCTATTACTTCAACATGTTTCCCAAGCCGAAAACTAAGGAAACCACTCCATCCGACGATAGTGGAAAAGTCGCAAAACCCCAGATCGCTCAACAGTTCCACAGTGAAACTGTTGAGAATTTGAGCGCTGTGGAAAACGGAAACGCTCCATCCGACGATAGTGGAAAAGTCGCAAAACCCCAGGTCGCTCAACAGTTCCAATGTGATACTGGTCAGAATGAAACCCCTAATTATTTAGTTAATACTTGTAAATCTAACTACTATCCGTCCAACCAACCAGAAGGTACCTCCCAGGTTGGAACAGCGCATGGGCGCACATCCGTTTCCAGCCGAGCGGACGGACGGTCGGACGGATCAAAAGATCGAAAATCCGAAACCTCCAATCAGCGCAACACTGCTCCCTTCCCCATTTCGGCCGAAGCCGACCGCGAGTGGGAGCTGATGGAGCGCGCAACCGTCAACCGCAACCTGATCCGTGCCGGGCGCGCTCCCTTCGATGCGCTCGTGGCCCGGGGCTACTCCCCCGCCGAAATCCGCATGGCGTGGGAGCAGCGCCAGAAGGCCGCGCGCGCCGAGGCGCGCAAGCCCCGTTTCTTCCCGCAGCTCAAGCGATGGCTCGAATCCGCCGCAGCAGACGGCGCACGGGCCATGATCGAGGCTTTGCGCGCCGAAGGCGGCGGCGCGGTGATCCCAGTGGGCGCGCCGAAGACGCTGCCCGCGCTCGCGTCCGCCGACGAGCGGTTCGGTCGGGCGTACTGGGCGTTTCTCGATGCTCGAAGCCGCGTTGCGGAAGCGGGCGGCGATCCCGCTTCCGATGCCGACTGCAAGCGGCTCCACCGCGCGATGCAATCCGAACGCAAGGCCGCCTACGAGCGGTTCGCAGCGAAACAAGAGTGAACCCACGCGCCGCCGCTTTCGGCGGATGGGCGCGCCATCGGCCATGGCGCCTGCCGCAGCGCCCCAACGGCTGCGGAATGCGACGAAAGGCTGCCGCCGGATGGGCCGACATCCGGCGGTTTTCAAAACGATCCGAGGAGGGTTGGGAAATGATCGATCTGGGCGATACCGCAGGCGAAGACCTGTCCCGCATGGCGTACAACGCGTTTACCCGCGCCCTGTCCGGGCGCTCGAAAAGCAAAACGACCGTCAAAGGCGACGTCATCAACGGCAACGTGGTGAACGCCGCCGGCGCGGGCGACTCCGCGCAGCGCTGGATGACCATCGAATCCCGAAGCGAAGCAGAGCACATGGCCGTTCAAGAGGCGCTTTCCGAGCATGGCGTGAGCTTTAACGCGACGTGGTCTCCTGATTTCGGGCGCGGCCAGTTCGCAGTTGCACCGAGCGATGTGCAGAAGGTGATGAACCTCATGGGTCAGGGCGCGCTTGCGAACCCGCAGGCTTCGCCTGGGCCGCCCTCCATGTCCGCGCAGGACCTTGCGGCGCGCGGCGTCGGGCAGGACTCGTTCATCATCTTCCAGACCCGCGAAGACGATCCGGGAGCCAAGATCATCGCCAATGCGCTTCAGCGCGAGGGCGTCAAGAACTTCACCGTGGCCACGCCCGACCCCCAGGGCCAGGTCCTGATCAGCGTCGCATCGGCAGATGCGCCGGCTCTCGTGCAGGTTGCCGAGAGCTACATCGACCAGGGAGTGATCGATGCGACGCGCTTCGAGGGGCTTGAGACGCTCAAGGAACGCGCCGCCATCGAGCATCGTGCGCAGACCGAGGCGCGTGCGGGCGATTTCCAGCGCGCCCAGGAGCGCGCGGAGGCCATCGCGCGCAATCGCTCGGTGCCCGCGCCCGAGCTTTCGAGGTCGGTGAGCAGGTAATGGCGATCTTCCACGGCAGAGGGGTCTCGGCAACCGAGCGCAAGACGCGGCTCACTGAGAGCGAGCGCCGCAAGCGGCGCAAGCTCATGTGCGTCGTCACGGCGTTCTCGGTCGTCTTCCTCTACGCCTTCGCATGGCTTTGGTCGGGCCTTGTCGCCGTGGGCTTCGCGAACATCGACCTTCTGTGGCCGCGCCTCGCGTCCGATCCGTTCCCGTTTTTCTCCCTTGACGAGGAGACGCTTTCCGGCTGCCTGTGCTGGGGCGCGATCGGTTTTCTGATCCCGTGGGTCTACTACTCGATGTGGGTCAGAAAGCAGGGCAACTACGATCCGGGCGCTGAGCACGGCGATTCGCGCCTCGCCATCGCGGAGGACTTCTCCGACATCACCGACGCGGAGCTTCCCTCCAACAACCTCAAGTTCACGACGCACGCCTGGATGGCGGTGTGTCCGCGCGGCAAGGAGCTGGCCCGCGCGATGACCGCGCTCAACCTCAACGCTCTTGTGATCGGCACCTCGGGCGGCGGCAAGACGTCGTCTTATGCTAAGCCGCTCATTGCGGCGAGCATGGGCACGAGGCTGTGCCCGGGCGGCGTCGGTCCTTCCGGCATCGCTGATGAAGGGTTCGATTTGGTGTTCACCGACACCAAAGGCGACGTGCTTCCCGACGTGGGGCACGCGCTCGTGAACTCAGGCGCAGATGTGCGCTGTTTCAACGTGCGCGATCCGGAAAACTCCGACAAGTGCAACCCGTTCGCAAGCGTGAACACCGCATACGTCGATGCCGTCAATCCCCACGGCGCGCCTGTCGTCTGCACGGCAAGCGTCGATGGGGAAAAGCTCTCCCTCGGCGTGAAGGAGGGCAAGCCGTGCGAGGAGCTTTCCGTCGCCATCGACGGCGAGACGATCACGCGGGCTGGAGCCGCCCCCGCCCCATCGGAGGATTGGCTCTGCCCGGTTTGCCATGCGCCCATGCCGGCGGAAGCCTCGCTTTGCGCTGATCCCGACTGCACCGGCCGCCGCCCGTTGACGGCAGATGCGGCGCTCGCCGTCTCGTTCGGAGCGAACTCGTTCGCGTCCGGCGACGTTCGCGGCGTGGCGTTGCGCGTGCGTCTGCGCAATCGCGATCTTGCCGCGCGCAGCGTTCGCATCGAGTGCGTTTTGCCGCATGGCATGCGCTACACCTCCTCGCATCTGTGCGGCACCGACGAGGAGGCCGGCGAGCTTCTGCTCACCCCGGAAGGCCTTCCATGCCTGCGCTGGGACGTGGAGGCGGAAGCGGGCGCCGTGCTCGCTCTCGACGCGGTGGCGCTGGTCGACAAAGTCTGCGAGATTTCCGGATCGATGCTCACGCGCATCTGCTCCTGCATCGTGAGCAACCTCAACGCCACCGAAGACGGCGCGAAGGAAGACCCGTTCTGGTCGCGCTGCGCGACGACGCTGTTCCAGGGAGATGCGGGCCTTCTGCTCCAAGCATGGGGCAAAAAGGAATGCACGCTTCCCGGCGTCATGGACCTGGTGCTCTCCCAGCAGGTCGATCCGGCGGATGTCGGCAAGGACGCGGTCGATCTGATGATGGAGGCATGGGAGACCGGCTATCTGCCCAAGACCTCCGGAAAAGCCGGCTGGGGCGTCTCAAACGCAACCCAGGTTCCGTGCGACGTGCGCGACCTGTCGCCAATCGAGGTCCTTGACGACGGCTATTGGAAGCCCAAGCCCGACCAGCGGTGGTTCGGCCCGCACAAGCGCTCGGAGGACCCGGCGCTTTCCGCCTACTTCACGTACCGCAAGGGCGCGGTTGAGACGCGCCAGTCGGTTCTGATCACCTCCGCCGCGACGCTGTCCTCGCTCATGTCGCCCACGATGCGCCGCCTGCTTTCCGAGGACACGCTCAACCTCGACGCTCTCGGATCGGGGAACGGATCGCATGTGCTGTCGATCATCAGCCACGACCAGGACAAGACGTACAAGCCCTTGATCGCGCTCGTTTTCTTCCTGACGCTCATGCGCCTTGACGAGAACGCGACCAAGCTTCCCGGTGCGCGGCTTCCGCGCCCGGTGCACATCCTCGCGGACGAGTTCAAGAACCTTGGCAAGCTGCCCGAGATCGACGGGGCGCTTGCGACGGTGCGCTCCAAGAACGTGTCGGTGAGCATGTGCGTGCAGTCCATCGACCAGCTCGACGGCACTTACGGCGAGCACGTCGCCGCCGAGCTTCGCGACAACTGCGCGACGATCGTTTTCATGGGCGGCTCGAACGAAAAGACCTTGAAGAGTTTCGAGACGCTTTCCGGCACCGAGACGATCGACATGATCCAGACCTCCCGCTCGTTCGGCACATCGGGACAGACGACGGAAAGCCGCCAGGCGGTGCAGCGCCCCGTCGTGAGCGTGGGGCAGCTTCGCACTTGCCCGCCCACGCATGCCTACGTCCTGATGAAGGGCAAGAACGCCTTCAAGGACTGGAAGACGGGTTTTGGGGCATACGACTTCTACGAATGGTTCGATCCGGCGCGCGAGGATCGCGGCTGCTCGAAGGGCAAGCGAAAGTTCACCGAGTACTTCGATTTCGCACGCTACAAGGCAGACCGCGACGCGGGGCGGGTTCCCTATGACTTCGACGAAAGGCTCAAAGCGATGCCGGCGGCTTGGGTTCCGGCAGATGAAGGAAAGGAGGGTTGATGGGAGAAGGAATCGGGCTCAACGAGACGGTTGCGCTTCTGTCTGCGGCGGGCACGTTCGTCGGCGGGCTTTTGGTGGTGTTCGGCGGGTTCTGGCTGTTTCTGAACTTCAACCAGCAGACGCGGATCACCGGCCCGATCATCCTCATGGTCGCAGGGGCCTGCATTTCGTCTCTGGCGGTGACTTTGGGGGGTGCGGCGAGCTTTTCAGCATAGAAGTAGGGCTGGCGGAGGCTTCGCCTCGAACCCGGTTCGGAACCCCAATTCCTACACCGCACCAGCCCTGGCAGTTTGCGACGAAAGAGCGGGCAGCCCTTTCGCACTTCGGATTCTAGCACACGGTTTTGCAGGCAAAAACGGACAGGAGAGAAAAATGCTTGACGACGTTATGAACAACATCCAGGCCGCTTTGCAGTACGGAGGCGCGCTCGTGCTCGTGATCTCGGGTATCTGGCTTTTCCTGAACCTCCGAGATGGAGGCGGCGGCGGCGCGCAGCTCACGATGTCGATCGTTGGCTTGGTCGGCGGAGCGGGAGCCATGGGGCTTTCGTTTTTCCTCGGCAACCTCGACACGTCGTTCGCAGGTGAATAGCGATGCTCACGCTGCCGATACAGAAGGACTTGGCCGATTACGAGCCCAAGGTCATAGGCAAGCTCACCAAGCGAACGCTCGTCTGCTCGGCATGCGCCATCGGCGCATCGCTTCTCATGGCGTTTTACCTCAACAGCGTCATCTGCGTAGGCATTGACGAATGGGGTTGGCTGGTCGTAATCGCCGCTTTGCCGTTCTGGGGCATCGGGTTTTGGAAACCCGACGGGATGCGCGCCGAGGAATGGCTTCCGCTGTGGGCGAAGCACGCGCTCGGAAAAGACGTCTTGATCTACCAGAGCGCATGGAAACGGGACGAGTTCGAAAAGGAGGTGGAGGATGTTCGGAAGAAAGAAAACGGCAAAGACGCCCGCCGCGCAGAGCGCGCCCTTGACGCAGTCTTCACCGGAGCAGGAGCTGAGCGCTTGCGCCCAAGCGACCTCCTTGGCTGATACCGCTGGACTGGGCACCCTTGACGCGACCGCCCTCTCGGCGTTCGCGCCTTCCGAAGCGCTCGGCACGCCTGTCGACAAGAAGGAGCGCAAACGGCTGATGCGCGAGGCGAAAGCGGAGAAGCGGCGACTGGCCAAAGAGGAGCGCGAAATGCGCAAGACGTCGCAGGCCGCCGACATCCAACGCCAGCTCAAAGCGCGCGACAAGCAGCTCCAGCAGCGGCACCGCGCCGCGAAGCGCGCCCGCGCCATGAGCGACGACGTTCTCGGATGGCTTCCATGGGACGCGATATTCTCCGACGGCACGTGCGTTGTGGTCCAGCCGAAGAAGAACGGCATCGGGCTTTACAGCGAGACCATCGAGTTCGACGACATCTCCTACCAGACGGCGCGCCGCACCGATCAGGAAATGGTGTTCGACCGCATGTGCGGCCTTTTGGAGGAATACGGCCCCGACAAGTCGATCCAGTACACCGTCTGGAACGAGCCGGTCGCCATCGGGCGGCTCGACACGGATTTCTTCGATGTCGAAGCGCAGCCCGAACAACTTGCTCCGTACGCGGCCGAGGCCAACGCGGTCATCGAGCGCAAGATGGCCGAAGGAAAATCAACGCTTCGTCGCCGTCGTTTCGTGACGTATTCGACTGGCGCGTACTCCCTTGCTGACGCGGTGCGAAGCCTCGCCTCGATGCGAACGAAGGTGTCCGACGCGCTCGGCGAGATCGGAGCCGGCACGCACCTTCTCGACGGTGCGGCGCGCGCCGCCGCAATCGCTCGCCTTTTGCGCCCGGACACGCCGTTCGACTTTTCTTACGAGCGCGACATCACCGCCGAGAACGGCCTCACGGTGAAGGATTTCGTCGCCCCGCAAGTGATCGACTTCAAGGCTTACAACAACACGCGCGACGACACGTTCTTCGTCGTCGATGGCAAGACGTTCGGGCAGGTGCTCGTCGTCCGCACGATCACGCGCCTTACCGATTCCGCTTTCGCATCCATCGTCGATCTGCCGATCCCGCTTGCGGTGACGTGGCATCTGCAAGGATGGGACCAGGCCAAAGCGCTTTTGTTCGCCGCACAGCGGAGCAACTGGATCGACGCGGAGATAATCTCCGAGCAGCAAAGCGCGCTGCGGCGCGGATACGACGGCTCGATCGTGCCGTATGCGCTGTCGCATTCGAAAGCCGAAGCGCGCGAGGTGCTTGACGGCCTGGAGAACCGAGGCCAGAACCTCTACGACTTCACAGCGCTTATCTGCACGTGGGCTGACTCGATCGGCGAGCTTACCGATCAGGCTGTTCAGATCATCGACACGGCGCGCGCCCATGGCCTCGTCGTGGAGGTTCTGCCCAAACGCCAGCGCCAAGGCCTCTCTTCGATGCTTCCGGTCGGCGCGAACTCGGTGGAGGTGTCTCGCCTTCTCAACACTGCGCAGTGCGCACTGCTTTCGCCTTTCGCCACAGCGGAAAGCTACATGGTGCCGGGACGAGAGTACATCGGCGTGAACAAGCTTTCCAACAACCCGGTCGGCATCGACATCAAATCGCTCAAGAATCCGAGCGGGCTTGTTTCCGGCAAGCCGCGCAGCGGCAAGAGCTTCGCCGTCAAGCAGCTCATCATGTCGGTCATCATGGGCCATCCGCCCATCGAGGCCGCCAAGGCTCCGCGTGACTGCCAGAAATGCGGATGGCTCGGAATCACCGAGGCGGACGCCTGCCCCAAGTGCGGCGCAGAGCTTCCCGAGGCGATGGCGGACCAGATCATCATCCTGGACCCCGCAGCCGAGTACGAGCCTTCAACCGAGGCGGCGGGCGGGCGCGTGTTCCGCATGATGGCCGGCACGGACACCCACTTCAACCTGTTCGCGGTCAACGGCGCTGAGAAGGACGGCGTGGACGAGCGCGTGATGGCGCAGAAGATCAGCGCCGTCTGCGCGTTCACCGCCGCCATGGCGCACGAGGCGGGAGCTGCGCTTTCCGACGAGGAGCGCTCGATCATCACGCGCTGCGTGTCGCAGGCTTACGAGGATGCGGGCGCGCGCGGCGAGGTGCCGATCCTGCAGGACTTCTACGAATCGCTCAAGCGCCAGCCCGAGGACGTGGCCCAGCGCTTGGCGCTCCGCTACGAGCGTTTCGTCACCGGCCCGAACAGCTTCCTCAACCACCAGAGCAACGTCGATTGGGGACGCCGCGTGATCGACATGTCGATCAAGGACTTGCCCGACGACATGCGCACGCCGGTTCTGATCGCCGAGCTTGAGGCTGTGCGCCAGCAGGTGTTCCACAACTTCGATCGCGGCATCACGACGTGGCTGTTCGTGGACGAGCTGCAATCGCTTCTGCGCCACCAGGAGGTCGTCGACTACCTGACGCGTTTCTGGAGCGAGCTGCCGAAGTTCAACCTGATCGCCATCGGGATCGTTCAGAACGCGAACCTGATCGCGAAGAACCGTTCGACCGCGACCATCGCGGCGAACTCGGACTTCTGCCTGCTGTTTGCGCAAAGCGCTGAGGACGCCGAGGCGTGGGCAAGGCTGAAGGGGCTTTCGGAGTCCGAGCTGAAGCACATCGACGAGACCGTGAAGCCCGGCGAGGGACTTGTTCTCGCAGGCAAGCTCCACATCCCCATTCGCGGCGAATGGCCGCAGGGCCTCATGTACGACCTGATGAACACCAAGGCAAGCGAGGTGGCGGAAAAGAAGCTCAAGGAGCGCTTCGAAGCCGCCCGGAAGGGATTGACGAATTAGCCGCTTCACCGACATAGGCGGAAGAGAGGTCGGCGAGCGCCGGCCCGCAAACGAGCTTGAGCCCGAGCGCGGCGCCGCTGCGCGCGCCGGCGTGAGCAAAGCTGAGGCCCCGTCTGCTTCTGCAGGCGTTGGCTACGCACGCGCCGGCTCGGCGATGGCGTTCGATGAAGGAGTGGCCGACGAGTCTTCGATGCGCCCGCGTCCCGGCGAGCCGGGAGAGGCGGGCTTCGAAAACGGCCGCGAGGCTGGCGGCCATGCGCGCACGTTCACCGATCGTGCGCGCGACGCTTCGCAAGACGTCGGCGGTGAAAGCGCTGTGCATGGAGGAACCGATCATGCTCGCGAAGGATCGGAGCGGCTGAGGTACGAGATGGAGCAGGCCGAAATCCGGATGCAGTCTGGACGGCTTGCAAGCTCCACGCGCCTTGCCCAGGCGGGCGGCGCGGGCGTTGAAACCGCATCGCGCGCACTTGACGATTCAGGGCGCGAGGACCTCGGCGACGATGCAGGCGCTGACGCTTCCCGCATAGCAAGGCAGGCTGCTGACAAGGCCCTGGAAGCCGCCAGGTCATCCCAAGCTGCGTCGGCCGTTGCCGATGAGGCAGCAGCCTCCACGGGAAGATTCGCCGAAGCCGCGCGCGAAGCAAAGAGCGCGAAGAAGGCGACCGGCGGCATCGCGCGCCTCCGCGCGAAGATAGCCGCGCAGCGCATGGCGGCTCGCGCCTCTCAAAACGAGGCGGCGCGCGTTGCGTCCGGAACCGCCGCGAAAGCCATCCGCATCGCTTCGCCTGCAAAGGCGGTACTTTGGCCTGCGGCAATGGTCCTTCTCGCCATCCTGCTTTTGGTCGGCGTTGCGCTCGCATTCTCTTCCTGTGCCGGAATCATCGGCGGCATAGACAGCTCCCAGGAAGAGGATGTCGGACCCCTTGAGGGCGTCGAGGCCGAGATCGCGCAGTTCCTGCTTGACAAGGGACTGGGGGACGTCCAGGTCGCCGCCATCCTTGGAAACATCGTCAACGAGGCCGAGCGCGACGCGAACGGCAACATCGACGTTGAAAGCAACGTCAACTACGACGGCGTGTTCAGCTATCGGTACGAGCGTGCAGTTGGAATCTTCCAGTACACGCACGCATCGAACTCAATTCCGCCTATGCGGGGCCATGGATGCATCTACTGCGCGTTCATGGATTGGTGCACCGACAACAACAAGAACTGGGCCGATCTCCAAGCTCAGCTTGAGTTCTTCTGGACGCGCTACACGGCCTCATGGTGGGCGCGCTCCTACCACATCGTGTCGTCCGCTTCCACCGACCCTCCTGCCGGAACCGCCGTCGGAGGATCGCGTCGCGGGTTCGAGGAAACTGACGACGTGGCCCAGGCGACCCGCGAGTTCTGCTATGGGTTCGAAGCGCCAGGCGTGCCCCGCATATCCCAGCGCATTGCGGATGCGGAGCGGTTTTACGAAGCCCTCACCTCTGCATCGTATGTGGAGGCTGCGATCGCGATTGCAGCGGATGACACGCATGGGTACTCGATGGCGAACAGAACGATGAATCCGGATGTGGACTGCTCGTCTCTTGTCTACTACGCGATGCTCCAGAGCGGCTATGCGGCCAGCCAGCTCGGCGGAACGTGGCCTTTCACGACCGATACGATGCCCTCGATCCTGCCTGGCATCGGCTTCGAGAGGCATGCGTTCACAGACGTCGGATCGCTCAAACGAGGCGACATCCTGCTTCGCAGCGGACACACCGAAATCTACATCGGCGACGGCCAGAACGTCGGCGCCCATACGAATTATGACGGCGTAGCGGGAGACAGCTCGGGCGAGGAAGTCGACATAAGCCCATGCGGCACCAACTGGGATTGCTATTACCGCAAGAAGATCGCGTAAGGACGGGATGAGAACCATGGATACGTTGAAGGAAATGCTCAGGAACGTGAAGCCGTTGCCGGTTGCGCTTGCCGCCGCAGCGATCCTGCTTGTCGTGGGGCTCTCCGTTGCGCGATGCACGGCAGTGCATGCGCCTGAGCCGGTCGAAGAAGGGGCCCAGCAGGGCCAATCAGCAGGAACGGTGGGCACGGCGGCAGCCTCAAGCGTCGAACTCACGCAAGAGCAGTCTGACCTTATCGCCTCCTATTCCGCCGAAGAACAGGAGCTTATCGACATCCTGGCAGCGAACGTGTGGACCTCGCAGCGCGAAACCTTGACGCTCACGTTCACACGCGATTCGTTCAGCGAATCGGCTGGCGACGGGCAAACCGCAACGCGCACCTTCGCGATTTCGGCGGTCGAGGAAGAGACCGTTGAGGAAACCGGTGCGAACGGCGAGAAATCCCAAACCACGACCCGCACGGCCGCGATTCTCACCGACGCAGGCACGTACTTCCTCAAGCTTAATCAGTTCGTCTCGATGGATGGGAGCCCCGACATGTGGTCTGTCGTTTCCGAGGCGTTCGAGCTCAGCGATTCATACGTTTTGGACGAGGCGTCCAAGGAGCTGTCGGTCCCCGACATGGATGAGGGATTCGCATCGCTGATCGACGGCCGCACCGATGTTTTGAAGCAACGGCTCTCCGATTACTGCGCCCAGTTCTACCCCACCGCCAGCGCGATGGAATGGAGCGGCGAGGCTTCGGTGGACTGGAACGACCATCTGGTTTCCACGACGTTCACGCTCGACAACACCGCAGCGTCGACCGTCAACGTCACCTACAACACCGAGTCCGGCGAGTTCACGATCGGATAGGAGGGATGATGGGTTTGCAGACAAATAAGGCTTTCCAGGTGCTTGCCGCCAACCGCGTCTTCCACATCGCTGCGCTTGTCTCGTTGTGCGCCATCGCCGCTTTCGGCACCGTTTTTGCCCTTCCTTCCTCCGCGCACGCGGCAGGTTTGTTCGACATCCCTGGCCAGATCACCGAATGGCTTTTGAACGACATCTTGAAGCCTCCCCTGGAAGCCATGCTGTCAGGCGCTTGGAACATCATCGGGATGATCGCCGAATCGACCATCCTCACCGCACCGTTCGATGCGATGCTCGGCTCAGGCGGCTATTCGGTGTTCAATTTGGCTGACGACGTGAACGACACGCTCGTCAAGCCCATCGCGCTTTCCATCCTTGCGCTTGCGATGCTCGTCCAGCTGATCCACGTTGCCGGCAAGGCCGACCAGGACGCCGCGATGCCGATTCTGCGCGATCTCGTTCTGATCGCGCTGTTCTACGTGTGCTTCCGTTGGCTGATCAACAACTCGGCCGATCTGTGCGTGGCGGTCTACACCGACCTCAACGCCATCACCGCCGGCATCGCTGACGCGCCGACGCTCAACAGCAGCAGCGTCGCAATCGGACAGCTCACCAACATCGGCCAGGTCATCACGATGCTCTTAGTCATCGCCATCGTCTACCTCATGGCGCTTGGCGCCGCTGTCGTGACGATCGTCATGGCTTACATGCGCGCGTTCCAGCTCTACGTGTTCGCAGCGTTCGCGCCGATCCCGCTAGCGCTTCTCGGGTTCGAGCAGACAAGGCAGTACGGCATCGGCTTCATCAAGAACTTCGTCGCTCTTGTGCTCGCCGGAGCCGTGATGGTGTTTCTTCTGTACTGCTTCCCCCTTCTTGTGAACGCAGGTTTGTCTACGGGGCTGTTCGGCACGAGCTGGACCCCGGGATCGTTGCTCGGGCCCGTGACGATGATCGCGCTTTGCCTGCTTCTCATCATCGGAATGCTCAAGTCCGGTTCCATCGCACGTTCGGTTCTTGGAGAGTAAGGAGGATGCGATGTCCATATCGGTTTGCATCGGGAACTACGGGTACTACAACGAGGGAGAGCTGCGTGACGCGTGGATCGAGCTTCCCAAAACGCAGGAGCAGATCGACGGGTTCTTGGAAGAGCACGGGCTTCGCGACGCACAGCACGAGGAAACCTACATTTCGGACTACGACGGCATCCCGTTCGGGCTGCCTTATGGCAACGCGTTTTCCGAGTTCACCCCCCTTGACGACCTCAACCTCCTTGCGAAGAGAATGGATGACCTGTCTGAGCACGACATCGAAAAGCTGACCGGCGCGTTCGCGGCAGGTTACGAGACCCCTGATTCGATCATGGAGATTTTGAACATCATCGATCAGGTCGATGAGCTGCCGTTCTTCCCTTGGCCCGACGACCTTTCCTATAAAAACGACGAAGAGCGCCTGGGGTACGCCATCGCAGATAAGCTCGGAGGGATCGAGCATCTGGACCGCAAAACGCTGGAATCGCATTTCGACTACGAGGGGTACGGCCGCGAGCTCGACCACTCCGGGTTCACGCTTGGCAAGGAAGGGTTTTTGGACTCCGGCATCGCGAATGTGCGCGACGGGCTCTACGATGCCGAAGAGATCGTCGAAGAGGCGGCGGCACGCGGGGTGGACGCGACGCTTGGCGACACCCCCGCAGAAGCAGCCAAGCGGCTTTTGTCCTACCTGGCCGCGTTCGAGTTCGTCGGTTTCGAAGCCGATTTGGAGAGCGACCCGCAGCTCATCGTCGCCGTCGGCAGCATGATCGAGGACTTGGACGATTCTGAGCGCGAAGCGCTGAGCCTGTATTCGAACCATGCCTCTTTCGGCCTTGGCGTCGAAGAGATCGGCAACATCGTCATGCAGGTCGACGACATCAGATACCACCCGTATGCAGCCGATGCCGGCTCGCCCCACGAGCGCCTTGGCGAAACAGTCGTGGGTTGGGATGGCGGGATCTCCGGCGTCCCGCGTGAGGAGCTTGAACGGCATTTCGACTTCGAGGCGTACGGACGAGCCCTGGCAAACAACTTCTTCATGGGTCCTGGCGGCTATTTCGACGCCGTCGCCGACCTTCCTGACCGCAACCGTTTCTCCTGCGAAGAGCTGACCGAAGCGATCGAAGAGCGGTGGGCCGCATCGCAGGAGGCTCCATCGGCTGAGCGGACCCAAAGTCCCATTGCGCAGGCGCACGGCATCGGAGGCCCCAAGATAACGGGACATGAGCCGATCGAGAAAACCGGTTATTTGGGGCATGAGGCTTACAGCTACCCCGCCGCCGACAACCCGCACGGACGTTTCGCGTTCGCCACGAAAGAAGAGAGCCAGGCGGCGATGGAGCGCGACTTCAAAGCGCTCGATTCGCAGCTCCATGCGTTCTGCCATGACGCGGACGCCCCGCTCGCGTTCGGCTCGCCTGAAGAGCAGTTCCATGCCATGCGCACCCTCGCCGCCTGGCATGGAGGTGGCGAGCAGACGCCGGAGCTCAAAGACGCGATATGGGTGCGCGAGCTCGACGTGAAGGATGCGATGGCTGACCGCGGCCTGTTCTGGAACGCGACTCGCGGCGTGATAGGGCCTATGAAGGCGACGGACGATCCCGGCATGCCTTCGTATCCAGCGCCGTCGCGCAGCAGCGTCGCGCGGGCCAAAGGCGCGTCGCGCTAGGGAGCTGATGGATGGACGGACGGATCGGGAAGGAGGAAGGCTATGCCAAACGAACGGATCCCGCACGCAACCGAGGCGCTTTTCGAGCGGTACTTGAGGCTTGACGCAGAAGAGCTTGCTGCGGCTGCGGAGGCGGCCCAAGACGAGCTTGAGCGCTTGGAGGCGATCGCCGACAGCCCGCGCCGCGCAGGCGCGCGCGTCGATGCTGAGGCGCTGAACGCCGCCTTCATCGAAAACGGCGCGGCAGCGTTCGCCGAGGCCATCCAGCGCGCGCAGACCGCAAGCAGCGGCGATTACGGCGCTCTCGCGCTGCAAGGCGCGCTCTACGGCATTCCCGCCACGTTCGACCAGCTCCTTTCCCGTTGCCAGAAAGAGCCGCTTGAGAGGCTTCACGGCATCATCGAGGGCGTGGAGGTATGGAGGCGGCGATTCGGGGAGGTCGGGCAGGCGACGTTTCGGGCGGGGACGCTTGAGCTGGCGTCGCTCGTCGCCAACGCAGATGGTGCGATCGCGTCGGTCGAGGCAATGCTTCGCGCCGAGCGCGCGCGAAGGCTCTCCGCCGCAGACGGTGCGGCCGAGGGCAAATCCGAGCGAAACCGCGCGCGCCGCGCGAAAGAGCAGCTGGCCCTCATCCCCGAGGTCCGCGAAGAGTACGCCAACGCCGCCTTGACGGTCGCGTCGCATCCTTGGATCGCGGAGCGGATGGGCTACGGCGCAGAAAACGCCGTGCCCGTGCTCGCGCGCAAGGGCGTTGTTCCCAAGGAATTCACGGCACGCGCGTACGAGCGCGCGCTTGCGCAGGCGGCCGAGCCTGAAGAGGTCGAGGCGCTGATGGAGGGAATGGCCGACATCGATGCTGGCGGCATCCAAGCAGATGAAAAGGAGGACGTGAAGGAAGTGCTGGTCGAACAGAGAAGCGAGGCTCCGGCAGCTATCCCAAGCCAGGTGGACGACGCACGAGAGACTGCCGCTAACGAGGCGAAGGATGAGACGGCGGCGAGGGACGCGTTGATCGGCACCGGCGCTTCACCGGCACCTGGAGCGGGAAGGTCTGCTGAGGACGGCGGGGCGAAGGACGGCGAGACGGTCGCCGCAGCTGAGCAAGAGCCTTTGAGGGCCGGAGAGCGCCGGTTCGCGCGGATGCGCTTTTCGGCTGACGCGGTCCACCCCTACGAGACCAAGCCCAACGACAAAGGGGAGGTCTTCTCCAAAGCGGTCGTAAACCTGCCTGACGGGACCGCCATCGACGGGCGGTCCCTTGACGGGTACTCGGCCGACACGTTCTTGCGCGACTTCCACAAAGAGGCGCTTGCCATGGGCGAGCCGGTCGTGCTCGGTTGGCCTGCGGATCGGCCGGTGAGGCTGTTCGCGAAGGGAAAGCCGGCAGTGGAGGCCGACCCTTGGAAACTCGCAAGCGCGGTGAAGGCCGCGCGCGAAAACGCCGTCGCCCCGGCTGCTTCCGAGCGCGAGGCGCAGCGCGTGGCGGTGAAGGTGCCCGCTTCTTGGGCGGTTGGGACGTTTACGACAAAACCCAACGCCGAAGGAAAGCGCTTTGACATGGTCCGCATCGCCATGCCGGCGGGCATGGAGGTGGCGGGGCAGGCGCTTGATGGGTTTACGTTCGCGACGTTTTTGCGCGACTTCCACAAGGAAGCGCTCGCGGATGGGCGCGATCTCGTCTTCCGGTTCGACGAGACCGAACCCGTCCGGCTCACCGACAAGGAGGGCACGGTCATCGAGGCGAACCCTTGGTCGCTCACGTGCGCCGTGAAGGCGGCGCGGGAGGGATTCGCCAAGGAGGCGGCAACCTCCGGCAAGAGCGCCGATGCGGCACGGGAGGTCGCACGCGCCATCGCCAAAGGAGACGCTGCGCCCGTCGCAGCCAAAAGCGTGAGCTTGTGAAGAGAGGAGGAATCCGGCAATGGATGATCGCTTGAAACCGGGCGACGAGGCCAGGAAGAAGATCGAGTTCGTGAGCGTGCCGGCCGCTTCGGTCGCGCGCTTCTACGCGTTCGCCAACGAAGGGGGCATGGGCCCCATCGAAGAGCGGGCGAGCGTTTTGATCCCGACCGGCACGAAGCTCGATTCCGGGTTCAATCTTTCCGGCTTTTCGTTCTGGACGGCGCTTTTCGACGAGACCCGCGAGGACATCGCGCGCAAGCGCCCGTTCGTGAGGATCGGGTTTGCAGGAACGACAAAGACGCTCAGCCGTCCTGACGGGTCGAAGGTGCGCATCGCCAACGACGAGCTTTGCGAGCTGTTCAAAAAGCTCTTCAGTGACGATGCGCATGGCGCGCCTGGAAGGGCGAGGAACGGAAGCAAGAGAAGCCCTTCGCGCGGCGGCGGCCGGGGCGGAGGGCGGAAAGGAGGTGCGCAGGCAGGAGCGAGAAACAGCCGACAGGCGGCGCGATAAGCGCCATTGAGGATAGAGAGGATAAGAACATGCAAAGAATCAAAGAAAGGATGATCGCAAGCAAGGCGGCGCGCGTGCTGTTCGCCGCGCTGCTCGCCATCGGGCTTGTGCCCACGGCGACGCTGGCGCAGCCGCAGACGGCGGAGGCTGCCGGCACTTGCTACGTTCAAAAAGGCGATTGGATCTACTACTCCAACAACCGCACGAACGATTTCAGCATCGACGGCGAGATCGGCTACTGCGTGGAGCCTGACAAGGTCGGCCCGTCGACCGGGACGTACTCCACCAGCGAGCTTCAGCCGTACAGCGGCGGCAACACCGTTGCGACCTGGCAGGTACTTTATTTCGGGTACGGCGGGCCTGGCTACCAGCAGGGCTTGGATTCAGGGCTGTGGCCTGCGACAGACATTTTCGGTCGCCCCATGAGCAATGAGCTTCGCCAGGCCTGCACCCACATCATGCTCGCGGAAACCTACACCGGCTCGGCGGAGCAGGCGCTCGCCAAATGCGAGTTCTCGTTCACCAACTGGGCGAAGAAGAACATCCTGTACGGCGGATCGGGCAATCCCAACACGGAAACCGGGATCAGGAACCTCGCTAATTCGATGGGGCTCACCTCCGTTCAGGCGTTCCGCGACATCGGCTTCAACGCGTTCCAGGTCAACCCGAACAACGGCCGCCAGATCGTCGTGAGCTACACCTACAACCCCGGCGGTTACGTCGGCGTCGACAAGGACAGCTCGAACACCGATCTGACCGACGGCAACGCGCTTTACTCGCTCGCGGGAGCGCAGTACGGCGTATACGGCAGCTGGGACGATGCCAACAACCGCGCCAACGCGAAGGCGACGCTTACCACCGATGCCGAAGGCAGGGCGACAAGCGACCTGCTTCCGATGGGCACCTACTACGTCCGCGAAACCAAGGCTTCTACCGGTTACGCCCTTGACGACACGATCTATTCCGTTTCCGTCACGTCCGGCCAAACGACGTGGGCCGGCACGGGCGGCAAGGTCTACGATGCGCCGCAGAACGACCCGACGGTTATGTGGGTCGGCAAGATCGACCTTGAGACGACTCAGAACATGCCGCAGGGTTCCGCATCGCTTGCCGGGGCCGAGTTCACGGTCCGCTACTACGATGGACAGTACGGCACCGTCGAAGCGGCAGAGGCGTCCGGTGCTCCCACCAGGACGTGGGTGGTGAAGACCAACGAACAAGGTGGAGCCATCCTTGACGAGGCATTCCTGGTGTCAGGGGATGATTTTTATACAAATTCAAACGGCACACCCACCATTCCTCTTGGCACGGTTCTCATTCAGGAAACGAAGGCTCCGGAGGGGTACCTGCTTCCCGATCCGGCGCCGGTCTACGTGCGCAACGTGACCACTGATGGAATTCTGGAATCCGTTGAGGTTTACAACGCGCCCACCCAGCCTGAAGAGGTCATGCGGGGCGGGGTCGTGATCCAGAAGACGGATGCGGAGACGGACGGCGATGCCCTTGGCTCCGCAACGCTTGAGGGTGCGGTGTTCCGCATCGTGAACGAGTCGGCCAACTCCGTCGTCATCGACGGCACAGAGGTCGCGCCTGGCGGCACCATCGTCGACATCACCACCGACGAGGGTGGCTACGCCAATACGCGCACCGACCTTCTCCCCTACGGCGACTACTCGGCAACCGAGATCGTCGCACCTGACGGGTACCTGGGCACTGACGCGAAGGTGGAGTTCTCGATCACCGCTGACAAGCAGATCGTCGAGCTCTACGGAGACCAGGGTTTCCAGAACCAGGTGAAGCGCGGCGACCTTGAGTTCGGCAAGAAGGACGAGGCTTCCGGCACGTCCATGGCCAACATCCCGTTCAGAATCGCTTCCGAGACGACCGGCGAGAGCCACGTCATCGTGACGGATGCGAACGGCCAGGCCTCCACGGCCGCGAGCTGGAACGCGCACAGCACCGACACCAACGGCAACGACGATGCCGTTGACGGCGAGTACGACAGCGAAAGCGGCATCTGGTTCGGCGTCGACGCCGGCGCTGCCGTCGACGATTCGCTCGGCGCGCTGCCTTACGACACCTATACGCTCGAAGAGCTGCCGTGCCTGGCGAACGCCGGCCGCGAGCTGATCGAGCAGACCGGCATCGTGATCTCCCGCAACAACGTGACGGTCGATCTCGGCACGCTTGACGACATCACGCCCGCGATCTCCACGACCGCGACGGATGCGGCCGACGGCGACAAGACGGTGGCCATGGGCCAGAGCGCCAAGGTCATCGACCGCGTTTCCTACTCCGGCCTCGTTCCGGGAGACACCTACACGCTCAAGGGCTACATGGTGCTCACCGGCAGCGCCGAGCGCCTTGAGTTCGCAGGCGAGGCGGTTGAGGCGTCCGTCGAGTTCTCTCCTACCGCTCCTGCCGGCACCGTAGAGGTCGTCTTCGACCTTTCTGGCACGGTCGGCCTTCTGCCCAACGCCGAGGAGTTCAACGCCACGGTGTACGAAGAGCTTTACAAAGACGGCAGGCTGATGGCCGAGCACAAGGTGCTTGAGGACAGCGGCCAGACCGTGCGCTTCGTCTCCCCCACCCTCGGCACGGTCGCCGTTGA
The DNA here is from genome assembly GCA_944320405.1 of uncultured Eggerthellaceae bacterium. Taxonomy (GTDB): domain Bacteria; phylum Actinomycetota; class Coriobacteriia; order Coriobacteriales; family Eggerthellaceae; genus Aphodovivens. The sequence continues at coordinate 51,818 of CALUHI010000016.1, forward strand.
CGGCATCGACGGCGACAAGGTGATCGCCACCGACACGGCTGCTAACATTTCCGACACTGTCAGCTACCGCAACCTTGAAGAGGGCGCGCAGTACAGGATCGTCACCGCTGCGGTCGCCTACGATAAGGCGAGCGAAGTGACGGCCGACAACATTTCCGCCGCGCTCGGCACCTCCGAGGCGACGTTCACCGCACAGGAGGGCTTCGGCACTGTCGAGACCTCGGTTGCCTTCGATGCGACCGCCCTTGATGACGGCGCGAAGGTCGTCATCTTCGAATGGGTCTACGATGTCGCCGGCAACCTGGTTGCCGTGCATGCGGATGCTGAGGCAACCTCTCAGGCCGTCACCATCGAGCGTCCCGTGATCGGCACGACCGCGTCTGATGCGGCCGATGGCGACCAGGAGCTGGTTGACGACGGCAGCCGCGAAGTCTCCATCATCGACATCGTGTCCTTCGACAACCTGATTCCGGGGCGCGAGTACTCCGTCACCGGCATGCTGATGGACAAGACCACCGGCGATGCAGTGAAGGATGCCGAGGGCAATCCCGTCACTTCCACCGTTGCGTTCACGCCTGCGGTTTCCTCCGGCACGGTTGAGGTGCCCTTCACGTTCGATCCGTCAGCCATCCCGACCGGTGGCGAGGTCGTCGTGTTCGAGAACCTTTGCCTTGACGGCGTGGAAGTGGCCGTGCATGCCGACATCGACGATGCGGGCCAGACCGTCATCGTGACGCGCGCCGAGATCGGCACGACCGCGACTGACGCGGTTGACGGCGACAAATACCTCGTGACCGATCCGGTCGCAACCATCAACGACAGCGTCCTCGTCCAGGGCGTCATCGCCGGCGAGGAGTACACCGCCATGGGCATCCTCATGGACGCCGAGACCGGCCTGCCCTTCATCCAGGGCGAGGCCAGCGAAGCCGACATCGAGGCTGTCAGCGCTTGGTGGTCCGAGGTCAAGGCGGCCCTTGGCATGGACGGCGAGAATCCCGCCATGCCCGCATCCATTGACGCGGCAGCCCTTGAGGCGCTGATGGCAGAGGACATCGCTTCGCGCGTGGTTTGCGGTGATTCGGCGTTCACGCTGAACGACGACTGGGGTACGGTTGACGTGGCCTTCGGCCCGTTTGACGCAAGCCAGCTTGAATCGGGTGATCGTCTCGTGGTCTTCGAGGCCGTTGCCAACATGGAAGGCTCGCTCGTCGTCGCGGTGCATGCTGACATCGTCGACGAGGGCCAGACCGTGACCGTTACCGAACCTGGCATCGGAACGACCGCTGTTGACGGGCTTGACGGCGACAAGAACGTAGTCGGCGATCCTGAGACGACCATCGTTGACACCGTCGAGTACTCCAACGTCATTCCTGGCCGCACCTACTCTTTGACCGGCACGCTCATGGTCAAGAGCACGGGCGAGGCAGTGACGGATGCTGAGGACAACCCCGTGACCGCAACCGTCGAATTTGTGCCCGAGCATGAGAGCGGCACGGTGGACGTCAAGTTCGGCCCGTTCGACAGCTCGCAGCTGATCGGGGACGCCATCGTGGCGTTCGAGACGCTTTACGCTGACGGCGTCGAGCTTGCGATCCATGCCGACATTGAAGACGCCGATCAGACGGTTGAGGTGACGGCCCCTGCCATCGACACCGTTGCCGTTGACGGCGTTGACGGCGATAAGGAGGTCGTCGTTGACCCCGAGGCGAAGATCGTTGACACGCTTTCCTACACCAACGTCGTTCCCGGCGAGTACACCGCGCACGCGATCCTGATGGACGCCGAGACCGGTCTTCCGATGCTGTTCGGCGAGGGCGCGGCTGAGATCACCGAGGTCGAGCTTCGCGCGTTCTGGAACAACCTGGTCGAGCTGATCGACGTGCAGCGCGTCGAGCCGGCTGACGAGGGCACCGAAGAGGGCGCTGAAGGTTCCGAGGGTGCCGACGAGGGCTATGAGACCGTCCTTCCCGATGACAGCTCCATCGCGACGATCATCGAGCTTGCAAGCGAGCTTGAGGGTGCTGGCGAGGGCACCGAGAGCGACGAGTCCGGCGACGCTGCGGCGGATGATGGCGCTGAAGAGGGCGCTGAAGAGGAGGGCCAGGAGAGCGATCTTCCGGTCATCCCGACCGTTGCCGACTGGGACGGCGTGATCGACCTGCTTGAGAAGAACCCGGTCATCGCCGAGGCCATCGCGTTCGACATCGTCCAGTTCGATGCCGAGGCGGCTGCTGGCGAGGTCCAGGCGGACTTCGGCATCGATGCGAGCGGCCTTGCCGGCAAGCAGGCGGTCGTGTTCCAGGTGCTCACCCGCGCCGATTCCAACGGCACCGAATGGACGGTTGCCGCGCACGACGCCATCGACGACGCCGACCAGACGGTCGACATCGTGGCGAGCGAGATCGGCACCGAGGCCACCGACAAGACCGATGGCGACCATGAGGTAATGAACTCCGCCACGGCTGTGGTGGTTGACACCGTGACCTACACCAACCTGATCCCCGGCAAGGAATACGAGCTGAAGGGCCAGCTGATGAACAAGGAGACGGGCAAGGTCCTGATCTCCAACGACAAGCCGGTCGAGGCTTCCGTGACGTTCGTCCCCAACACCCCCGACGGCACCGTTCAGCTTGAGTTCGCGTTCGACGCGACGGCCCTTGAGGGCGCTGAGCTGGTGGCGTTCGAGCATCTGTACAAGGACGGCATCGAGGTTGCAACCCATGCCGATATCAACGATGCGGCTCAGACCGTCAAGGTGACGGCTCCGCCCATCGGCGACAAATACGCCAAGGCGGGCGTCGATCTGATGCCGATCGTCGCTGGCGCCGCCGTTGCGGCGGTCGTCGGCGGCAGCCTGATCGCCTACGGCATTCGCCGCAAGGCCGTGGATGGCGCAGCTGAGGCTGCGGCTGTCGAGGCCGCAGAGGGCAAGGACGCCGAATAGGCGCTCGGAGCCGAAAGGCTGAGGCATTGAAGCAAGGGGCTGGGCGGCAAAGCCGTCCAGCCCCCAAGGATGCGGATCGGGCGGTTCCGGCCGCTCGGTCCGAAGAGGGCGGGTTCCCAGCAGGGGGCCTGCTGGAAGAGAAGCATGGAAGGAGGATGGATATGGCGCAAGGAAAGAGAAAAGGCGCCGCGTCGGCTGACGTCGAGCCGAAGGCGGTCGAACGCGTGACCGTGGATGCCGGCGCTGAGGAGACGGCTGCTTCCGAGACCCAGGTGCCGAGCCCGGCGCTCAAGCGCGGGCGCATGGTTGCCGGATTTCTGGCGTGCGCGGCGGTTGCAGCGGTTGTGGGCGCGGGCATCGCGACGGCGGCGCTTTTGCCGTCGTCGCAAGCGGCCGACCAGCGCGCGGCTGCGCTCGAAGAGCAGCTTGCCGCAGCAGAGCAGGAGCATCCCGAAGATGCGGCCCAGGCGGCGTGCGCGCACGAGTGGCGCACGCTTGGGCTGTTCGAGGAAAAGGAAGCCGTCACCCACACCGAAGAGGTGCCTGAAATCACTGAAGTGATCGACGTGCCCCACACCATATGCAACACGTGTTACGCGATCGTCGACGGTGAAACCGAAGCGCACACCGCCGCGACCGGGCATGCCGGTTTCTCGACCGACGTGCCGATCGCGACGACGGTCGTGACGCAAGAGGCCTACACGGAAGAGGTCGTGGACGAGCCTGCCGAGCAGCGGTTTACGCCGGTGCTTGAGTGGTGTCCGATCTGCGGCGATGTGCAGGCGGTTCCCGAGACCGAAGCGGCGGCGGATGGCGGCGTTGAAGACGCCGGGGCCAACGCGGTCACCGAGGTTGGGTAGTGCGTGCCATGAGCCACAAAACCGGACGGATGGACGGACGGAAGCGTTACCGCAAACGGTAACGCGGTATGGCGGTAGAGCGGTATAGAAGCGAATACCGCACATGAGGCAGTGGATCGGGTTCCTCAAAACGCGATCCGAGCGACGAAAGGAAGGTCATGGAAGTCAAGATCATTCGCATCCAGGGTGAAAGCGACCTCGTGAATCCCATCGAGGTCATCCGGTTTTGCCAGGATGGAAAGGAGCCTTGCGTCCGGTTCCGCATCGGACCCATGCTTGACGACCCTTCGCGGTGGGCGCTCAACTTCGAGCGCCCCGCCACTCCACTGGATTCCGATTGGGTGGAGGGCTCATGGCATGCCGTGAGCACTTACCTCGAACATGACGCAAGCGACTGCAAGGAGTACGCGGAATGGCTCGAAGAGCAAGTCTTGTTCATCGAGGTTGACGGCCAGATGGTCTGGTCCCCCCTGATCTAGGCGCATGCGATGACGCGGACGTCCGGACATAGAGCTCCCATCGTCATCGGCGCAGTCTTGGTCGTTGCAGCCCTGGCCGTTGCCGGGTGGTTTCTGGCGATGAGGGGGCAGGCCGTCAACGTGCAGCCCTCTCCCGGCCTGTCCCAGGATGAGCAGACCGAAAACGGAATGTGGCCTGTCGTCGATTGGGACTATTGGAAATCGGTCAACCCTGACGTCATCGGGTGGATTTCGGTTCCAGGCACCAACGTGTCACAGCCGATCCTCCAATCATCCCCCGATGATCCCGACTTCTACCTGAGACGCGACATCCACGGCAACTTCAGCATGTGGGGCTGCATCTACCTCGATGGCGAATGCGAAGAAGGGCTTTTCGGCTCGCCCAACGCCGTCATCTACGGGCACCGCATGTCGGACGGGACGATGTTTGCGGAACTAGGTGGGTATTCCGATCAGGAGTGGGCGCGCGACCACGCGACTGTTCTCTTGCAGACACCGGAGGAACGGCGCGCCTACCAGGTGCGCTTCGCCCAGGTCGTCAACAACCGGACGCTTCCCAAGCGGGTCGATTTCGACGGCAAAGCCGATTTCGATGCATGGTACGCAGGCAGTCTGGAAGATGCGGCCATGGTGCTCGATGCCGAAGAGGCTCCTGTGCAGACGGTCTCGCTTGTTACGTGCAGCTACGGGCTTTTCTCCGATCAGCGCACGGTGGCTGTCTGCTCGGGGGACTTCGAGGAGTCCGGATCGCTTGCGGTTGCAAAAAGGGCGGCCGCGCTGAAAGAGGTCTGGCCTGAGGAAGCAGCGCGCATCGAAGCGGCGGAGGCCGGATCGGCTGAAACCGGCAACCAGACCGCATCCGAAGCTCCCATCGGGTCGGACGGACGGATCTAGATCAATGAAAAGGCGCTTTGAAAGGAGGTGATGCCGCAGGTTAGAAACGGACATCCTGCGCGAATGTGGGAGACATCGAATCATCTTTTGAAACCAACGCGAAAGGAACCGAAATGGCTCAAAACACCCTTATCAGCGGTTATCGCGGCATCGCGAAGGCGGCCGCCGGCAGCGTTCTTGCGCTCGCGCTCACTGCGGGCGTGGCCCTTCCCTCGGTCGCTTATGCCGACTTCATCGATCCGGCGTCGCCTGCTGCGACGACGTCCGATCTCGTCGTTTCCGGTGTGGAGCAGGGCGTCAACGTGAACGCCTACCGCATCATCACGGCGATCTACGATACCGACTCTTACGAACCCTCAAGCGTGAGCTACGTGTGGGCAACGCCTGAGATCGCGCAGTGGGTGCAGCAGAACTACTCCACCTACGTGGGCGACAAGGTCGGCGACACCGACTACTACGCGGTCGCGGGGCTTTTTGACGACGACCTGAGCGATGACGGCGGCCTGACCGGAACCCGCCCGACCGACAACGGAGCTGCAGGGTTCTACGATGCGATCTCCAACGCCATCAAGAGCGGCGATCTGAGCGTTGCCGCTGCCGGCACGGCGCAGGCAACGGACGGCTCTGCGACCATCGAGAACGTCGTCGCCGGTTCGTACCTCGTTCTGATCGAGAACGGCATGAAGGTCTACCGTCCTTCCGTGGCGAACCTTGCTCCGCAGTACGACGAGGGCTCTGAGTCTTGGAGCATGCCCGCCACCGCCACCATCACCGTCAAGGCGTCCGAGGTCCCGGTTGCAAAGACCGTCACCTCCAACACCGGCGACAAGACCTATGCAGTCGGTGACACCGTGAGCTACCAAATCGAGGTCGGCATCCCGGTTTACCCCGATGACGCGCTGAACAAGACGCTTGAGATTCACGACTCCCTGCCGGCAGGCCTTGCCCTTGCCACCGGCACCGTCAAGGTGTACGGCGCGACCGGCGAACAGACCCCCGGCTCCGGCGCAACCGAGCTGGACGTCGCTTTGATCGCGCGCGCCGGCAGCCCCGTTTCCGGCACGGCGTCCGCAAACTCCTTGGAGCTTGAGTTCGACTACCATCTAATCTCGCAGTACGAGACGATCTTCGTCACCTACGATGCGACCGTGACCGGCTCGGCCGCCGTCGGCCCTGATGGCAACATCAACACCGTCACCGTCGATTACGCCAACGACCCCTACGTCGCGGGCGATTTCGAGACCACCCCTGGCACGACCGCCACGGTCTACACCTACGGCATCGAGCTTGACAAGGTCGGCGAGCTGGGTGCCGCCCTTGAGGGCGCCGAGTTCACGCTCGCGAAAAAGGGCGCTGAGGGCACGCTTCTGAACTTCACCGGTGGCACGGACGGCGACTACACGTTCGCGGCAACGGGCGGAAGCTCCACCATCGTTTCCGCCGCTGACGGCTCGATCACGCTTTCCGGCCTCGACACCGGCACCTACGTGCTGACCGAGACCAAGGCGCCGGCAGGATACGCGAAGCTCGCCAACCCGATCGAGATCACCATCACCGACGCCAACCAGGACGGCACTGTTGACGCCAACGCCAACGCCGACAACGCCGGTTACGTGGACGTGACGGTTGAGAACAGCAAGACCTTCACCCTGCCCAAGACCGGCGGTCCTGGCACGATGGCCCTCACCGTCGCCGGCGTGGCGCTGGTTGCTGGCGGCGTGACGCTCACGTTGAAGCTGCGCCGCGACAAGAAGGCCGCCGAGGCAGGCGTCCAGGAATAGGCACATGCAGGGCAAGGGTGGAAACGCAGCACGCATGATCGTGACCGTCGTCGCGGCCGCGTTGATCGCATTGGGAATCGCCGCCCTTGCCTACCCCGCCGTTTCCAACCTGATCGCCGCTCGCGAGCAGGCGGTCGTGGTTGACGCGTATGAAGACAGCTCGTCGGCGCTTGGCGCCGGCGAGCTTGAGGAGGAGTGGGAGCGCGCCCGCGTCTATAACGAGCAGCTTGCGGGCGATCCCGTGCACGACCCGTTCGTGCCGGGAAGCGGGTACGCCCTCCCCTCCAACTACTCGTCGGTTCTCAATCCGTCAAAAGACGGCTGCATGGCGGTCATCGAGATTCCCAAGATCGGCGCGCTCATGCCCGTCTACCACGGAGTTTCCGAAGAGGTTCTGCGCAAAGGCGCAGGGCACATGGAGCAGACGGCGCTGCCTATCGGCACGGAAGGCAGCAGGCCGGTCATCACGGGGCATCGAGGGCTGCCGGAAGCGGAGCTTTTCAGCAGGCTCGATGAATTGGACTTCGGCGACACGTTCCGGATCGGCGTTTTGGACGCCGACCTTTGGTACGAGGTCGTTGAGATCGAGGTCATCGAACCGGACCAGATGGAGACGCTTGCGGCGCAAGCGGACCGCGATCTGGTCACGCTCGTAACCTGCACGCCGTACGGCGTGAACACCCATCGCCTCCTGGTCACAGGAGAGCGGTGCGAAGCGCCTGAGAGCGAGGCGGCTGCGCCGACCTCGATCATCACGGGCGTCCCGTGGGAATGGTACGCCGCCGGCGGTGCGGCGGCGTTGATTGCGGTTTGCGGGGCCGTGATCTGGAGAAAGAGGAAAGGAGCGAAAAGTGGGCGTTAAGTCGGCCAGCAGGGAAACCAAACGGCGTCGTTTCGCATGCGGCATAGGAGCCGGGAGCGGTTATGCCTAGCGCCGTCACAGAAAAGCGCAATTTGAAGCGGAAGGTGCTTGCGGTCTTGGCCGCAGCGCTCATCGCCGCAGGAGCGGCGGCGCTGCTCTTCCCCGCTGTTGAAGCGGCGGTCTACAAAGCAGGCGTCGACGGCATGCAGGCGGAGTTCGCCTCCGCCGTCGCCGCCATCGACGATCCGCGCAAAGCCGAACTCCACGACCTGCTCGAAGCGCGAAACGCCGCGTACTTCGAAAGCGGGCAGGATCACTTCACGTCGGTTGACTCCTACACCGACGACGACATCGACCTCACCGAGTACGGCCTGCCCGATCCCGACATCATCGGGTATCTGGACGTGCCGCGCCTCGGCGTGACGCTGCCGATCTACCTCGGGGCGTCGCAGGAGCACATGGTCAACGGCGCGGGACACCTCACCGAGACCTCGTATCCCATCGGCGGCGACAACACGAACTGCGTGATCGCCGCGCACAGAGGTTACAGCGGCAAGGCGATGTTCCGCGACATCGAGGCGCTTCAGATCGGCGACGAGATGACCATCGAGAACTTCGAGGGAACGCTCACCTACCGCTGCATCGAGCGCAAAGCAATATGGCCATGGGAAGTCGAGCAAGTGAGAATCCGCGAGGGTCAAGACCTCGTGACATTTTCCACGTGCCATCCGCTCGGGAACAACTACCAGAGGTTTCTGGTCGTGTTCGAGAGGGTGAGCTGACATGGGCGTTTTCAGGCGAATCAAGAAGAGCTCCGGCAATACGGAAGGCAGGGTGATCAACATGAAAAGAAGAAGCGGACGACGGCGCCGGATGGCGGCGTTTTGGAAGCGCGGCATCTCGTGCATGGCGGCGGCGCTGCTCGCGGCATCGCTTGCGATGCCGTCGCTTGCGGTCGCCGAGAACCCGGAGGCAGACGCCGTCGGGGCGGTTGAGGCGCCAAGCACCAGTGCGGATGGAGAGGCTGCAAGCGCGAACCTTCTGGCGGAAGAGGCCGCAAGTTCGGATGCCGAGAAGGTCGAAGGCGCAAGCACTGTCGTCGTGGAAAATGAAACTGCGAGTGACAACGCTGAAGCCGTTGAATCGGAAAAAGGTTCAGCGGATGGAAACGAGGAAAGCGCAGCTGGCGTGACGGTTGAAGCCTCAAGCGCTGGTTCGGAGTCGGAGAATGAAGGGAGCGCGGACTCTGGCAATCCCGCTGTTGCCGTTCCGGCTGCTTCCAGTTCGTCTTCGGTGTCAAGCGAGCCGAAGGCAGAAGGCGATGGGCTCTCATACTCGTGGAACCTCGACGCATCGAGCACCGACATGGTGGAGCTGGCCGACGACGGAACGCTTACCGTGGACGTCGACGACTACCGCAGCTCCAACCTCGTCATCGGCACGACCGTGTCGTGGACCGCGTCGGGAAGCGAGTACCGACCCGCGAAAAGCGTGGAAATCCACGTGCCCGATTACCTGTTCCTGGGCCGTGATGGCGAGCCGTACAAACCCGGCAACGATGAGAACGGGAACGCGACCAGAAACGGTCTTACGGTCTCATTCGGCGTGCCGCAAGCCCCGTCGGTCTCTGCCGACGGCTGGCAGTACGTCCATGACGACGAGAACGACGAGTACGTCATCACGAACGCCCGCGAGCTGGCCCCTGGCACCAACTTCGTGTGCGAGGTCAATTATTCTTATAGTTACTCAAAAACAACAATCTACGGCTTGGAATTCGATGGCAATTATCACTATGCATTAGCCTCTCTTCAACCTGGCTCCGCCGCCGCATCCGCGCGCTTGGTTGAAAACGGCCAGCAAAACGAATCCCGCAACTTGTCTGCCACCTACGAGGTCCACGCCAACCTGAAGGAAGCCTCCGCCGAGGCGGCAGGGCTCTACATGGAATGGCAGGACGGATGGGGCGCGGCCCCTGCCGATGCGGGCGACTATTACTACGTCGTCTGGAACGCATCCGCCACGTTAGACTGGTTCTACGAGCCGTTCGAGCTTGAGGTCACCACCGAATCCGACCTTGGGGAGGTCGTCGGCACCTCTTGCGTGTGGCCAAAAGAGAACAGCGTCCAGAGCTCCCTTCCTGATCCCGTCGACCCCAATGACGTTCCCATTTCTGCCGGGCACGGCTTTGCCATCACTGACGCTTTCGTTGTTGAGGCTGCGAAAATGGCTTTTGGTTCCACATATTTCAAAAACCAAGAAGCCCATGCCCTCGTCCTCGCCCGCTATCCGAAAGCATCCGTCCCGAGCGGAGAGACGACCGAACTTGATCTGTCTGTGCAAGCAACACTCTCTCCCGCCGACCATGATCGGCAAACGGCATCAGGCGCGGGCGAGACCCCGTTCACTCCCGTTGATTTTTCGGCTCCGTCCGGAAACAGCTTCGAACTCAACGCAGCTTCCGTTTCGGTATCTCAATATCGCTCGTCTTTCTACCAACACGAAGGTGACGGGCAGCTCGACGCTCTGCAAAAAGGCAAGCAGGCTCCCGGCCGCGCCTTCGCGCATTCCATGCACGCATCCGCCTACGCAGAAACGCTCGGCGAGGGCATGGACCCTGCCGATCCCTCATCCTACGGGAAGAAACCTTACACCGTCGAGCTGATCCAGGACATGGCGTACCTGAGCGGGCAGAGCAGCTTGCTCACAAGCGATGACTACGCCGTGACCCGTTTGCTCGACATCAACGCGACGGCGGTGACGCTCTACGAGCCCGTCGCCGACCCGTCGACCGGATCGCTTTCCGGCAAGGAGATCGAAGGGGAGATCGACCCGTTGGCCGTCACGGTGTCGACCGAGATCGGCGGCACATGGGTTCCCGTCGCCCAGTGGATGCAGACCGAGAACGGGCGCGTGGACCTCTCGACATTGAAGACGCTCCATCCGGGCGCCGAATTCGTCAAGTACGACGAGGCCGAGCTGGTTCCGGGGATCAGACCGTCTATTGTCCACAACAGCTCACGCTACGACGGCCAGCAGCGCTGGGACCTCGACCTTCCCGCTGACGCGACCGGCGTGAAGATGTCGTTCGAGACAACCGCGTTCGCCGCGTCGATAGGCGAGCAGGATTCCAGCCCTGCCTGGGGCATGGCGCCCGTCGTCGCCCTCAAGCCAAGCGATGCGGTCATGGGCTTCGTCGGAGACAAAACCCGCATCAACATGCATGGCCTCAACACGCTCGCCGTCCGAAACCTTGCCGGCGGTTTGGTCGGATTCGAAGGCGATCCCAAAGGCTCAACGTCTCTGTACGACTCGATAGAAGCGCATGACGTCGCATCGCATGGCGTATCGATGTTCCATGATTCCTATAATATGAATTTGGAAACAGGTTATAAAACCGCCAGTGCGTCATCGACGCAGTTTGGTTTTACAAACAACACTTCCACCGCCACCATCACCGAGGAAGGCCGCCTCGCCGAGTTCTATCTAACGACGCGAAGCGTCTACGATGACACCATCGAAGCACAGCACGAGGCGACGTTCTACGTCCTCATCCCCGAAGGCGCTACCGTCTCGATGGAGAGCTTGAGAGCCTTTGAGAGCATTGACGCTGTGATCAGTGCCACTAAATATGCTCCAGACGGCACAAGATATCTCCAGTCTTTCAAATACGTCGGCGATGAGGAGGTCTACGCTCCCGAAGCCGATATTACGTCGGTCGAGACGTTCGACGACTGGCGTGGCAGCAACCGCACGCTGCTCAAGGTTGGCGTGCGCGCCACAAGCGCAAACGCCTACGACGCCGGCGGCGCTGGAAACACGTATGTCGCCTACCCGACCCACCTTCGATCCGGGTTCAGGCTGAGCTTCGCCGTCAACTACCCATGGTCGTCGATGCAGGACTACGGCAGCACGCTTGAGTACCTGTACGCCTACGAAGGGTGTGGCGAAGACCTCTCCGAGTACGGTTTGAAGGACAACGCGAGCGCGAGCTCGATTTCGGGCGGGTCGTCTTGGACGGATGCCGAGAAGGAGCTGATGGTTGACCTCTGCGGCGAGCGCTCGGGCGATCCCGTCTGGATGTATCGCAAAGCAACGCAAACCCTCAACTACCCCACGTCCGCCCAGTACGGGCTCTCGCTTGCCGCGAAGGGCGCAGACGAGGCGACGTGGCATATGGCGGGAAGCGGTCCCGAGCCGGCGACGGTGTACGCGGGAGAGCGCTACCAGTACCAGGTGCGCACGGCCATCGAGGACGACTCGACCGCAACGGGAAACGTCTTCTACCTTCCGCTTGAGTCGTACGAGGGGTCTGAGTGGCGCGGCGCCCTTGAGTCGGTGAGCACGTCGCAGATGAGCCAAGCGGGGGCCGATCCCAAAGTGTATTACACCACCCAGAAGGGATTGGACTTCGCCACGGATGCGGCAAGGAACCTCGATGACGCTTCGATATGGTCGCAAACCGCGCCCGAAGACATGGAAGGCGTGACGGCTGTTGCCATCGACTGCCGCAAGGCGGCAGACGGGTCGGACTTCGAGCTTTCGGGCGGGGCGCTCATCGCCACGCTGACGATGCGCGCGCCGACTGAGGGCGCGGGAGAGATCGCCGCGTCAGGGGCCGAGGCGCGCCAGCAGGTCTTCTTGGCTTCTGCGCTTTCCACCGCAGGCGGATCGGTCAACGACGAGGTGCTGCACGTCGAGCACACCGCCGTCAAGCTCGACACGATGGAGTTTGGGTTCGCCAAGGCGGATTCCGCCGGCCTCGTCGTCGACGGCGCCGAAACGGAAGTCGACGAGGGGTCTCTGCTCGAAGGGGCTGGGTTCGCGCTCTACCGCGCTTTGACCGACGACACGGCCGGCTTGGTCGATCCGGGCAACGTGGACGCCTCGAAATGGGAGCTCGTCGGGACCGCGACGAGCGATCCGCAGGTGGCCTTCGAAGGGCTTGCCCCTGGAACGTACCGCCTCGTCGAGACCAAGGCGCCCGAGGGCTACGCCCTTCCGAAGGGCCAGTGGAACGTCACGCTCGACCCGATGCTGCCCCAGGGCAGGACTATCGAGGCGGTCTCCGACGGCGGGGTGCAGCCGCCCGCGTTCGCCGACACCGACAGCGCGGGGCTGGTGCTGCCCAACGTGGCGCTGGCGTCGATCCCGATCACGGGCGCTGGAGGCGTCGCGGGCGTTGCCGCGATCGCCGCATGCGCCATCACAGCAGGTGCGATCCTTCTCGCAAACATGCGGATCGGATTGAAGGAAAAGCATTAGAAGGCTGATGATTTTGAAGGAGGTGGGAAAGGTGAGAGAGGCAGGCAACGGAACGCTCTTGGAGGTGCTGGCGGTTTTGCATCGGATCGAAGAGCGCGAAAAAGCGAACGCCGAAGACCTTTCCCGCCTCCGCGAGGCGATAGGCCTGTTGGATTCTGTCCCTGCTCTTGACGATGAGCCGATGTTCCGCGTCATCAAGGGAAGCTCGCAAGGAGGTTCGCGATGAAGATGCCGACTCAGCGGGCCATGCGGGTTCCAGGACGGCGGCGGTTGCGGCGGATCAAGCGGTTCGTTGACGTGTGGAAGCGGCGTCGGATCAAAAGGCGGTGAAGGAGGGGCTGTGCGTCGTTCAAGCGGCGGCCGCTCCTTCCCATTCAAGGGTCCAGTTGCCCTGGGTCCATTCGATGGAAACGTAGTACGTCTCTCCTGGCTCAACCTCAACGTCGCTTCTCACAACGCCCGATGCGCTGCCGTCGACCGTCTTGTAAAGCTCTTTGTTCGCGTCAAGAAGCTTGACGCTCATCCTTCCCGTCTGCGTTCCTGAAAACGCGCCATAGAACGCCATTTCGGAATCAGCAGCCACCACTTCGTAGACCTGACGATCAGGTTCGTTGACGACCAGGGTCCCCATTTTCTCGTCGAGCGCACCGTGCAGGGCGGGTTCTTTGGGCTCTTCCTTGTTTTCCGCTTCTTTGGTCACAGCTTGCTGCTCCTGCGCGGCAGGAGCAGGTTCCTCTTTAGGCGCGGGTCCGTCGCTGCCGCATCCTGCCAAGGAAAGCAGGGAGAGAGACAACGCCAATGCCATGCTCGCTCCCAGAACCTTTGATGCTGCGTTGGCCATTGCCGCTCCCTTCTCTGTTTCAAGTTGCCAACACTCTAGCATTCCGATTTCGGAATGCGTTGCGCAACAAAACCACCTCACCGCATCATAAACGAAGGAAAAACGTCTAGAATCCCGATACATGACCGCCGCGAGCGCAACATGCGGTCTCAGACGGGCTTAGAAGGGCCGCAGAATGGATACGCCCTGGTCAGGGCGTTGGCGGTTTCCAGCCTGGTTGAACCCGGAACACGAACCTCGCCGGTTTTGCCGGCTGGGAGGTTATCATTTCCCTTGGACGGACGGATGCGGCGCGATTTAAGGCGCGCCGCTTGGATGCATGGAGGGGAAATGGCGCGGATCGACGACTATGGGCTTCGGGAGTTCATCGGCAACGGAACTCTCACCAACGAGCAGCAGCGCATCCGATTCGAGCGCACGCAGGTCGCGTTGACCGACTGGCACAAGGAGACGGGCAACCCCGGCGGAAGCCTCGGAGAGTTCTACGGATGGCTCGGGGTTGCGACGGCGGAACCGGAGCCGAGGATCGCGGGCGGTGAGCTAAAATGAGCGCTTTTAAAATCGGCGATTTGCGGGTTGCGGTCATCGTCGCATGCATAGTTGCCGCGATAGCGTGTATCTGCGCATGCTTCTGGATTTGCAACATGGATCTATTCAAGTCCACCGTCCATATGAATCAAATCGGGAATCCGGTGGCATCCGACCCCATTATGATGACCCCTGTGGATAAAGCGCTTTGGTGTTTGCCGGCAATGCTGACAGTGGTCAGCTTGATCTTGAACGTATCATCGATGCTGTCTGAAAAATGCTCTTCCTTTCCCATCGTTTCGATCTGCTTGAACATCCTTGCGCTGTTTCACGTCACCGCCGGCCTCATCTACTGGAACAATTTCGACGGGCTCGCCGCTCCCTTTTCGGCGCTCGCTGCACCAATCCTTTTCGCCCTAATCGTTTCCTTCGTCGCGTTCTGCAAAGCTAAAAGCTCTTGATTCTATTTCGGCTGGTAGAATGTCATAAGAACGGAGTATGACATGGCTTTCGCGGAATACACGCTTATGAGCAAAAGCCGTCCGATCCTGACGGCTGCCTACGATCCGGAAGAGCAGCACGACGGATCCGCAGAGCTGCTCTCCGCATGGCGGATCAATAGTCGATATGCGAGCGTTTCTCCTCCGCCGCGCTCTCCCAAGCTCCATTTTCGTCTTCGGGATCGGCTATCGGACGCCTGCCCTCCAGGATCCCGGCCGCTCGATGCCGCTCCTCTTCTCTCGCATCAACGCGGATCGTCATTTCATTCACGTCGATTCCAATCGAGCCGACCCAGCGGCCATCGTGCTTGAAGTCGAAGAACCAGCTGCGGCACTCCCTGTCGTCGAAATAGATCCTTCGATCCATGGCGGCAGTAGAGATCGAATGCTGCTCTGCTGTGGTCAGCTCGTCTTCGCTTCGCATCCTCACCGTGTAGCCGCCGATGGCAATCTCGTAGTGCTTGAAGTCAGTCACGCTATCCCCCCCCCATTATCCAGGGATGCTTTCATGACCGTAGACGCCGACCAAGCGGATCGTCCTTCTGCCCACGCGTTTGAAATAGACCACAAGCACGTCATCGTCATGGATATGGAACTCGCCGCGCCGTCCGTCATACCTTAACAGCAGAATCCGCAAGATGCCAGACAGCAGGATCAATCATGCTCGATAAAACGTCGTCTGAAAACGCTTTGAATCTCGACTGGCGACCGCCGAGAACGCAACATAGGGGCTTAGAAGGGCTCGCAAGCGCCGCAGAATGCAAACCGCCAGGTGAAGCGGGTGGGTACTAAGAACTGTTTCCGGGTCATCGGCTTGCGATCGATCCGAAAAGCCCTTCCCTGGCTTATCATGTCTACCAGATGAGAGGATGGATAGGTTCATCGAGGAGGCCTCCATGGCCAAGGCCGACGATTACGGGTTGCGCGAGTTCATCGGGAAAGAAACCCTGACGCACTCCGAGCAACGCGAGTTCTTCAACCGGACGCAGAAAGCGATGGCGGATTGGAATGCGCATCGCGGAAGCGTCGGCGGCAGCCTGGGCGATTACTACGCATGGCTCGGCGTTGCGACAGCGGAGCCGGAGCCGAAGATGGCGATCGAGGATTCGCAGCGGTAGTAGCTTGGCGGCATAACGCCAAGCATACTCCTGCGTTGTCTGTCGTTTTCTGAAAGGGTTTGCATCTATGGGTTTATTCGACAGGTTCAAGAAAGGCGAAAAAGAAGCCTCGAGGCTCGATGGCGGAAAGATCTCCATGATCGTCCATGAGCCGTCCATCGACGATATCGAACAGCAAATCATTCCCATCGAGAACCGAATGCGCAGCGAGCGCCCGGTTTACAACGATCTTTATGCTCACGAGATACTCATCCTCTCCTACGCGGAGAAGTTCAATGTCTCCCAGACGCAGTTCCAAGGTTTCTGGTGGTATAAATACGGCATCAAGGACGCTCGGGCGATCATCGACAGCTTGATCCGACGCGGATACCTTCGTGTCGGAGGGATCGAAACAGGAGTCCGCGTTTCGACCGCTGCCGAATTGAAAGCATTCTTGCAGACGCAAGGCATCAAAACCACTGGCAAGAAAGCCGATCTGGTTGCAAGGATTCTCATCGAAGCCGACCCGCGAGCCGTCGAGGCGGTATTCGCTGCCGCAAGGACCTTTGAGCTTACGGATGCGGGCGCTGAGGCGGTGTCAGCATGCAGTGCCATTCCCTACGCCCACGCCCATCCTGAAATCAGACGCGATATCTGGACGGTTACCCAGGAGCTCACGGCCGATCCCGAGAGGATGAACAAGATCATCTTCAATGAATGCAACGCCGAGTTTAGGCAGCATTTGGCCGACGGCGATTACGGATTAGCAGCATCTTCCTCATTCGCAATGGCGCGTGCAAAAGCAAGGCTTGGGAAATATCAATCTGCCATTAGGCTGCTTTGCTTGACTATTTCCCTCGACCTCACTGGCGCTGGAAATAACTATCAACCAAATCTTTACTTCCGGATCACGGCTAAGTACCTGTTCCCTGAAGAACGTTCGATCCTCACCATCGGAACCGCTTTGCCGCCTATGGCGTTCGAGTGGGCGGACAAAGCGGGATTGTCCGATGAAGAAACCGAACGCTTGCTTTTGGAGGGCTTCACCGAGGCCCGCAAGTTCCTCCCGATCGAGCTGTTCACGCCTGACGAGTGCGTCGATCTGCTCTACTTCGCAGCCAAGGGCGACGAAGAGGGAACCGGGCGCGTTTTCTCCATCGCCAAAGAGCGTTTCTACCGCACATACCCGCATGCTGCCCCACCAGCGGAGGATTAGGGGATCAGCACGGAATGAAGCCCGATCGGGGGTCATAGGCCCGCTCTTCCGGGCCTTCCACCTCGACGAACCAGACGCCGTCCCCGCGCCATAGATCACGCTTGGATCGGCCAAGTCGAACCTCGTAGCGGTCGGCATAGCCTCCCGTCCTGCAACGGGTATGCTCGGGCATGCCCGCTTGGAGCACGTCATAGCTGCGACCGTCGGCCCACAGTATGCGAAGCGGTTTGAGGTCCCCGCTGATCCTCATGAGCGCCACCACGTCCACCGGCACCCTATGCCACTCTTTCTCCATGCAAAGCACCTCCGTGACATAGGGTACAGATGTTCGTGTGTTTTGAGAAGGTGTCAGTTAAGACTTCTTCGCTGCGCCGCGTTTTCTGAACTCAGTGCCCGCCTTGGTTAGCAGGGATCGAGTCCTTGCAATCGTCAAACCATGCTCGGCGGCCAAACCGCTAATCGTCGCACCATTCTCGTATCTGCGACGAAGCTCCTCCCCTATCCCCAGCGAAACCTCTTCCGGGATGCGCTCGTTTGGTTCGAGTTGGGGTATTTCAATCTCCCCACCTTCGTAACCTTTGTAAACCTTCCCCTGGGGGACGATGTCGGGATCGGCTTCGTTTCCCCATGCGTACCAATGCTCACGAGGATAACGTGCGAACATTTCGAGGTATGGACCAGGAGAGCAAGATTCAATCAGGGAATACTGCTCGTCGGGCTTCCTGCTGTGCTCCCTTTTTCTGGTTTCTATCATATTGACCTGAGATCTAGCGGGAGCCAAAGTGCGCATACTGCCCTTGACGCCGAACAGGATGAGCTCGGTCACGTTTCGGAAGTAAAACCCAACGCCCCTACCGTCAGGCCCCCCGTCCTTCCTGCGTTTCGCCCATACGATGTTCGAAACGTATTTAAAACCCCATGCCTCCATAACCTCAAGGCCTTCGGGTAAAAGCGCGTTAGGCACCCACAGATACAAATGAGCGTTTTTCGCGCATGCTTCTGAAACAGGCAATGCTTTGATCTCGTCCAGACTCATCGTCGCATACCGCCCGAGTCGTTTGTGCTCCGGAGCGACTTTTCCTGTCCTGTTATTGAAACGCCATGGCGGATCCGCCAAAACCGTAGAAAAACCTCCGGCGATTTTCGGCAGCGGTTGATAGCCTTCGCTCATCTATCCTCCTTCTCGTCCGATAGAGTTTAGCAAAATTAGATCTATTTTTAGATCTAATTTTGAACTCATCCTTGCTTTACCATTTCTCGCATGATCGAGACATTCACATATCGCGAAGTGTTTCCAGAATCCATTCTGGGAAAGTACGATTTCCTTGAAATCGGATCGGCTGCGCGCATTGCGCAGGCAACTTCTCCGGACGCCCTGGCGGATATAGTCGATGTTCTCGACAAGATCGATATCACGTACGATCTGATCATGTCGCCCGGCGGAAGCCGAGGGCCTCTTGTAAGAATCGTTGATGGAATGTTTCATTCTCGAGGCTGGGTAGAAGCGCGTGTTGACCTAGCCCAGACGGTGTATCTGTTCAAAGATCAGCCGAAAGACGACATTAACGCGGAACACGACCCGGATGCGCACAAAGACAAGGTCATCGGCGGAGGATACTCTATCGGATACTCGATCGACAATTACAAGCAACGAATCGCTCTCGATTGTGAATGGAACGCCAAAGACGGCAATCTTGATAGGGATTTTGCAGCATTTCGGGCTTGGCATCGCGCCGAGGTGATCGATGCCGCTTTTTTATTCACAAGAACCAATAAAGACATGCAGGCACTGCTCAAATCAGCATGGGCGGACTACTTTGCCCTTCATCCGCAAATGAAGGGCAAAGTAGCGGAAACGGCGCTCGGAACGTCGACTACTACAAACTGGGACAAGGCCCGTCCTCGTATAGTGCGCGGCGATCTCGACACCTGCCCCCTTCTTATGATTGCTGTGAAGCCCTCGACCATCACGCCCGGTAGCATGTCCGGGGCGAAATATGTTTGGGTCGGAGGCAAGGATGTCGAGACTCCCCATTTCGACTACGTTGACTACGAAACCAAAGAAGTCCGGGCAAGTTACACGATCGGCCGCGATGGATTGATCCAGTTAGCAGGAGTCTAAATCCTTAAATCCCTTCTTCGATCGTAAGATCTTTCCTCTCTTAGTGCCTCGTTCGCATTAGGCTCCGACTACCGTCCCCCCTCGCACCACCCCATCTCCTACCCCATCAATCGCAAAATGTTGCGCAACAAATTCCGCAGATCAGGTGAGAGAATTGGGATGCATAAACTCCCGAGAACGGAGGCCGAGATGGCTCAGAGCAGATTTTCAGCAGAGCTGCCACTCGAAGCAGTTGTAGCACGCATTTGCAAGGGAATTCATTCCTCTCCAGACCTTTTCAAATCCGACATACGCCTGAGCTTAGCCTCGAATGCAACAGTGCGCACTCCTGAGGAATCGTCGACCGGCAACCCCTCCGAAGCAAAAATGGCAACGATAGAATTCTCCGTTGCAGCCGATTTGAGGACGCCCGGCAAATTCAATGAACGCGATTTCATCTGGGTCCATCGTTCGGACAACGGAATCGGTGCCGAGGTCAGCATAAGCTCACTTCCTTGCAATGAGCGTGATTCGGCAGATGTCATGACCGCAATCAGGACGTTCGTCGAAAAACGATCCGAAACAGAATTCGACGCCGATATTGTTGCGGCGATTCAAAATGATTCGGCTACCGCCGAAAATAACGAAACTGAAGCAAGCAGCAAAACAAACCGCACGACGACAAACAGCCCTAAGTTGAAGATCGTCCGAATCATCTTCTGGATATCCCTTGCTCTTTCGATCATCACGTTCATCGCATTCTTTCCCTTGATAGGCTATGATATTGATTTGGGGTACGGCACTTTGGCTTTGCTCGTCTTTTTCTTTGCGGTTCTCATCATCGACTATTCCTACCTCTATTTCGGCTTGGAAGAGCCCATCATCGGCGATCGAGGCTTCGCGGAGTCACTTGGCAAGGCCGGCGGATATGCGGTTCTGGGCATCATCGTCCTTGCGGTATTGATAGTTCTGGGAACGTGCGCCATGGGCGGTGGGGGATCGAGTAAGAGCCACTCAACGGAGGAGACGGCCGAGTTCCTGACGAACATCGACACCCCAGGCACTTCCGAATACAAGTGGTATCACGACGAGTACCTCCCCGATAACGACCTGCCGGATAGATAGATCAGAACGGCTTCGAAGACACGGGTTCTATGCGCCATGCAATTTTTATAACGAAATGTTGCGCAACAAATTCCGCAGATCAGGTGGGAGAATCGATATATGGCGGATCGCGAGGGAAGGGAGTTTCCTTTGAAGAGTTACGCGCCGATCAAATGCCCCATGTGCGGGGAGATGTACCAGTGGAGGTATGCGGGAACTGAGCGGAAGGGGATTTCCGCTGGGAAAGCGGCGCTCGGCGGCATCGCCTTCGGACCCGTGGGTCTCGCAGCCGGTGCGCTCGGAAAGAAGAAGGCCACGTACGTTTGCGGCAAATGCGGGTTCTCCCGCGATTACGATGCGAAGTGAGGTTGCCATGAGATCGAGTTTGGATCTGCTTCTCGACAGAAAAACCGTGGAATGCTTGAAGTTCAATGCGTCTTTCGATGCGATCAAAGCTGCACTCGAAGAGACCGCCTCGAATTACATGAACACATCCCTCAGAATATATGAGGATCCAAGAGACGGCATTGCGCAGATCAGCATCAATTCGAATTTCACTCCGAAGCTCTTGGATGATTTCATCGTCGAAAGGATAGCCAGAGCCACCCCTTTGTATCCGCGGACTATCCTTTCAAGCGTCATGACGGACAGAGAAAGCGCAAGCTCGGGCATGCTCAATGGCGGCTTCGGGCCGAAGCCGATTTTGGTTCTCGAGCATACGGATGATTACACCGTCATCGAATACGACCTTGACGATCTGGACGTAACACAGACCTTCGATAAAAGCCGCGCGTTCGGATACCAGGCCGTCGCCCTTGCTGCCGCAGCAGCGGGCATCAACCTTCAATACGAACCCGAACCGATGATGACGGTGAGGGACGGCGTCAATGCGATCAAGAAAGCATTCGCCGACTGGGAGAAGGTTCCGAAGAAGGAATGGGAGCAGCGGGCGGAAAAACGCGCCCTTGCCGGCGAGGAAGCGGAGCGAAAAGAAAAGGAGGAGCGGCAGAAGATTATCGAGGAGGCGAAGAAAGCGGTTGTCGACGGAGTTGCCCAAGGAAAGTACGATTCTTGCAACGAAGCACGAGCCGATCTCGATTTCAAGCCGGACATCATTGCGGCTGCTTGGCGACAGACGAAAAAGGAACGCGCCGAAGCATATTGGAGCGCCCATAGCGCAGATAGAATCGTCATCGACGCGACAGTATCGAGATTGAAGTCCGACCTCGCTTCGTCGAAACACCGCGAAAGCAGTTACAGGGAAGAGCTCGCCTCGTTGACCGGCTTCTTCAAGGGAAGGAAACGTCAAGAACTTGCCGCCAATATCGAAATGGAGACCTCTAAGCAGGAGGAGCTTCAGAAGCAGATCGCGGCATTGAACGCAAAATTCGAGACCATGCCCGAGTAGCCACTCTCAGACATAGGAAAAGGGTTTGCCAATCCGAAAGAAACGCAGACGCCGCGTGGAAGTCGCGGCGTCTACTGGGTGGTCGGCGCAGGATGGTGTGGGAAGTGCCTTTATCCCAGTAAAGCGCTTGGTAGCGAATGCATGCGCCCCGCTCGCCGATTAGGCGGTGCGGGGCGCGCGGCTTTCCACCGCGGAGAGCGCCAACCGCGTCCGAGCGAAGCCAGGTGATCCTCCGACAATCACCTGGCGGTTGCCGCAAGGCAACGCGAGGGAGACGGCGGTGCGAGAAGCGGTGCGTAAGGCGCCAGGCCGCCCGCCCGGCGCGGAGGACGTGGGCCCGGCGCAAGCCGGGCCGAAACGGAAGCGGCGCCTGCGCGTTTTGCGCAGGCGCCGCTTCCCATCGCTTTCGCACCTACATGCGTTGCCTCTCGGCGTGTATCATCTTAGCATCATTGCCTGAACCCGAACGAAAGGATGCGCATGGAAGAGAGGACACGCTCAAACCTGGTCGATGCCCTGGACGAATGCAAGGACGAGGTTATCGGGGTCGCTCGCATCCTGGAAGCGCTTGCCGTCGATCTGGACGAGCAAGAGGCGCTTGGAGTGCTTTCGAGCGACCTGCGCGAGGTTGCGGGAAAGCTCGACGGGGTCCTGATTGCGCTTGATCCTGCCGGGCATGGCCAAGAGCTGGAATGATGGCTTGGTGCTTGCGGTTGCGGGCACGGATGGATGGATGCGCTACCGTTGGCGGTAGGACGGCGACCATTTCGACGCGATCGCGTCGAATCGATCGTTGTTCGGCATCCATGGAAAACCACCCAGGTCTCAAACCTCATTGCGCGGAAACGCGACCCCGGATGAGTTTGACACCCATGGCAAATCATCCAGGTCTCAAACTTCGCGTCCATTCGCGGCTCATCAGCGTCGTTTGACACCCATGGCAAATCATCCAGGCCTCAAACCGTCGAATTCGCCAGAAACTACATCCGTTCGTTTGACACCTATGGCAAACCACCCAGGTCTCAAACGTGGTCGAGACGGCATCGCATCCTGCTTTTGTTTGACACCTATGGCAAATCGCCCAGGCCTCAAGCCGATGGCGCATGATCGCGCCTTTCACCTGGGCGTTCGCGTTTCAAAGACCTGAAAATTCGCCATGAGGCTTCCTGCTTCTTCGACCGCTGCTCCGTTTTTCCGGAGACTTGCGCGATCTCCACAGGCGTCAATTCCCGCATCAACTGCGGTATTGCTATGATTATAGCGCAGAGGACAAAAGCGTCTACGTCTGCGCAACGACGACACCAGAGAAAGGGCTTCATCCATGGCTCCGGAAAACGACGCCCAAGCGATCGCGATGACGCTTCTCGAACAGAGGGAGAGCCGCGTCGAGCGCGGCTTCTACTGGGAGTCCCAAATCGCCTTCGTCTACAACTCGGAGAGGATGGAGGGCAACCTGCTTTCCGAAGACCAGACGCGCGCCATATTCGAGACCGGCACGGTCACCGGCAGGGCGGTTCCCGTCCGCAACGTCATCGAGACGACGAACCATTTCAAGATGTTCGACCTCATGCTTGACACCCTCGACGAGCCTCTTTCAAAAGACCTGCTGAGGGCTTTCCATCGCAAGCTGAAAAGCGGCCTCGATGATTCAGGCACGCCTGGCGGCGAATGGAAGAGGCTCGAGAACTCAATCGGGGGAATGAGCACGACCAGGCCGAAGGACGTTGACAAGGAGATCGGCCGCCTCCTCGACGCTTATTCGAACGGAAAGCGGAAGGACATACGGCAGATCGCATCGTTCCACTGGCTTTTCGAGCGCATCCACCCGTTCCAAGACGGCAACGGCCGCGTCGGGAGGATGGCGATGTTCAGGGAATGCATCGCCAACGGCATCGTTCCGTTCATCGTGCTCGACGAGACGAAGGACGACTACTACAAGGGACTGCAGGCGTTCGACAGCGAGCCCGCCTTCCTCGTTTCGTTCTTCGAGAGGATGCAGGAAAGGTACGTGGAGGCTTTCGCGTCCCTCCTGCCGGAAGACCGCCTTCTTCCGCGCCTGCGCGACGTTGCAGACCGCGCGCAGGCGGCAGAGCGCGATTTCGAACGGTACTTCGACGGCCTTGCGTCGCCACCGGAAGCTCCCGGGCTGCAGACGGCGCTGCGCAACGCGGACCGGGCAGCGAAGCAGCTGTTCTGCGGTCGGCAGGGCCCGACCACCTCCAGAAGGCGATAGCGGTTCGGGAAAAGAAAACCCCGTTTGGCTTCGTATGGCCTGCGGGGTTGGCAAACCGAGCGCGCCACCGGCTCAGCGGGGCGCTGTTCGCCTTGATTCCAACATCCGGTTACGTCCACGGCAGCGTCGGGGCATGCCCGGAGAAACGACCCGCCAACCGGGCGGATTGCCTGATGCGCCGCCGTCAACGACAGGCGGTAGAATGGCAAGAGGGCTTAAACGCCGATACCGCCCTTACCGCCATCCTTGTTCGCGGCTCGACGCCCGCGGCAACCGCCCGGATCCCAAACGGCGCGTTAATTCCACATTCTCGGCTTGTTGCATGCGGCAAACCACCCAGGTTTCAAACTAAAGGAGCATCATGGTTGGGAACAAACGGGTTTGACACCTATGGCAAACCACCCAGGTTTCAAACTCCGGACAGATAGACGCAATCGCTTCGTTGTTTGACACCTATGGCAAACCACCCAGGCCTCAAGCCGATGGCGCATGATCGCGCCTTTCACCTGGGCGTTCGCGTTTCAAAGACCTGAAAATTCGCCATGAGGCTTCCTGCTTCTGCGACCGCTGCTCCGTTTTTCCGGAGACTTGCGCGATCTCCACAGGCGTCAATTCCCGCATCAACTGCGGTACTGTTTTCTCGTTTATGCTCTGGGGAAGCGCCGTCCATCTTGAACAGGCAGCCCGCCGGTCTCCCGATAGGCCGCCAAATCCCTTTGGAACAGCTCGGCCTTCCGCCTCACGTCTTCCCAATCGCGGAGCATGATCGCTACCTTGTCCTTCTTGTAGCCCGCGCACGTCCGCTTGCCGGCGCGGTCCGCTCTGAAAAAGGGGCAGCGCGCCGGACGGGAAGGATGTTCCGCAACGAAGAACTCGCAGTCGTTGACGCACTTGCTCTCGTACACCCACCGCTCTGCGTTCTCAGCGAGCTTCAGCAGCTCGCCAGTTGCAAGGCTCGTGGACCCAAGCACCATCTGGTCGGTCATGCGGTCGTAGGCGACGCGCTGTTTGGCGACGAGGTCGTCGAACGGGGTGATGGCAGCTTTCTTTCCCACGGCCAACACCTACTTGGTCGCGCCGCAACCGGAGCACGCGTACCCGACCGTCACGGTCTCGTAGTGGCCGACTTCGTCGTGGTGGATGGTGCCGGTTTGAATGGTTTTAACTTCAGTGCGCCACGACTGACATCCGCCTCTTCCGCTATCAAGTATATGCTGGTTAGCGAACCCGGTTACATCTTTGCCGCATGTGTTACATATCTCACGTTCAACAGTTTCATATACCGGTTCGTCCCAGGCAGCTTGGTCGACGACCCATTTCTTCTCGGTCTGGGCGACCCAGTTGTGGGTGTGGGCGGGCTTGGAAGGCTCGGGGTCGGGATCGGAGAGTGCGCCGGTATTGCCGGCGTTGCCGGAAGAGCCCGAGTTGCCGGAGTTGCCCGAAGACGGCTTGGAAGGAGAGGGGTCCTTCTTCACGGCATCCGCGCTGCCCGCAACGGACGGGGCGGTTGCGGCATGCTC
This sequence comes from uncultured Eggerthellaceae bacterium, assembly GCA_944320405.1. GTDB lineage: Bacteria > Actinomycetota > Coriobacteriia > Coriobacteriales > Eggerthellaceae > Aphodovivens. Next base: position 77,448 of record CALUHI010000016.1, read on the forward strand.
GCGGGCGGATGCGGCGGCGTCTGCCCTGCCTGCCTCCTCTAGCTCGCCTGCGATGGCCTCAAGCTGCTCTTTGGTCATGTCCTCAGCCGCGATCTTCTCAAGGGTCGCAGACACGTCGACAGGGTCGCTGTTTGAAACCTCGAAGGGTGTTGAGGCCTCGGGAAGCGCGTAGGTCGTGCCGTCCTCAAGGACAGGGGCCGCCGTCACCGAAAGCTCGTATGCGCCCTCGGGGAGGGTGCCAACGGTCGTGCGGGCGTTCGCGGGAACGTCGCAAGCGACGACGATCGCGCCTGAATCCGCATCGACGATCTCGATGGATGCGGGAACGGCGGCGTCGTCGGCCCCCTCGGCTTGGATGGTGGCGAACACCTCGGCCTCGACCGCCTGCTCCTGGGCGGGAGGCTCTGATGCCTCCTGCGCCTCATTGGCAGGATCGGCGGCTTGGAACGCGAAGAAGACGGCGAGCGCCACCGCAAGGGCGGCGATCACGCACGCGGCAACGATGGCGGCCTTTGCGCCCGCCGTCATTCCATTTGCCGGGGCGACGTAGACCACCGCCCGCGACAGGCCGTCGTCGACCCACCCTCTCTCGCTGGCGGCTTCGGCCTCGTCGTAGCGCACAAGCGATCCTTCCAGGCCCTTCCTTGAAAGGCCGACTTCCGCCAGCCTCGCCCGCTCAGGACCGTTCCTGGGCTCGACGACGACGCCCGCGAAACGGGCATGCGATCCATCGACGACAGCCCCGTCATACTCTTTGGCTCGCTCATGCGCCTTCGATTCGTCTGTATGCACCTCTTGGACGAGAGACACGCCCTTCAACGCACGCCCCTCGGAATCCTCCACAACGCCTGCAACGACGATCCATTCGCCGCCGCTCTCGATGCTCTCGGTATTCATGGTCTCGGTCATTGCTCCCGACCCCCTTCATGCGCGGCGGTCGCCCGCTGCGCTTCTTCGATCACTTTGGGACCCTCTTCGATCCACGCGCGGTTCACTTCGGACGGCAGAGCCTTCTCTCCGTCCGGGTCGATCATTGCCGCGCCGACCGCGCCTGCGGCTTTCGCCGCCGCGTCCATCGCCCGCAGAAGCCCGTCGAGGGATTTGCCTTCAACGCCCCACACGAGCAGTTCCTCTCCGGTGGAAAGGTCGGTCAGCGCAAGGGGAACGAGCCTATCGTTTCGGTTTCCCATGGCGTCCCCTCTCCTCCGGCTCAATCTCCATCAACGCGCGCACCGCTTCGACCACCGACGCGAACGCGCGCCTTTTTCCGCCTCGGCACACCGCCCAGGCGTCGCCCTCGGCGGAGGGCGAAAATGTCAGCTTCCGGTCGCCATTCGCTGCGATTACGGTGCCCTCCGCTTCGGCCTTCATAATACCGCATGCCTCCTTTCTGCTCGAATCGTCACGCGCTTACGCGCGGTCCTTCTTGATCGCGCCGATGCGGCAGATCGTGGTGCCGCAGTCGGGGCATTTGCCCTTCACGATGGGCTTGCCGTTCTTGGTCGTGCCCTCCTTGGGCTCGGCCATGGCCTTCTTGGCCTTGCACTTCACGCAATACGCTTCGATCTTCATCCTTCATCCTTTCTGATCGTCATCGCGTGCGCGGCTCATTTCAGCCGTCCTCGCACTCTCCTTCGCTGCTCGGCTCTCCTGCGGCACGTGTCGCATTTGGCAGAATGCCTGCCGTCCTCGTATACGGCGAAACGCGACTCCGGCAGCATCCGTCTGCATCCCATGCAGCGCTTCATCGGCCCTTCTTCCTGCTCAGGCAACGGCTGCTCTTCGCGGTGGATGCGTCCCGCGACGTTGCCGTAGGAGATCGGCATGCTCCCTCCTTTCCCTCCTTTCCCAAGATCGGTTTCACTGCGATCACCGACCAGGGAAGGTTGCGGTAGGATCGCAGGCATCGCTAGAAGTCATCGACGGCCATCCGCATGACCGACACCCGATCCCCCTCCGCCGCAACGACCTCGACGACTTCCGCCATGCGCCAAACCTTGCCGGATCGCGCGTCCAGCGCCGGCGCCTTCGAGGCGCGCTCGCGATCCAGTTTGAGCTGGGCCATAGCGGAAAGAGGACGTTGTGCGGCGCTCATGCTGCCTCCTCCTCCGTCTCGGTGCCGCGCTTGATGCGGCAGGAAATGTCGCGCGCGTCGCACCATTCGCGGACGAACGCGGCCGCGCCGTTGTAGAAGCCTCGCTCGTCGTCAACGTTGCAGGGCTTGGCCACCGCGTAGTTCCAGCGTCCGAAGATGATGCGGTCGACGAACGGGATCGACTCAAGGACGCCTTCAAGGACGCTGTACGGATGATCCTCGCCCGCAAGCGCAGGGAACGGCTCAAGGGACGCCCAGGTGCGCACACCTGCTTCGGAGAGCTTCCTCAGCGCTTCGATGCGCTCGGCGTACGGAGCCGCGCCTGGCTCCCACTTCTCCCTGAAGGCCTCGTCAACCGAAGCGAGGCTGATGCCGAAGGCGTTTCGGCGGTGGATGATGCCATGCGTATCCAGTTCCTCAGGTGTCGGAAGGTCTCCCTTGGTGAGCACCGACACCGGCGTTCCGTGGGCATTGATCAAAGAGGCCGCCTGGAGCGAAAGCTCACGGATGTCAAGCCTTCCGTGCATGAACGGATCGGTAGAAAACGACAGGTGGACCTTCTTCACCGGCGCGCAGAACTTCGGAGAGAGAACATCGAAGCCGGCCGGAACGACGCGCTCGCGGATTCGGTGCTTGAACGTCCCGAGGCGAGCGCGTGCCTGGCCGGGAGATTTCGCCGGAACGAACACGCGCCAGACGACCATGCCCTCAGGACCGTCGATGCGCTCGACCGTGCCGCCGACCGCCTGGAACTTCTCCACTTCCCGCATTGTCGAGGCCAGCGCCCGCTCGACGTCGCCTTTCGTCACGCGCTCGCGGAAGAGGCGAAACGTCGTGCCGTATGCTTTTCCCATCGGGCCGGTGGATTGGAACATGTGGTCTTCAAGCTCGCGGGAAAGCTGCTCCAAGACGCCTTCAACCGGCTTCGGCTCGCACCAGTCCTCGTAGCCGTCGACCTCGCCGAACCGCCGCGCCATCAGATAGGCGTAGCAGGGGTACTTGCACCTATGGGAGCAGCCCTGGGCGAGGTTCAGCGTCACAACGCCTCGACCAGTCAGGTACTCCACTTTGCTCTTTCTCAGAAGCTGTTTGCGCTCAACGGCCTCCATCGCAATCCCTTCTTTCCGCCACGATCCGCATTCCCGTTTCGTGCAGGGGATCGGGTTCGATCTTTCCCGCAATCACCTCACCGCTCTCTTTGAGCAGAAGAGTCCCATCCGCCTCGATGGGCACGCCCGCCTTTTTGAGAAGCTTCACCGCACGCTCGATGCTCGGCGGCTTGGCTTCGACAAGCAGGGCCTCGGCCTCCGTCCGGTCCACGCGCGCCGCCGCCTAGAACTCGACGTCTTCGTCGTAGAGCGTCGGCTGCTCGTCATCTGCGTCAGGCATCGTAGGGCGCGCGGGAGAGCTCGGCTCGGAGCGGAACATGAACTCGACTTCATCGCAGACGACTTCGAGCTTGCTGCGCCTTTGGCCGTCGCGCTCCCATGAGCTGTAACGCAGCCTGCCCTCGATGGCCACCTTCAGCCCCTTCTCAAGATGCTTGGAGAGCGCTTCGGCGCGCGCGCCGAACATCATGCAGTCGACGAAATTGGGATGTTCCTCCCACTCGCCCGTCTGCGGGTTTCGGCGGCGGTCGTTCACGGCCACGCCGAACGCGAGCACGGAAGTGCCGCCGCTCGTCTGGCGAAGCTCAGGATCGCGGGTGATGTTGCCGCTGATGATGACTCGATTGATGCTCATTGCTATTCCTTTCGTTGCTGTTTCCGCCCTCTGGCGGTTTTCAACTGGTTCCTATGCACCGGCTTTCCTGCCCCTGCCGGCGCGGCAGCCGCACGAGGTCGTGTGGCCGCTTTTCAAATGGTCGTCTCGCACGCGACAGATCGCGCCGCAATCGCATCGGCACAGCCAAGAAGCTCCCCTGGACTGCCCAAACCCCTCGATATTGCGATCGATCACCACAAGGCTGCCGAACCTCTTGCCGATCATCTTTTTCGCAGCAGCTTCGCCTGCGCTCGGCAACGGCCCGCGATCCTTGCGGCTGAACAGCTCTTCAACGCGCTTTTCCAACGCTTCCGACAGGACAAGCGCTTCGACAAGCGAGGCTTGTTCCCTGCCCGCCTCGATGGAGGCGAGGCGCTTGACCGGAATGCCGGTGCGCACGGAAAGCTTCTCCTGAGTGAAGCCCCTCTCCTGACGAGCGGAGCGCACCGAACATGCAAGCGTCGCGTTCTGCCGCGCGACCCTCTCCGCCACCGCATCGACATCGGAAGGAGCCGCCATGCCAACGACATCCAAGACCGGCGTGCCCAATGCCTCAGCAAAGGCTTCTGCATCGGCACTTCCCATCGTCAATCGCCCCGATTCGATCCAGGAAACGACCTGTCGAGCCCGCCCTGCTTTTCGCGAAAGCGCGTCCATCGTCATTCCAGCCGCACGCCGTTGCAGTTCAAGCTTGGTCACAGGGCATATCGCGTTGCGCTTTTTGCTCGTATCCACGAAAACCTCCTTTGAACCGTAACTTTATGTTTGGAAAACCGCCTCGGTTTTCCTGATTGCGATCCTGCGGCTGGCGCAGCGGCGGGTCAGGCAGCTGCGAAAAGCCGGCTTGCCGGCGTTCCCTCCACCAAACGCTTGCGTTTTGTGGAGGGATTTTGCGGCGCTTGAGCCGGCGCGGAGACTGCCGCATCAGAGCCCAGCGGCGTTTGAGCGTCGGCGCGCGAAGCGCGCCTCACTCGCGATGCGGCGGGGCTTTGAGCCTTGCTGCATCGCAGGGCACGCAAGGTTTCAGGCGTTGTCGTCTTCGTCATCCGATCGAAGCGAACCGTCGGGGTTGCGGCGACCCGTGATGATCTCGCGGGCAACCTGCGCCTCCGCATCGCGCTTCAAATCCATCCAGACCTTTGCGGCTCCAAGGAAAGCGATGGCCGCAAGGACCCCTTGCAGGGCCGCCTTGGCAGGCACGCCCGCGAAGGCCGCTTCAATGGCGCGCATGGCCATGGCGGCACCGACCAGGATGGCGATGCCGCAGAGCAGAACGCGCTTGCCCCGGCGTGACGCGCGCAGCGCGCCTTGGGCTGAGGTCTGGCGCCTATTCATAGTCGTCTGCTCCAAACGATCCCTCTCCGTAGTCTTTGGCCTCGTTGACGGCGTCTTTCTCGCCAGTAGCCAAGGCGATGGCCTGCCTTACCAGCTTTTCCGGAACGTCGAACCTTCTTGCGAACAATTCGGTTTTCTGCATTTCGTTCTTGCCGTCAGTCTTGGAATAGATTTCATGCGCCGCGTAGATGCCGTAGTACACCCCCTGATCTTCCCATTGGGGCACAGTCGCTTTTCCGTAAGAGTCCAGCTTACCCAGATCGACGAACTTGCCGTCTTCCTCCCATCTGATCAGCCATGGCGTTCCCTCCCGTTTGACGAGCACGACATCCTTCATGTCCTCTGCCAGAACCAAACCGATTTGCGCCATCGTGCGCTCGGGCGCCAGCCCTATGTGCTTGTTCGCCTCAATTTGCGTGATGATGATCATCAGGCCTGGCTCGGGCCTTTCCCCTCCCGTGCCGGGAAGCACGTACGTTCCGTCGGGGTTCCATACGGCCCACGCACGCGTCATCGCAACCGGACCGCCAAGCGGTGCGTTGGCGGTCAGCGTCCCCGCATCGACTTCTTCCACGCGCCCGTCCTTGTAGTGGATTTCCAGATACATCTTTCCTCCTATCGTCTCGTTCCTCTATGATTGGGCCTCGGGGCGCCTCCGTGAGAACGCCCTCCTTTCCTTCCCGGCGCCGTTCGCCCACGCGTCTTGCCTGCTCCACTTGGATGGCTTCGTCTTCCGTCAACATGCCCTTGCCGTTGCGTGGCGGCTTTCGCCCTTTCGGACTTGGTCACATCCTTCAGCAAGCCCATCTTCGCGGCGGTCTCTTCCGCGCGCTTCAGCTTCGCGAACTGCCGTCGGTACGCTTCGTTCTCCTTCCCCTGCGTTACGTTGAGCCTGTCCTTGCAGCGCTCCAGCGCCACCTCGAATCCGCTTGCGTCCGACACGTTCCATTGGTGCATCGTCATCAGCGTCGCGGCGATCTCATGCTCCGCAAGCCCGCGCGCTTCCACTTCCCAAACGCGCACCCGATCGAACGCTTCGAGGACGTTGCTTCTCAGCTGCTCGGCGTTCTTGCCGTCAAGCCTTTTCGCCACCGTCACCCTCCCTTCAACGCCGTAGCCTTTCCATCCGCGTCCGAGGTTCGATCCGGCGACCGCACGCTCTGAACCATCGACTTCCATCCGGTACACGTTGTCCGTTCCATTCGCGCTTTCGACGACGTCAAGCCCGAGCCTTTCGCATGTTTCCAGGAACTCGTCTTCGGTTCGGGATATTTCACGCGCCGCGATGACGCGGTTGCGGATCAGGCTCTTCCAGGTGCCCTCGCCCCGCTCAAGCATTCGGCGCTCGGCGAGCGTGGGAGGCGTGCCGGAAGGAAGCATCGCCCGCCGCTCGTCCATGGGAAGGCCAGCCTCCGATTTGATCCATTTCTGATCGGGCGTGTTGTCGAAGTAGTGCCACCCTCTCTTGCGCGCAAGGTCTTGCGCGTGCCGTTTGACTTCACGGTTGTTCTTGTCTGAAAAATGCAGCCTTTTTCCCGTATCGAGGTCAGTGTTGTTGATGACGAGGTGGGCGTGCATGATCCCGTTCTCGCTGTCATCATGGATGCCGATGGCCACCTGATAGCGTCCAAGCTTCCCTGGTTCGAAATCGCTGCCGAACCAAGGCGCCGCCCACTCCTTCGCGAATGCCACCATTTCCTCGACGCTTACGTTGTCGCGCGGGTCGGGTGCCACTTCCGCATGCACGTATTGGATAGCAGGCTTGCCACGGTACGGCAGGTCGTTCCCTTCCGCGATGCGTCGGCGGTCAAATGCCCGCGCCCAGTTCGGCTGATCCCAGTCATTCACGTTGAGGAACGCTCGTGCAAGGCAGCGGCCCTCCCTTTTCTCTTCGATGTACCACTGGATGCCTTTGGGCCGGCTGCACGCGCAGTGGCGGTTCTGCATCTTCACGATCGGCATCTGCCTCACGCCTTCCTCGGATGCGGCATGACGTCGCAAGGGAGCGCGTTCAAAATCGCGGTAAGTTCGGACGCATGTTCATCGGCCGTTGCGATCTTCTCCTTGATCGCGCCAAGCACCTCGTCGTAATGGCCGATGATCGCTCGCGCCTCAACCGTAGACACCCACTGCTTGTTTTTGAGGATGTTCATCGCATGGGCGACCTGGTTTACGTTGTTGCCGATGCGCGAAAGCTCGGTTCGCAGGGCGCGCACCTCGTTTTTGAGAGGTCCGACCTCAAGCACCGGTATCGCGTCGTCACCGGTTCCCGGCATGCACGGAATTGAGAGGACTGCGCGCAGATAGGCGGCCAAGCTCACGCCGAACCGGTCGGCTTCGGATTGCGCGAAACTGCATAAATTGGTTGGGAGGGATACGCAAAGATGAACGGTGTTGCCGCCCCGTGAAGCGTTCGCGGCAACCGCTCGAACGATCGCATTCTCCTGGATGTAGCCTCCAGCGGCGAGCCCAAGGGCTAGCTGCACGTATGAAGAGCGGCGAAGCTTGAGCGCCGATGCAAGAGAGTCGATCGAGGCTTTCTGCCGAGGCGGAAGGTACGTGTCGATCTTCTTCATCCTTTTGGTCATCGCCGCATCCCCGCCCTTCGCGCCGCAAGCGCGCACAATCGGCGGAACGCCGCGCTTTCTGCGGCCGCAAGCCGCGCTTCCCTGCTGCCGCAAGCGGCAGGGAAGCCGCCCGCCGCAAGCGGGCACCCTCCACGGCGCGTGGGGGCGAGACGCGATCCGCAGGATCGCGGCGTCCCGAATGTAGAATCGGATGGCACATCCGATTCACATACGGGACGCGGTTCTCGCACCCACGCAAAACGTGGGGCTTCCGACCACCCCAGGCGGAGCCGAAGCGAAGGGTTCCGAAGGCAGCGAAGAGGTCGAAACTTGCCTCGGGGTTGCATTTCAGACGGGGATGAAGCACGCCTCGCGCGGGAGGTTGAAGGTGGGCGCCCGTCCGGCGCGGAGGACGCTTTCGGGGGATGCAAGGGGGAGCTTGGTCCCCCTTGCGCGGGGTGCCGGGGCCAGGCCCCGGCCCGCAGGATCACGGGTCTCATCGCTTGCCCTCCCCTTCCTCGCACGGCTCGTCGAGCCAACGGCGGAAGGCGCGCGATGCGCGCTCCAAAACGCCGAGCGGGAAGAGGCCTCCGGGCACGCCGCGCAGCTTCTTGAAGCTGCCGCCGCGATGCTCGATGTAGGCGTCCCAGGCTTGCGCCTTCGCCAACGCCTCCGCCTGCGCCAGGAGCGCAGGCGTTGCGGCGTTGCCGGAGAACTGCATAAATGCGCTGTACAAATGCATAACGCGCGCAGCCCCGACATAGCGCTCGCGGTTGGTCTGGGCACCGGCAACGGTGCCTGGCCGCAACGCTTCGCGCAGGGCTTGCGCGCGTTTCGCTTTATTCTCGCATGAGGGATTCTGTGTCTGATCGACCACGCCGGCGAGGCCGCTATTTGCGGCTTCCGGTATGCCGGCGGATACGCCATGGTCAAGGGCCATGCCGCCACCTTTCGTCGCTCGGATCGCGTTTTGGGGAACCCGATCCACTGCCGATATTCGATTAACGCTGACGCCATTCTACCATCGTCGCGAGCACTCCGCACCTACCGGACGGACGGATGCGGCGCGTTTTCAGGCGCGCCGCTTCGGGGGTGTTTTAGAGCCGTCTATGCTCACTGCCTTCACCCCCTTGGCCTCTTGGTTCAGCAACTCAACTGCATTGCGCAGCGCAACGGAAGGCGTTTTTTCTAGCGGCTCGCCCTCGTCATCCTCGGAATAACTCCTTACTGCATTGATCGAAAAACTCGCCTCCGCTAAGTCATAAATCGATTGCATGCACTTATCAAAATCATACTCTTTCGCAAAGCTGTTTGCCTCTGCGTATCGCTGCCAATACTGCTTTTGAATTGCTGAATGGGCCACCCTATCAATCGCATCTCTCCAGTTCTTCAGAAGTCCGGATGTGCCTCTTTGCTTCATTGTTGCCAAACAAGCCTTCCGAAGCCCCTCTTTATCTATCTCGCACCAATAGCGCTTTCGTATCTCTGCTAAATCATAGAAGTCTCTTGTCCGGGTGTTCTCCACTCCAAGCGAAAGCACAGCATTCATTTGCCTTGTTCTTTGCCTTTGCTCTGAGCTTGTCTCGATTCATAAATGACATCATTGCACCGCCTTTTACGCTAAAGCCTTTATGTAAGCTCGCGCTTTCGCTCCAATCCTGAGTTTGACAGCCCAGAAATCAAGCTGATTGAAATCGGGCTGCATGGTGCGGAAATAGGCCCTCCATGCAGCCACCTCCTCTTGAACGTCAACGCCTTTCCCGCGAAGGATTTCACACAGTGATCGCTCGGCGCAGTACGCCTTGACCACGTTTCCGAACATGGTTTCCACTTCGATCACGCCTTCCGCATGGAGATCGACGGGGCACACATGCGCAGCGATCCCTGTCTTCAATACGTTCGAAGTGTTGAATCCACGCGGAAACGTCATGTCCCAGCGTTCAGGCACGCCCTCTGTCAGATCAAGAAGATGAAGCGCCGTCAAATGAGAGAAGACCCCTTTGGCGAACCGAAGCTGCGCACAGGCCAACGGATCGGGCCATTCTTCAACCAGCTCATAAACGCCGCGCGTCTCGCGCTCCAACAAGCCACGTTCGACTAGCTCGGCAACTGCCCTGCGTGGAATGCCTGCGGCAACTGCATCTCTCACGCGGAAACGACCTCCATTCGACCGCGCGAAGGCTAAAGCTTGCTCTGCTTTTGTATGTTTATATAAGCTACACATTGTTGCGATTGTAGCAGAAACGTACGCTGAAGAGCATAGGCCTCTTCGGCGCGGGCCTGCCAGTGGGATTTGATGTAGCGGGCTTTCGCGCGGCGGCTGCGCTCGGTGAAACCGGGCGCGAAGCCCTCCAGGAACGCTTTGTATGTTGTCCGGGTGTCTTCAAGGCCGCAACGGCGAAGGAAAGCGGTATAGGTGAGTTTGCTGGACTTCATTTCCGATCCTTTCTCGCAACAATCGGGTAAAGCGGAAGCCCCGCAGGCGGGAGCGCCTGCGGGGCTGGGAGCGGCTATTCGCGGCTCTTGCTGGCAAGGACGATCTTCACCACTTCGGCAAGGCCCGAACCGGGATTGCCAAGATGTCCACGAAGGTTCTCGATCTCCACCGGAGTCGGCGCGACTGTGTCGCCGTCCTCGTCGCAGCCAACGGCGATGATGGGACCGTAAAGGACGGTGTACAGCTCGCCCTCTTTGACAGGGTGCCCGTCGATCTGGGAGAGATAGCCCGCCTCTTCCATGTCCTTCGTCGCGTACACGGCCCGGTTGGGACGCTGGGAGAAAAGGCCCTCGTCGTTGACGACCAGATCGGGCATGCCCTCTGCGACGTTGAAGATTTCAATGCAGCCGCCAACGTGCTTCTGCATGTCGCGCAAGAGCGATCCGCTCTCGTCCGACTCAAGCGTGACCGTCATCTTCGGTGCACCGACCGGGTAAAGAACGGCCTCGATGGTTCGCTTCGTCATGGTGAAACTCCTTCCGCTCGTCAGGCTCCGCCTATCGAAGCCCGCCTTCGATTGGCTTGCCAGAGCCGATCGCCCGGAGCGCTGACGGGTCAACGAGCCTGCGAAAAGCGAGTGGTAAGCGAGCGTTCGCTGCACCAAAACGCGCAGCGTTTTTGTGGAGCGATTTTGCGGGCCGTTGACGCGGCCGGGCGCAGGGTTCGCGCAAGCCCCAGCGGCGTTTGAGCGGAAGCGGTACCTACCGCTG
>CALUHI010000017.1 GCA_944320405.1 uncultured Eggerthellaceae bacterium
TCGTTGGGAATCAGCCGGCGGGCGGCGATGGCGCGGGCGATTCCGAGCAGGAGGAGAAGGAGCCGGTCAAGGCGCATATCCTTTCGTTGCTCGCTGATGCCTACGGGATGGACGAGGAGGACTTCCTGTCGGCGGAGATCGAGGTCGTGCCCGCGGGACGTGCCCGCGATTGCGGATTCGACCGGTCGATGGTGATCGGGTACGGCCAGGATGACCGCGTGTGCGCCTACACGTCGCTGGTGGCGCAGTTGGCGCTGGCGGACGAGGTGCCCGAGCGCACGGCGGTGACGGTGCTGGTGGACAAGGAAGAGATTGGCTCGGTAGGCGCGACCGGCATGGCATCGCAGTTCTTCGAGAACACGATGGCCGAGGTCATGGCGCTTGCGGGCGAAGCGGGCGAGCTGCCGCTGCGCCGCGCGCTCAAGTCGTGCCGGATGCTGTCCTCCGACGTGTCCGCCGGCTTCGATCCGGCGTACGCCAGCGTGTTCGAGGCCAAGAACTCCGCGTTCGTTGGCCGCGGGCTGGTGTTCAACAAGTACACGGGCGCGCGCGGCAAGAGCGGATCCAACGATGCCTCCGCCGAGTACGTCGCGCGTGTGCGCCGCGTGATGGACGATGCTGGCGTGTCGTTCCAAACCGCCGAGCTAGGCCGTGTCGATGCGGGCGGCGGCGGGACCATCGCCTACATCCCCGCCAAGTACGGCATGGACGTGATCGACTCCGGCGTCGCCGTGCTGTCGATGCACTCCCCCTGGGAGGTCACGAGCAAAGCCGACATCTACGAGGCGCGCAAGGGCTACGAGGCGTTCCTGCGCAACGCGTAACGCTCGTGCATTCTTCCTGCAGTTGGAAGGATGCTTTGCTTCGCAATCCATTTGAACCATGACGGGCCTGCGCCAAAAGGTGCCGGCCCGTTTGCCTTTCCGCTGCCGGAAAAACTGTCCATGAGGGTTGACACCGCCCTTTCGATACCCCATAGTATGCGCTGCGAGTACTTTAGTACGGTAGAGTGATAGAGCGAAGCAGGGAGTCGCCAAGGAGCGGCATGGAAAAGGAGAAGGCGCCGCAGCGCCGGGGGAGGAAACGATGAAATCTCTAGCGAAGAAAAAGATCTGGGCGCTGGTTGCCGCAACGGCGATGCTGGCGCTTTCCGCCGCGCTGCTGGCGGGCTGCTCTGGCGGCTCCAACGAGTCGCAGGATGCAGGTGGCGACGAGGCTGCATCTGCTGAGTCCGGCGACTTCACGCTGACAGTCGGCTTTGACCAAAGCTATCCGCCGTACGGCTTTGTGGGCGATGACGGCGAGTACACCGGATTCGACCTCGATCTGGCTGCCGAGGTTGCCGAGCGCAACGGCTGGGGTCTGGAGCTTTCGGCCATCGACTGGGATGCCAAGGACGCACTGCTCAGCAGCGGCTCCATCAACTGCATCTGGAATGGCTTCACCATGGAAGGCCGTGAAAACGACTACACGTTCTCTGAGCCCTACATGCTCAACGAGCAGGTCATCGTTGTGAAGGCCGACTCTGGCATTGCCGATGCCGACGGGCTGGCAGGCAAATCCGTCATGACCCAGGTCGATTCCGCTGCGCTTGATGTGCTTGACGGCGATGCCGCCGACCTGGCTGCCACGTTTGCGGGTGGCGGCCCCCAGACCATCGGCGATTACAACAATGCGTTCATGCAGCTTGAGTCCGGCATGGTTGACGCTGTGGCGTGCGACCTCTCGATCGCAAATTACCAGATGTCTGCGAAGCCCGACGCCTACACGATCATCGAGACGCTGTCTTCCGAGCACTACGCTGTGGGCTTCAAGCAGGGTGATGAAGAGCTGGCCGCCACGGTTACCGACACGCTGAAGGAGATGTACGAGGACGGCACCGTGCAGGAGCTGTGCGACAAGTATGCTGAGTACGGCCTGTCGTTCGACAACTGGGTGCTGAAGTAAGAATTTGGTTGCAAGCGGGTGGGGGCTGCCCACCCGCAACACCCGCGTTTGCTTGCCGTGGGATATTGGAGGCGCGCCTGTCTGGGATGGGCGCGCTTCTGCGCTGAAAGGAAAAGAGGAGATCCATGGAACTGGCGACGATGCTCGAGCTTTTGGGCTCGGGCTTGGTGCTGACGCTGCAGGTGTTTTTCACCACACTGGTGGGCGCGCTGCCGCTGGGCGTGGTGGTGGCGCTGTGCCGTATGAGCAGGTTCAAGCCGCTCGCGCTCATCACGCGCTTCTACATCTCGGTCATGCGCGGCACGCCGCTCATGCTGCAGCTGATGGCGCTGATGTTCGGCCCGTATTACCTGCTGGGGCTCGAGCTTGGGTCGGATTGGAAGTACTGGGCGTGCTCTATCGGCTTCATCATCAACTACGCCGCATATTTCGGTGAAATCTACCGAAGCGGCCTGCAGTCCATTCCCCGCGGTCAGTACGAAGCTGCCGAGGTTTTGGGATACACCCGCGCCCAGACGTTTTTGAAGATTATTCTGCCGCAGGTTGCCAAGCGTATCCTGCCTGCCATGAGCAACGAGGTCATCACACTGGTCAAAGACACCTCGCTTGCGTTCGTCGTGGGCATCATGGAGATGTTCACGCAGGCCAAGGCACTTGCCGCCTCGCAAGTGAGCATGCTGCCGTACCTGCTTGCTGGTGTGATCTACTGGGTGTTCAACTTCATCGTCGAAATGATCCTGACGCGCATCGAGAAGAAAATGAGCTACTACCATGACTAGTGAAAACACACTCCCTCTGCTTTCCCTCGAGCATGCGAAGAAGAGCTTCGGGGAGACCGAGGTTTTGAAGGACATCTCGCTTTCGGTGATGCCGGGCGAGGTTGTGGCGATCATCGGCCCATCGGGCGGCGGCAAATCGACGCTTTTGCGGTGCGCGACTCTGCTTGAGACGCTGGACGGGGGCTCGCTTGCGTTCGGCGATGTGCAGGTAGCGCGTGACGAATCCGGCCGCGCGGTGTACGCAGGCAAGGATGCGATCAAGCGCGCCAAGGAGCGCTTTGGGCTGGTGTTTCAGGACTTCAATCTGTTCCCGCACTACACGGTGCTCAAAAACGTGATGGATGCGCCGGTAAGCGTGCTCAAGCGCCCGCGCGCCCAGGCAGAGGAGCACGCGCGCAATCTGCTGGCGAAGATGGGCTTGTCGGGCAAGGAAGACATGGTTCCTTGCGAGCTGTCCGGCGGCCAGAAGCAGCGTGTGGCCATTGCACGTGCGCTCGCGATGGACCCCGAGATCTTGTTCTTCGACGAGCCCACCAGCGCGCTTGACCCCGAGCTCACCAAAGAGGTGCTCAAGGTCATCCGCAGCCTTGCCGAAGAGAACATGACCATGGTCATCGTCACGCACGAGATGCGTTTCGCCCGCGATGTGGCGGACCGCATTGTGTTTATGGATGGCGGTTTCATCGTGGAAGAGGGCCCTGCCGCACAAGTGATCGATAACCCACAGCACCAACGCACGAAGTCGTTCCTCTCCAACTACGAAGAAGGGTAAGGGTGACAGGGGACGGTCCTGGTGTCACATTTGGAATATTCCAAATGTGACACCAGGACCGTCCCCTGTCACCCCCTGCATGGATTTATCCCGTTTAGCGGCGGTTTTCCTGCAGGCCGGGCTTGAGCGTGGCATAATAGCGTGAATCAGGTTGCTGCATAGCGCCGCACGTTCCGCACACGCCGATTCGCGAAGGAGTCCGTCCATGGCATTTTATTACGCTGAGCCGTCCCGTACGTTCAATGAGTACCTCCTGGTGCCTGGGCACACGCCTTCCACGTGCGTTCCGACGGCTGTCAGCCTGAAGACGCCGCTCGTGAAGTACCGCAAGGGCGAAGAGGAGTGCCCGCTTTCCCTGAACATCCCCATGGTTTCCGCCATCATGGCCGCCGTTTCCGACGACCGCATGGCCGTTGCCCTGGCAACCGAGGGCGGTCTTTCCTTCATCTACGGCAACCAGTCCATCGAGGACGAGGCTGCCATGGTCAAGCGCGTGAAGGACTACAAGGCGGGTTTCGTGGTGAGCGACGCCAACCTGCGTCCCGACATGACGCTGGGCGAAGTCGTTGAGCTCAAGGAGCGCTACGGCCATTCCACCATGCCTGTCACCGAGGATGGCGGCCCGCATGGCAAGCTGCTGGGCATCGTGACCGAACGTGACTACCGTCTGTCCCGCATGTCGCTGGACGAGAAGGTCGCCGATTTCATGACCCCGCGCGAGAAGCTGATCGTGGCTCCTGCCGACACCACGCTGAAGGTGTGCAACGACATCATCTGGGATCACAAGCTGAACTCGCTGCCCGTGGTGGACGAGAACGATTGCTTGATGTACCTGGTGTTCCGCAAGGACTACGATTCCCACAAGTCCAACCCCAACGAGATGCTCGACGGCCACAAGCGCTACATGGTGGGTGCCGGCATCAACTCCCGCGACTACTCCGAGCGCATTCCTGCGCTGGTGGAAGCCGGCGTTGACGTGCTGTGCATCGATAGCTCCGAGGGCTTCTCCGACTGGCAGAAGATGACCATCGAGTGGGTGCGCGAGCACTACGGCGACACCGTCAAGATCGGTGCAGGCAACGTAGTTGACGCCGAGGGCTTCCGCTTCCTGGCCGAGGCTGGCGCCGACTTTGTGAAGATCGGCATCGGCGGCGGCTCCATCTGCATCACGCGCGAGACCAAGGGCATCGGCCGTGGTCAGGCCACGGCGACCATCGAGGTTGCCAAGGCGCGCGATGAGTACTTCAAGGAGACGGGCATCTATGTGCCCATCTGCTCCGATGGCGGCATCGTGTATGACCACCACATCTCGCTTGCCCTGGCAATGGGTGCCGACTTCGTGATGCTGGGCCGCTACTTCGCCCGCTTCGACGAGAGCCCGTCGAACAAGGTCATGGTCAATGGCACTTACATGAAGGAATACTGGGGCGAGGGCTCCGCGCGTGCGCGCAACTGGGGCCGTTACGACCTGGGTGGCAAGAAGACGCTTGCCTTCGAAGAGGGCGTCGACTCCTACGTTCCCTACGCTGGCGCGCTCAAGGACAACGTGGCGCTGACGCTGTACAAGATCAAGGCCACCATGTGCAACTGCGGTGCACTCACCATCGAGGAGTTCCAGGACAAGGCCAAGCTCACGCTGGTCAGCTCCACCTCCATCGTCGAAGGCGGCGCCCACGACGTCGTGCTGAAGGACAAGAACACTTACGCAAGCAACGTTTCGCTTCACTAGGCAGCCATACGCGCCTGTCGGTCCGCGGAACGGGCCGACGCCGCGAAGCCGCGAAGCGCATTTCGGAGCCGTTAAAGCCCCAACCGATTGGCTTTTGGTCCATCGGTCGGGGCTTTTTTCGTCTCCGGGGCGCGGCTTGCCGTTTCTCTTTGGCCTTCTCTTTAACGGGGGTTTGCGCTTCGACCCAAGGCGCACGGGGGAGCGGGGCGCAGAAAGCGGTCGCATCCGTTTCGTTCCTTATGCTCGACCTGCAGGTGATTCGAATGGGCGCGAGAAGGGGTTCGGATCAGGCTTTTATTTGGAATGTTTGCCGGTGCGGCGTTGGAGGATGGCGGCGCGGCGTTCGCGTTCGGCGCGAACTTCGCTGGGGCGCGGGGAAGGCGCGGCGGCGGTTGCAGGATCGGCTTCAGCCGTGCCATCGGTGGCGTTCGTGGCAACACGGGAAGCGTCGGCGGCTGCATGCCCGGCCGTTGCAGCCTCTTTGCGCTCGCGCGACATCTGCATGCGGATGCGCAGGTATTCCCACACCAGCAGCACCAGCAAGATGGTCATCACGATGAGGTAGCCGATGATGGCGCCCGGAAGGCCCGTGAAGCCGATGAGCAGAATGGGGATGAACAGCGAGAATCCGAACGTGATCAGGTACAGCTTCATCACCGAGCTCTGCTTGCGCAGCACGGTGATCACCTGGTACAGGAAGTCGATGGCAGCCGTGACGCCGCCTGCCGCAACCATGATCAAGCTAAGGCCGAGGTACTGGGAGAAGTCCAGGCCGTACAGGAAGCCCAAAATGGGAATACCCACGGTGCTCATGATTGCCATCAGGCCAACGGTCACCGCCAGCACCAAAAGCAGCATGGCTATGATGATAAGGTCGAAGCGCTTCCGTTTGGCCTGCGCCCACACGTTGGCGATGCGCACGAGCTGCGGCTTGTACACTACCTGCACGGTAAGCAGCAATGCATGGGCGGGGAAATAGAGCGCATTGAAGTACAGTTGGTTCTCGTAAGGAAGCATGCCTTCCATCACGAACTTGGGCATGTTATCGATGAGGTTGTACATGAACAGCGCGATGAACAGCGGGAAGCATTCTTTGAACAGCTCCAGCACGCTGCCCATGCTCAGGCGGCGCGACTTCGGCGTTTCCAGGAACGCAAGCGGCAGCGTGAGCACCAAAAAAGTCGCCGCAGCTGCCACCGCCATGGCGATGCTTGCTGCTGCCAGGTTGCGGGTGAGGAACAAGAACAGCGAGAACACCACGATGGCAACGACCGATCGGAACGCCTGCGAAATGCCAGCGAGGTAAAGTTTGTCCATCTGCTGCAGGCGGCCTTCGTATACATCTGCCAGCGCGTCGACCATCTTGTAGGAGTACACACCCATGCAAATGAGGAACATGGTGTCGTCGTACCCGCGCAGCATGCAGTACGCATAGCCGGCAACCATCATAAGGATGCAGGTGAGCACACGGTTCAGCTGGTAATCGGAAAACGAATGCTGCTCGTCCAGGTCGGAAAGCTGGTAGGTGCGCACACCGTAGTTGCCCAGGAACATGAGCAGCAGGCCCGTGACGAACGCCATGGAGAACATGCCTGCCTGCTCGACGCCCACAAGCTGGGTGCATACGATGGTGAGCAGAGGGAACACCGCGCCCCAGGCACCCGTGCCCAGGGAATTCCACACGTAGTCGCGCGTGGTGCGATGCGAGGCATACATGTCGCGCTGCTCGTCGACCTTGCCTTCCATGACGATGTCAAGCAGGCGATCCCACCACGCGCTGATGCCGCGCGCGATGAAGTTGGGCTTGTGGGTTCGGGCCTTTTTCGCGTTCCTGCCGCGTCGGCGGCCCGTCGTTTCGTCTTCGGGAATGCGTCGTGCGCCTTCGGGGTTTCCCAAGGGCAGGTACTGCGCCGGAACGACCTGCTTTGCATGCGACGCCCGCTTCTGGGCGCTTGTCTTCACGGCGCCAGCATGGCGCCCCTGGCTTGCGCGTTGGACGGGTTGAGCGGAAGCGTTGGCGTGCCCGTACGAAGGTCCTTGCTCGGGACGTCGGGCGGGTTGCGGGATGTTGCCATGAAGCGCGCGTCTGGGAGAAGGCGACGCTTCTTGGCGGCGATGGTCTTCGGTTGAGCGATCCTGTCTTGGTGCGTCCGGCATCGTCGATGCGGCTGGGCCGCCGACCTCCCTTGTGTCCAGCGCGACGGCTGCCGCGCTCCGTACGTATCGTTGCGATTATACCGTCACGGAAAGCACCCCTCTCGTTCGCTCCGTCAAAGTCATATAAATGCCCAAACAGCTTTGTCGCGCAAATGCCTTTGCAATGCAGATTTTTTGCCGTTGGTCGACGGAGAGCTTGGGCTTTGGGAAGCGAAAATCGTTCAAGCAGTTGAAGCATTTATCATTTTCCCAGCTCAGAACTTTGCCTGTTCTTATATTACTTTCTTTTCCGGCAATCGCCTTCCCCTGCCTTCTCCTTTGCTTTGCCACTTACGTCGACCAACGGCAAAAAATCTGCATCGAAGCCCCGAATCAGGATCGTGAATGCCCGACAGCGACGGAGGGAAGTGCGTCGCAGCAAGGGAAGGGGTTGGAAGGGGGCATGGCAGAGCGGAAAAGCGAAAAAGGGGTGACGATGCACCCCCTTGACCACTACGCAAATCCTACGGGTTTTGCAGGGGATTCATTCATATCGGAGTCGGCGAGGGCAGCGGCGATGTCTTGGGCTGTCACGATAGTGTCGTCTGTGCGCAGCGCTTGCTTGATCACCACGCGGTCGAACAGGCGCCGCACGGTGCGCGCGTTCGAGAACCCCTTGTGCTGGCGAAGCGACCGCACAGCCGCAGGCAATACTTCGCGTGCGTCGTCGGCAAGCTGGAACCCCTTCTTCTGGGCAAACGTTTCGAAGATGCGGCACAGCTCGTCGTCGGTGTAGCTTTCAAACGGCACGCGGAACCCGAAGCGGTCGCGCAGGCCGGGGTTCATCTCCATCAGGTGGTCCATCTGGTCGGGGTAGCCCGCTGCGATGCAGATCACGCGGTCGCGGTCGGCTTCGAGCATCTCGGTGAGCGTGTCCACGGCCTCGTTGGCGTACTCGTTGCCTCGCGTTGCCACCAGGCGGTACGCCTCATCGATGAACAGGATGCCGCCATAAGCCTTGCGCACCATGGCGCGCACCAGGCGCGGCGTTTGGCCTACGAATCGCCCAATGAGGTCGGCGGCGTCGGCCTTCACGAACACGCCCTTGCCCGACGTCACGCCCGTCTCGTCGTAGAACGCCAGCAGACGGCGCGCGAGCTCGGTCTTTCCCGTGCCCGGAGGGCCGGTGAACACCATGTGGACGCTCTCGATGGCCTCGCGTCCGCGCTTCGACACGGCGTTGCCGATCTCATGTACCAGGCGGCGCTGTTCGTCCAGGCCAACCAGTCCGGCAAACGGGTCGGTGGCCAGGGCTTTCTCGATGTTGGTGGCAGGCTTGAAGTCGCGGGCGCGGGCGACTTCGTGCTCGGGATCCATGGCGGCGACCTCTGCCATCAGGTGCAGCTGTGCGGCGTTTTGCGCAGACGGCTTCACTTCGTGGTAGGACACATCGCAGTTGTCGAACACGCGGCGCACTGCTGCGACGGCGGTTTTGTTGCTGGGCGATCCCATGCCGATGAACGGCTTTTCGGGCTCCTTCAGAAGGAAGGGCAGTCGTGTGCGGCCATTGTCGCAGGTGGCTTTCCCCACCATCATCTTCACGTTCGAGGCGCGCAGGAAGTTGACCGCCTCGGCCAGGCCCTCGAAGTCGGGTTCGACATCGCCGTAGTCAAGAATGCCGGCGTAAAAGGTTCCGATAGGCTCCATATCACACCTCCATAAAGCTGTCGAGGAATCTGCGCCACGCGCTGCGGCGGCGCGGGCGCGTTCCGCATCGGGCGACGGCGCGTTCCAGTTTTGGCCACTCATCCGAGAAGAACGAGCGTGCATCGGCTAGCGCGGCGTCGATGGCCTCGGGCTCTGCTGTGCTCAAATCGCGCCGCCAGCTGATCTGGCCGCTGATGGGGCTGAATTCGAAATCGAACCACGCGTCGTCTTCTTGGTCCATGCACCACGAGAGAAACGAGCGCCCGGCGGCAGCGTCGTCGGGCAGCCTCAGCGGTGGGTAGAACGTCAGGTGGGGTTGGGGATCCAGCTGAAACTGCACGGCAATGCGTGCATGGTCGCACCGGATGAACCCGGCTGAGCGGTTTTCGTCCACGGCGTGGAATTTCGCCTCGCCGCAAAGCGCGCAGGGAAGGTCGTTGCGGGCGTAGAACATGGCAGTTCCCTCCTTTATTCCTCGTCGTCGTGCTTCGGCTCGGGGTCGAAGTCGGCGTCGAATTCGAAATCGTCCAGTTCGTCGTAGTCTTCGGAATAGATGTCGAACGCCTTGCCCACGCTGGTTCCGCGCGAGATCAGGCTGAACAGCCGCATCGTCTCGAAGCAGCTGGCCAGGGCACAAAGCAAGCAGCGCTCGAACTTCTCCGGGTCGTCATAGGGCATGGTGTAGCGGAACTTCACGGCACCGTCGGCACCGATGCGCGAAAACCCGCGGACAAGCAGCGTTCCGTTCACCAGCATCACGAACAGGTTCGCGTCGCGGATGTGCTCAGGGTCCACGCAGTAGCCCGAATCGACTTCGACGAAGGCGGTCCCGTTGCGCTGGGCCCGGCACCTGATCAGGCATGACTTTGCCCCGCGAAAAGAGGGTGCTTCCCACCAGCCGTCTTCGCCGGGATGGAACACGAACGAGGGGCACTCGTCCAGGCATTGGGCAAGCTCGTCGTCTGCGCTGCGCCCCCGTTCGTTGCGGGGCTGCGGTCGATCGCCGCCCCTGCGCGCGCCTGAAGTGCCGTCTGCTGTCTGGCTGGATGCGGCGTCTTCCTCATCCTGTTCGTCTTCGCCATCAGAGAAGCTGCCGGTGCACGCAAGGCGTGCGCGTTCGATGGTGGTCCGTGCGAGCAGCCTTTCAAGCGGTGTTCGCTCGCGCTTCTCGTCGCTATGCATCTTGCTGGGTTTCGAGGCGGTTTTTTTCTCATCGCGTTTGGCGGAGTCAGAGCCTTCCACCATGTCGATCGTCAGCTCGGTCATTATCGTTCCTCCGTCTCTTCTCCAATCGCACATTCGCCAATCGCGCGGGCGATGATCTTGTCGGCGTCTTCTTGGATGCAAGGAGGTTGCGCATCAATGCATGCGGCGTGGTGACGGCAAGCATCGGCGCCGCGCAGATACCAAGCCGCGCTCTCGCGGTAACGCTCGATGATCAGGGATTCCTTCAGCTTCGCGTCGTTTGCCAGGAACGCTTTCCACACGGTCAGACGAACCAGGCGCTTTTCCGTTTCGGCGATGGCGGCACGCAGGTTGCATGCATCTTTATCGCGACGCTGCTTGCTCCACTCCGACATCTGCGACGTGACGGGGTCGGTCTCGTCTTCCTGCTCGGTTCGGCGGGCTTCTTCTGCCCGCTGCTTCTCCAGCGCCTCGAGGCGTTCGTCGACGAGCGCGATGTCCACTTTCAGCCGATCGATCTCGTCTTGTGCCAGGCCCAACAGCGCATGGCGCTTTTGGGCGAGCGCTTCGATTTCTGCGAGAAACGAGGCGCGCAAGGAATCCAGGTATGCCGATTTCGCGACGCCGTCGGAAACCACCACCAGATTGCGGCGTCCGTCGTGCCAGCCCGCAAACGACAGACGGATTCGTCTGACCAGTCCTAGCTGCGTGGCATCAAACCAGCTGGTGCCAACATCAAGGTATTCAGGGGCCTTGTCGCGTTCGGCATCATCGTTTTTCAGCCAGTCAAAGAACATCTTCGATCCTTTCCACATTTCGTCCGCGTTTTTCGGATGCCCTCACGATACGCGGAGCGTCGTTTCGCGTCTGAAGGGACCGGAGGTGGAAGCGGGGGAAGCGTGCTTACGCCGAAGAGCCGCCATCAAGGCCCAATGCGCGGTGAAGCTCAGGGTCCGACTGCGCGAGGATCCAAGAGATGGGCTCCATCGCGTCGCGTGGCGCATAGGGGCCGGTGCCGCGCACGTGTCCGATAGCGCTGCAGGCGAAGTAGCGCACGGTGGCAAAGCGCGACTCCACCGCGTTGAGGAAATTGCCCATGCCGTTGTCAGCGAAGAAGCGCCGGCACAGCGCATCGTGGGCGTTGCTGGAAGTTACGGACGGATCGCGCGCCATCAGGTCGCGTGCGGCGGCGTCGTCGAAGTTGCGGAAAAGGCCCGCTTGATCGATCTTTCCCAGCACGATGGCCAAAGGAGTGCACAGCCGCTGTCCGGCGGGCGTGCCGGAGGCGTCTTGCATTTTGGCGATAAGCGCCGCCAGCACGCGGTCGGGGCTTTCCATCCCCATGCCAGCGGAGTCGATCATCCCCAACCGATGTCGGTTCGCATCGCCCACCAACGGAATGCTCATCGGGTCGATCATCAGCACAACGCCGTCGGCGATGCCGTACTGCACTTGCCGCTCGTGCTCGGTGTTGGCGACGAACGATTCGCCGGGAACGTCCATCAGGTGCACCGTGCGCGGCGGCACCAGGGCGGAGCTTTGCAGCCGGAAGCTTAAGGCGCGCGAAGTCGGCTGCGAAAGATCGGTAGGTTCGACGGTCATCGACACCTCGCCCGCCGCGTAGTCGGCGACGACCTCGCGATGGAAGGCGCTTGAATCGCCTGGCGGAAACGACACGCTGATGCCGCGTGCGGGGGCGATCTGCTCGGTCAGCGCGTACGAGACGGCGTTCAGGAACGCAGTCTTTCCTGTAGAGCGCCCGCCTGCCACGGGGATGCACACGGCGCGCGTTTCCTTACCCTCGACGGCATGGGGTTTTGCGGGGTTGGTGCACACCGCTTCGAGCTCGTCGCGTTTGAACGTCCTGCCGTCTTTGTCGGATTCGTCGGATCCGAACCAGGTGCAGGGCAGCTTCTGCCCGCACGTGCAGGTGTGGTGCAAAACGCCGTAGCGCCCGGGGCGCAGGCGGTAGTGGATGGCGCCGCATGAAGGGCAGCGGTACCCTGGCAGCTGGAAGGGCATCTTGCAGGTGGGGCAGATTCCGCTCAGGTCAGCGCGCTTTGCATGCAGGGCGTCGACGCGCCTCATCACAGCAACGCCGAGGGCGCTGGGCGCGGCGGCTATTGCAACGACGGTGGCATGAGCGAGCGTGATCAGCGCCATCATGGGGAAACCGCCCACAATGATGGCGGTCAAAGAAGAAAGGCCTGTCGTGAAAGGAATCGCTCGTTCGATGAAGCCGGTTCCGTATGGCGCGAAAAGGGCGCGTCGAATTCTTACAAGTCTTTCTCGGGCTTTTCTTCCTAAAGCTGCAAACGCTTCTTTAGCCGTGGCGACAAGGTCGGGAAACCCCTGGTCAAGAAAGTAATGCGCCTGTGCCGGCTCGGCTGGCAGCAGCTTTCGGGCTGCCTGCATCTCAGCGCTGTCCATGGATGCCTCCCCTCCATTCATGTTCCTCAACGATTCGCGTGCGATGTGCAAAAAGGAAGGTGCCGGCTATTTCGAGCGGGTGCGCTTTTTTGACACGCGCTTGAATGAGCGGAAGTAAACGAGCGCTGCCAAGGCGCTTCCGTACATTGCAGCAGTGGCCATCACGATGGTCTCCAAAGGCAGTTCTACGTTCGCGCTGAGCCACGTCATGGCTTCCACGAACACTCCCAGTGCGAAGAAGAAGACGAGCACTCCCAAGCATCCCTGCATGTCCTTTCCCTTTCTCGTTGCGGATGGGAAAAGCATGGGTCATCTGCTGGAGGCGCGCAGGGGAGACGGCGGGGGAATGCAGGGGATGCCGACGTGACGCCTTGCACGCAGTGTTCGCAAAAAGGCGTACGGATCAAGCGCCTCCAATGTCGCGCGGAGGGAGGCGCACAGCATGATACCGACAGCGTTGCGCAGGGAAAGACGCCGTGATCGTTAGAGAAATTCCTTGAGCAGGGTGTTAACGCATTCGCGCCAGTCGAGCTTGATCTGTTCCGGGCTTCGTTCGTTGCTTGGGTTGGGTGACGAAGTTTGGCGTGCTATGCGAAGAAGTTGATCGAGAGTTCGCTCGGTTGGCGTTGACGTCGGATCCAGATTCGGGTCAAGCAGGAGGAACATCCGCTTGGCAAGCACGGGCATCTCGGAGGCACCCTCAAGCTGCAAAATGATTGCGCTTGCCTGTGATGCGGTAATCAGTCCGAGACCCGCCAATGCGAAAACGCAATTGGTTGCCCGGGTGAGCCACCCGTCTGAATTAGCGATTATCAGGTCGTTTCCCAGCTGCATGAGAGCTTTCTGCGACAGCTCGACTGGCTCGATGCCGGGACGTTCATCGCGAGGCGAAGGGTCTTTCCACAGCAGGTAGGCAGCTAGCGCTGAATAGGCGTTGAATCGTTGAAGGGAAGCATCGGTTCCGCAATTCTTCGCCGCATCTTCGATGATGCGCACCGCGGCAGTGCGGATGAGCTCCCATTCGTCGTCGGTGAGAAGGGGGTATCTCGTCGCGTATATCCAGGCAAAGTTGGCGCATTCGGCGTAGGCGGGGCCTTCGGTCGCAAGCTCGGAGGCAGCAATGCGTGCGATTTCTTGAAAGGTTTCCGAATGTTCGATATCGGAGGGGTAACTTGGGCATGGCAGCATGGCTCCAAACAAGATTGCCCAGGTCAGACAATCGTAACGACCAAGAGCGCGCGTGCGGACCTCGTCGCTTGACGAGTGGATGTCGCAGCCGATCTGGTTGAGGAGATCCTTGCTGGAAGTGCAGCGCGTGGCGCGCAGAAGCACATCCAGCCAGTGGCAGCTCTCTATCATCTCTGCGGGAGCAACCCCCAGGTTTTCGCCGTGCTTGGCGCGTCGATACAGGTCAGTGGCGAAATGCTCCATCACCAGAAGGTTGTCTTCCCTCAGCCACCCACTCTCACGCGCCTCCCGAAGCACAGTTGCCTGCGCAGTGGCGACGGTTCCGGTGAAGAAATGGTTCTTCCATATAAGCGGCATCGCGTCGGGGGCGTCGATGCGCACGCCCAATGATATCTCCACCAGCATTTTGCGGGTCTGGCGGTCGCTGATGTGCTCGTAGAGCCTGTCGAGAATGACTCGGCTGGCGAACGAGCGGTCACGCTGCTCGGCAAGCAGTACGGTTTGAAGAACGATGCGTCCCCACCCGCCGCGCGGGACATTAGCATGCAAGTGCTTCAACTCATCGGCGATGTGAACCAACGATTTCGAAGCGTCTTCGAGGAGCCATTGAGCTGCGAGGCAGGCGAACAGCGATGAAAAGCGCACTTCGATCTGCGACTCTTCAATTCTAAACAGCATCTGGAGCGACGACGAAAGCGGCAGTGCACGTGACGAGAGAAGGGAGGCACCCGTCCCGGCTTTCTGCGTGAGGACTGTGTCGAAGTGCTCCAGATCGACCAGAACGCGATCGTTGTACGTTTTTGCGGCACCGGTCGGCAGTGTTTCCATGATCGTGCTTATCAGAGCAGACACGATCGAGCGGTCGCGGGTTCGGTCGGAAAACGCCTCGGCAACGTCGTCAGCGGAAGCAATGGTGCCGCCGTCGCGGATCTGCGCGGCAAGAATCGACAGCAGTCCAAGATCGTGCCGTCGGCTGTGCATGTTGAAGCCGAGAATGCTCAGGGTGCGATCCAGCGAAAGCGCCAGATCGTGGTAACCCCAACGGGCCCCGGTGCCGAACCAGCGCCACCAGGTGTGAAGGAACCTTCGTCGGGTGACGGGGTTTTGCATCGTCTGGCTGTCGAGAGAGAACAGATTCATCGTTCGGAGAGAATCTCCGGTTTCTTCGGCAGGGGCGAATGCGGCGGGAAGCAAATCAAGAAGCTTTTCCCATACCTCCATGCGCGAGGGTTCAGCAAGCACCACAACGCAGCGGGCAACCTTCAATGCGTGCGTGATGGCGCTCGGAAGGGGATCTTTGAGCCAAAGCGCGCCGACGAAGTCGATGAGCACGAATGCATTTTCAGCTCGAGCTCCTGGCGTCGCCAAGGGGTTTCCAGGAAGATATGCCTCAGTGAGCGCGTCCAACGATGCGGATGCCATTGCTTCTGTTTCTTGCGTGTCGTTGGATCCGGAGTAGGGTGACCACCCGTCCCCCGGGCAGAGCGCGGGGGAAAGGTAGACGACGTTTTCGCATTCTTCGAGGTCTTTGTACGACGCAACCTCGCTCAAGCCGTTCATAGGGCGTTTTTCCAAGGCGGAAGCCAAAAGACATGAACGCAACAGGCGCGCGGCGAAGCGGTCTTCGACGCCCACCAGGGACAGTCGGCGTTCTTCGATGGGAGGTTTATCGTTGACCACCTTGTCGCCCATCGCCATGAGAAAGTGGTTTATTGTGGTGATGGTTCCGACGGGCGTGTTTCTATCGTCGGGATGCAGCCCTACGTCCTCGAGGGTTGCCTCAATTTCGGCGCGTTCTTCGGAGGTTTTGTCTAGCAGGTCGATCAGGGCGTCGAGACCCGATTTTTCTTTTGGTGGGTCCGCCTTGTTGGCGGTTGTTTGCGATGCCGTATCGTCGACGGTTTCGGAAGCAAGGCTGATTTCCGCAGATTGCGGATCGTCTTCTTGCTCGGTCGCCTTCGTGCGCGATAGGCTGCGAAGCGCCGCGAGCGCGCTCAGCCCTTTTGTCAGGGAAGATGCGCTGGGAGCTGCTTCAGTATCGCCGACCTGCGGCTTGGGCGCTGCGGATGAAACCCCTTCTTGCGAGATGAGGGCAAGGCTGGCAAGCGCGCGTTCGCCAGCGCTCTCCGGTTCACGGGGCTCTACGAATTCGAACCCGCCGCTGGTTCGGGATCCGCCGGGCAGCTCAAATCCGCCCCACGACCCCTTGCGATCATCGCGCGTGTGGTTGCTGCGTTTTCCTTCGTCGTTGTCGGATTCTGACAGAACGCGCGTTATGGGAAGCGGGAACCGTTCCGTGCCGATGCACCAATCGACGCGGTCATGATGCGCGCCATTGATCGAGCGCACCTCCCAAGGTGCGCTCTCTATGGCGTTTCGCAGGATGTCGTCGTAGGGCTGCACGAAGGGACTACTGCTCGCCCAGCATCAGCTTCGAGATGCGCTCGACTTCGCTGAGGAAGTGGGCACGCTCGTCGTCGGTGATCTCGGCGCGGGAATAGCGACGGAACGTGTCGTATTCGTCGAATCCCGTCGACATGGTCAGGTGCAGCAAGCGGACAAAGCTGCCGTTGCTCAGTTTGTCGGGATCGTCGAGCCGCATTACGGTAGAGATGTAGACCTCGCCATCGCGCTGATCCATTTCGATGCGGGTGTAGCGCATCTCGTAGTTGCGCTGGCAGATGTAGGTGCGCGCAATGGGCAGGATCTGCAGGTCGATGTCGAACGGATAGCCTGCGCGCATCTGAACGCTGTCGGCGCCAGGAGTGTAGATCACGCGCACGGTAAGCTTTTTGCCTTCGCCGTCTCCCATGCCGAACTGGGCGGTGACATAGTCCTCGTCGTCTTCGCTGTACAGAATGTTCTTCAGGCTCATCTCGTCGCGCAGAATGTGGCGAATCTTCTGCCAAACGGGTTTGCTTCGGATCGAGCCGTCGTCTTCGGCGCTCTCGGCGCCGTTGGCCAAAGCGCTCAGAGGGTCGCCGTTCCCGTCGTCTTTGCTGTCGAGGAGATCATCGAAGTCCTTGCCGAACATCGCGCAGATAGCCTGAAGCTGCAGGTTGGCGGTTTCATCCGCCTTTGCTTCTTCGAGGGATTCAAGGAGCGAATTCGACGTGGACAGTAGGCTTTCGCGCTGTTCCTCGGTGATGTCTTCATCTACCTCGATTTGCTTGTGAACCTTGGTGAGCTCTTCTTCCAGCATGGCGATGATCTCTTCGCGTTTCATGTATCCTCCTTCGTCATCCTCGTAGCATCCGAGGCGGTTGCGACTACGGTGCGATTAAACCGCGTTCCTTCCTTCTGCGTGAGGGGGAGAGCCGGGGAAGCGGGGGGAAGGCGATCCTGCTTCCTGCGGGCGTTCGCCGCTAGCCTTTGGAAAAGACGCTCAACCGAGCAAGATAGGGTTCCGCCTCGATCTCGAACCCAGCAAGCGGCTTGCCGAACGCGAAGATGGCGGCTTCTTCAAGTACATGCTGCGCTTTTGCCGCCTGGTCTTCGGGGCGGCGCGTGCAGGTAAGGAACAAGTCGTCGTAGGCGCGCGTCAGCATGCGATCGAACGCAGGGAAGCCGGTGTGCCGCGGTGTGCCGGCGTAGTCCAGACAGAACAGCAGCGCGAGCAGCGCGGCGTCATCGAAGCGCGTCGGCATCGCCGCGTCGTTTGCGGATGCGGCGTGCTCCCTGCTGGCATCAGCGAGCTGCCTGAGCAGGTTAACGCCCGTTTCGGCACCGCACTCGAACAGTGCGTTCTGCTCGTCTTGCCTCTTGCCTTGGGCGTCCATCAGCACGTCAGGTATCTGTTGTGCGCGTTCCACGCAATGGCGGACCCACAGGCTTGCCCAGTATCCGCAGATGGCGGCATACGTGAACCCAACTTTGTCTCCGCGGATGTCAATGATGCCCAGGCGCGAAACAATGAGGTCCATCAAAGCGTTCTCATCCATTTCGTCAGAGGTCGCCACATGGGTGCGGAACAACTCTTCTTCCTTGCGATGTCTGCGGAACAGCTCGGTGAACGCGGAAACCGACATCGAACGATCGCCCACGGCAAAGTCGAACGCGAGGTGCTCAAGCGCTGCTTTGTCGTAGTCCTCAAGCTTGGTGCGTTTGCGGAACTTGCGGTTGATCTCGGAGAACGTCTCCCACACGCTGTGGCTGTCGATGCTGCTGCCACGCTTGAACGCCAAAGCGATGGCGGTGAGCATGAAGGGGTTGCCCATCACGCCCCTAAACCCTGCGGTGGCGCGCACCGAAGTGAAATCGGGCCCGTTGTAGTCGTCGGCACCGCCGCGCGTGGTGATGCGCGCGAACAGCTCCTCTTGGCGAGGAAGATCGAATTCCTCAAGCCGCGCGCGCCAGGCATGCGCTCCCAGCAGCTTGCGCATGGCGGCGTCGTCGGCTGGTGGCAGCGGGCGGCTTGCTACCAGCAAACGCGCAATGCCCTGTTGGCTGGCGAACTCTTTCAAGCGGCGCAGATACGGCGCGCGGTAGCGGCGGGGGATTTCGTCGATGGAGTCAACCAGCAAAAGCACGCTGCCGCGCTTCACCAGCGCCTCGATGGGATTGCCCGTCGAGCGTTGTCCTGCAGCGGTGCGCAATGCGTCCTGCATTGTTTCGGGAAGTGCTCGAAACGCTAGATCAGCGAAGGGGAAGGGGTCATCCTGCTCGTTTTCGTCCAACAGGTGGTAGAGGTTGCTGTCACTGGTTTGCGAGAGCACGATGGGCACGTAGGACGCAAGTCGTCCGATGCCCGTGAGTTGCGCGGTGCGCTCGTTGGCGAGGATGTCGGCCGCCGTTTTTTTCGCCGGAGGCTGTTCGCTCGTGTCCGTTTCCGATGTGCCGGGAAGCTCGAAGCTGGCGGCATCATTGTCGGCACCGCGGGTGAAGGCGAGCGCAAATTCTGCTGCCGCCTCTTCCTCTTGGTTCATCCTGTCGCCGAGCTCAAGCGCAATCTGGCCCATTCTCACGCCCGCGCATGCAGCTGCGGTGGCGCGCAAAAACGTGGTTTTACCCATGCTGGAGTTTGCCTGCAAAAGCAAACGGTCGCTTGCGTCGGGGTCGAGCAGCCAGTTCACGGGGTTACAGTCGTCCCCTTCTTGCGAGAAGCGCGGTGTGACGAACAGATCTTCCAGCCGGTCGGCCATCGGTGCAGCACCATCGCGCTCGATGACTTCCGAAGCCCATTCCTGCAGCTGCCTGAGGTAGGCGATCTGCGGGGCAAGCTCGTCGTGCAGCATGCGCAGCACGATGTCGAACAGCTCGCCTTCGTTCAGCGCGTAGCGCACCAGCGCGCTTCCGATGAACGCAGCAGTATCGAAGGCGCCCGCAGGCCAAATCTGCCGCTCGAGCGTGTGCCGCTGCGCATCGGTGAATGCACGGTGGTCGGAATCCTTGAAGGCGTTGATGAACAGCTCTTTCAGGCGGTCCGCCGCTTCGGCTTCGCTGATAGGGGGCTCAAAGCGATGGCGCAGCTTCCATGCCGCCATGTAGGGGAGGCACACCAGGTAGTCCATGTCGCGGCCGCGTTGGGTGCGGCGGACCGTTTGTCCCAGCGAGCCTTTGACCTGCTTGTCGACATCGGTGCCAAAGATCGTGTCTTTCACGCGGGTGTCCCACAAAAGCCACTCGCTGGGGTGCGCTTTCGGGGCGTCGTCGGCCGAGAGATGCTGCTCTTTCTTTCCGCGTGTTCTGACGGGCCAGTATTCCTCGTAGAAGTCATAGTCTGAGAAGCGCATTCCGCCAACGCGTCTTAGCTGCAGCAGAAGCTCGCCGTTTGGCCCGATGCCGCGCAGCAGTGCGTCGGCAGGCCAGCGCGTTGTCTGCTCGACGTTTTCGCTGGGGCGCAGATACGACGCCTTGATGCCGTTGAACGAGAACCCTTCCCATCCGTTGAAGCCGGATTTTTCGGGCAGATTGCCGCCCAGCCGCTCCGTAAGCGCCTCGGCGGCGGTTTTGCTCAGTCGCGAGACGAGCGCGGCGTAGTAATCGTCGAACGCGGTGTGGCGATAGGTCTCCCATGGATGGATTGCGGGGGAGAACCCCTTCATGAAGGGGTTGAAACAAGGGCCGATGGCAACGTATTCGCCTTTGTCGTCGAAGGCGGGGCCAATGATCTCGTCAAGCTCGTTGGCCAGTGTGCTTTTCTTCACCGATCCGCAGCCCCAGCCTTCTTCAAGGGCGGTGCGGAACGCCACTGAGTTGTCGGCGAAGCGCTCGCCGATAAGCCACAGGCTGATGCAGAAAGCGATGTCGGTCTTGGTTTCGCCGGTATCGACGGGTTCGTCTGGTTTGCGAAGCGCAGCGTCAGGGTTTTGCGGTTGCTTGCTGTCCAAGCGGAGCTCCGATGTGCTTTCAGGGGTCTTGCGAGTTCCCATAATGCTCCTCACGCCGCGTGTTCAAGCTTCGATTTTCCCATTGTACCGTTCCTTCGCAGCATTGCGGCTATGTGTGTCCTTTGCGTCGCGAAAAAAGGCTGCGGCATGCGGTTTTCCCGACGCGCGTCGTTTCCCCCCGCTTCCCGCGCGCTCCACCCTGCGGGGGTGCGGCGCCCTTTCGTACGATTTCGGCGAACCTGCGGGGACGGTTCCGCCAGCAAGGAGGATTCCGACGAAGCAGGAGCGGAAACGTAAGGCGAAACGCCGCGAAGAGAAAGGGAAGCAAACGATGGCGCACAGCGAATGGTACGGGCTTGACGAGCTGGGGCGGGGCACGGCGTGCCCGCTTGAGGCAGAGCCTGTGGAAAGCGAAGGGCGCACGCGGGTGCGTCCGCATGCGTCGCGCTGGCAAGCGGCTGCGATGGATGATGCTGCCCCGCGCGGGATGCTTCCCGCGGAATGCGGCGAGCGGTTGAGCGCCGTTGAGGGGCGCATCGCGAATTTGGCGGCACAGCTTGACCAGCTGCTGCTGGCGGCGCATTCGATTAGCGATGGCATGGCGGCGCACGCCGCCCGCGAAGATGAGCGCGCTGCGGTGGTCGAGGAGGTGAAAGGCGGGTTAGACGGCCTGTCCAGCCAGTTCAAGGCGCGCATTTCGCGCACCGACTACGAAGAAGCCACGTTGAAGCGCATCTCCGACGAGCTGGATCAGCATCGCGACGGGCTGTATCGCAAGATCGTCGAACCCTTGATCAGCGAGGTGATCGACATTCATCAGGACATGAGCATCACCATCGCCGCCTACCGCCGTAAGGCGGAAAGGGTTGGGGTTTCCGAGTCGGCAGCCCGCGTCTTGCGCGATCTGGAAGAGTTCCAGCTGATGCTGGGCGATGTTCTGCGCAACTGGAACGTGGAAGTGTGGCAGCCGGAGCCGGGTGACGCGCTGGAGCCTTTGCGCTGTCGTGCAGTGCGCGCATTGGCGACCAACAGCAAAGAGCAGCACCGCACCGTGGCGGAGGCGCTGAGCTTCGGGTACGCCCTTGATGGGAAGATCCTCCGTCCGGCGCAGGTGATCGCCTTCTCGTACAAGGAGCCTCCCGCGCAGGAAGCTGCTGCTCAGGAGCCGACTGAGCCTGCCAAGCCGGCTGAGCCCGCTGATCCAGGCGATACGCCCGAGCCGCTTGATGGCACCGCTGATGCTGCGGCATCTGTGCCCGAAGCGACGACGGATGCGGCTGCGGGGGCGGCCGAGGGCGCAGCTCCTACCGCGACGAAGCCCTCTGCGTACCCTGTTCCTCCGATTCCTCCGGCACCTCCTGCGCCGGAGCCTGCGAAGGCGGGTGGTCGCCTGCCCATCGCGTAAAGGCACCGTGCCGTCAGGCGTTTTGCCACGGCACCATCCCATCGATCGACGCACCCCTATTGAAAGGAAATCATCATGGCACTGTCTTCTATTCTCGGAATCGACCTGGGCACCGCTTTCTCCAACGCTTCGTTCATCGACGCAACGGGCAACCCGGTGACCGCACGCAGCTCGGAAGGCTCCAACACCACACCTTCGGTGGTGTACTTCACCGAAAACGGCGATACCACGGTAGGCGAGGTGGCCAAAGACCTTGCCCTGGTGGAGCCCGACCGCACCGCCCAGCTGGTGAAGCCCCTGATGGGCAAGGACATTCCCGCCATCACCGTTGACGGCGTGGACAAGTCGCCCGAGGAAGTGTCCAGCTACATCCTGCGCAAGGTGGCCCAAGACGCCGTGCAAAGCTCTGGCATGGAGATCGACGGCGTGGTAGTGACGGTGCCCGCACACTTCGGCGACGTTGAGCGCGCTGCCACCAAGGCAGCCGTCGAGATCGCGGGACTGAACCTCATCAACCTGGTGCAGGAGCCAGTGGCTGCCGCTGTGTACTACGGTTGCGCGCGCAGCGAAGAGGACGGCGTCGTGATGGTGTACGACCTGGGCGGCGGCACCTTCGACGCCTCGGTCATCTCCATCACCCACGGCGACGACGGCACCGACATTCGCGTGGTGTGCGCCGACGGCAACCACAACCTGGGCGGCCGCCTGTGGGACGACCAGATCGTCAACTACCTGTCCGACGCGTTCGTGAGCCAGACCGGCTACGACGACGAGTTCGACCCTTACGCTCAGCAGGCGCTGCGCAACGCCGCCGAGCGCGCAAAGATGCACCTGTCCAGCAGAGACGAAGACACCGTCGCGCTGAACATCGCCGGCCTCCCGGCGCGCATCTCGCTGACGCGCGAGACGTTCGACCAGATGACGGCCCACTTGCTGTCCCAAACCATCGAGATCACGCGCTCCACGCTGGAAAACGCCGCCTCCAAGGGCTACGAAGTGCAGAAGATCTTGCTGGTGGGTGGTTCCACGCGCATGCCGCAGGTCACCGAGGCGCTCAAGGCCAACTTCCCTGACTTGCCGCTGGAGATCAACGACCCTGACGAGGCTGTTTCCAAGGGTGCGGCGCTGTGCGCGCTGGACATCATGGCGGGCAAGGGCGCGCCGGGCGAGAACGGGGCGGCTTCCAAGGACAGCGTTGTGCATCAGCTGCAGCTTACGGGCGACGCCACGCCGCTGACCATCCACTACGCCACCACGAAAAGCTACGGCGTGCAGGTGCTCGACGTGAAGAGCAACCGCGACATGGTGTGCAACCTCATCCAGAAGAACCAGCAGATCACGTCCGGCGACCACACCTACCGCGTCGAGCGCATCTTCGGCACCAACGTCGACAACCAGCAGACGGTTGAGGTGCGCGTGTACGAGAACGACGAGGAACTTGACCTCATCCCCATCGACCGCGACCCCATCAAGACGGCCACGTTTGCCCTGGATGGCTCGAAGCTGCCGAAGAACTCTCCGATCGAGGTGGCGTTCTGCCTGTCTGAGGAAGGGTTGCTGTCGGTGACGGCGGTTGAGCCGTGCAGTGGGCGCAACCTGGAGTTTGATGTGCAGGTTAGCAATGGGCTGACGGCTGAAGAGGTTGAGCGCATTAAGAGCGACGCTTTGACGGTTGACGTTCAGTAGCAGCTGGAAGCCCCTGTGACAGGGGACGGTCCTGCTGTCACGTTTGGATAATCCACAGCGTACTGTCCGGGCGAAGGGAGGCGGAGGGGCCTCGTGCTCAAACAGTCCTGGGCTCGCGCGAACCGTCCACCCGCCCGCTCAGGCGGGAAAAGTGTTTGTCAACAGTCCACTGGACTGTTGACCATGCGGAACTGCGCGCGAGACCCCTCCCCCTCCCTTCGCCCTACTGATCCATGCTTGAAATGCGACAGGGGACGGCCCTGCTGTTACGTTTGGGTAATTCACGGGCGTGCGGGAGCTCATAGCCTTTATTCAAAGGTGACAGATGGGACGTCCCCTGTCACCTGATGAGAGGAGTATCTGTGGAAGAGATCAAAGCCGGCATCGATTTGGGGACTACTAATAGTGCGGTGGCGGTTATTGGGGATGATGGGAAGCCGTTCATTGTGGTGAATGGGGATGGCAACCGCATCACTCCTTCGGTTGTTGGTGCCGATAGCGGCAACCTGGTGGTGGGGGACAATGCGAAGGATCTCCAGAGCATTGGGTGCATCGATACGGCTGCGTTTTTCAAGCGCCATATGGGCGATGCGAACTTCCGTGTGCAGCTTGATGGTGAAACCTACGATGCGGCGGGGCTTTCGGCGTTGCTGCTTCGCCGGCTGGTGGACGATGCGCAGGAGCGGTTGGGCAAGCGCATCGGCAGCGTGGTGGTCACGGTGCCTGCGTACTACCGCTCGACCGAGCGCGAGGCGGTGCTTCGCGCATGCCGCGAGGCGGGCATTGTGGCTCAGGGGCTTATCGCCGAGCCGTCCGCTGCCGCTTACGCGTACGGACTGGCGGAAGAAGAGCCGGGAAAGACCCTGCTGGTGTACGACTTCGGCGGTGGCACGTTCGATGTGACGGTGGCGCGTGTCGGTGAAGACGAGATTCGCGTGCTTGGTTGCGATGGCGACCATCATTTGGGCGGCAAGGATTTCGATGATGCGTTGGCCAACCTGATGGTAGACCTGCTGTGTGCCGAGTGCGGCGTCGACTCCAGCGAGGCTAATTTGACGGAAAGCGAATCCGCCATGCTGGCAGTTCAGGCTGAGCAGGTGAAACGACAGCTGTCCTCGCGCGAAAGCGTGCGGGTTCCCGTATGCGTTGCGGGCATGCGCGGCACCGTGGAGGTTCGCCGTGGTGACTTCGAGGGTGCGACGATGCATCTGGTGCGCAAGTCGATGGATGTGGTCGACCGCCTGATGGTCAGACTCGGCCTGCTGTGGGCGCATATCGATGCAGTGGTTCCCGTAGGCGGCATGACGCGCATGCCCATGATCGCCGAAGCGCTGGAAAGCCGCTTCCACCAGAAGCCTTGCGGCGGAGTGAACCCCGACGAGGCGGTTGCCCTTGGAGCTGCCATCAGGGCGAACCTTCCTCCCCGCTGCTTGCTGGCGGGCAACGCTGCAGCGCCAGATCTGCGTATTGACGGCAGGGAAGACGGGCCGTTGCTCACGCTTGCGGGTGCTAAACGCTTGATCGACGTCACGGCGCATGCCATGGGCATGGTGGCGGAAAGCCCCGACCGCACGCGCTACGTCAACTCGGAGATCATTCCCAGGGATGCTGAGATCCCCGCCTCCGAAGCGCGCACGTACGCACTGCGCGTGCCTCCGACCGGCGGCGAGCTTGAGGTGTACGTGCTCCAAGGCAGCTACGACCGCGTGCTGGACAACGATGTGTGCGGCAAGTACATCGTGCGCGGCATCGAGCGTGAGCCGGGCGGGGAATCGCTCGTGGAAGTGGAGTACCGCTACAACGAGAACGCCATCATCGAGGTGGAGGCGCGCCAGCCAAACAGGGGCACCGCGCTGACAGTGGAGCGCGTCCCCGTGGAAGCCGACCTCTCACGTTTCGACGGCGTGCCGCCGGAGCTGACGCAAACGGTGGCGGGGGCGGTCCCCGACATCTACTTGCTGTTTGACGTGAGCGGCAGCATGTCGGGCAATCCACTTGCCAAAGCAAAGAGTGCCATGCGCGCTTTTGTGGATGAGTTCCCGCAAGGCGCAGCGCGCATCGGCGTGATCTTCTTCTCTGACAAAAACCAGGTGGTGCAGGAGCCCACGACCGATTACGATGCCGTGCGCGCCGCGATCGGCAAGGCGAAGGCCGATGCGTTTGATCTGGGCTATGGCAACGAAGCTGACCCTTTGGGTTATTGCTACGACAACGTGCTTTCGATGCTGGGCGTCCCTTCGATGAGGGGCGAGACCGCCGCCGGGCTGTTCAAGAGGGTTGCCATGCGCGCGAAAGGGGTTTTTTCTGATCGGCAAGACCGCTACACCTGTCTTGTGATCCTCACTGATGGCGTGTGGTACCACCAGGGCTGGTCGCGCGCCAACGCGCGCAAACTGGCCGCCGAGGGCGTGGACATCGTAGCGGTGGGGTTCGGTTCCGCCGACCAGACTTTCCTGCGCGACATCGCTACGAAGGATGATTATGCGGCGCTGGTGGGTGTGAACGCGCTGCAGGAAACGTTCACGAAGATCGGTCGTGCACTCGCCTCTGGCGAAGAACCTCGCGTGGCTTAAAACAGATTCGGGCGGCCAAAAGCCGCCCGAATCTTTCAGCTCTTGCTCGAGCTTGCTTCCCGTTGGATTACAGGAAGAACACCACGGAGTCCACGATGAACACCGGGATCAAGATTGCCAGCGACCATCCCATGTAGCCGAAGAAGCTGGGCATCTTGATCTGCGCGCTTTCGGCGATGTTCTTCACCATGAAGTTCGGCGCATTGCCGATGTAGGTGTTGGCGCCCATGAACACGGCACCCGCCGAGATTGCCAGCAAAATCTCGGGCGCGACAGCACCCACCGTGGTTGCCACTGCTGCGGCGCCATCGGCAACGCCCAGGGACCCAGCTGCCGTCAGGAACACGACGTAGGTGGGCGAGTTGTCCAAGAAGCTGGAGAGCGCGCCAGTTGCCCAGAAGAACTCCAACGGCGTGTCGATGCCCAGGTCGGCGCCGTGCGCGCGCAGAAGCGCCAGCGCCGGAATCATCGTGATGAAGATGCCGATGAACAGCTTCGCCACTTCGGTGATGGGGCCCCATTCGAAATGGTTGGACGCGCGCACGGGCTTAGGCGTGAGGCGCAGCGAAAGCGCCGTGGCAACCAGGATGAGCGCGATCTGCACGAAGTACTCCATGCCCAGATGCACGTGGTCGGAAAGCGCGATGCCGAACGTGAGGCCCGTGGCGGGGTCGATGAACATACCCATCTGCGGGATGGAGCCGTTGAGGATCACTGCGAAGATGATGATGGCAAGAAACACGATGTTGCGCTTGCCTTCGATGTGGATGGGCGTGCGCTCGTCGGCGGCGTCAAGCAACTCGAAACGATCGCGGCCCTCCTTGCCTTCCTTCTTCACGAAGTAGCGGTCGATGAGCGCGTAGAGCACCAGCAGCAGCGCCGTGTTCAGCAAAAGCAGCGGCCAGATGTGCTCGAGCGTCCAGAAAAACGGCACGCCGCGCAGATACCCCAAGAACAGCGGCGGGTCGCCCAAGGGCGTCAGGCAGCCGCCGATGTTGGCCACCAGGAAGATGAAGAACACCACGATGTGCGCCTTGTGCCTGCGCCAGATGTTCGCGCGCAGCAAGGGGCGAATGAGCAGCATCGCCGCGCCGGTGGTGCCGATCCAGCTTGCCAAAAACGTGCCGATGGCCAGCATGATCACGTTGTTGCGCGTGGAACCTTTGATGGTGCCGGCAACGCGGATGCCGCCCGTGACCACAAACAGGCCCAGCAGCAAGACGATAAAGGGGATGTAGTCGACCACCACGGATTCGAGCAGCTGCTCGTAGGTGACGCCGAACCCGAACACCGCGGTGAACGGAACCAGGAAAAGAAGCGACCAAAACGCCGCCACATGCAGCTGGTGCTTTTCCCACCACTCGGCTTTGAACAGCGGGAAAAGGGCAATGGAAAGCAGCATGCCAGCAAAGGGCACGATGCTCCAAAGGGGCAGGACGTCTCCAAGTTCCATAGAAAGTTCCTTCCTGGGCGCCACGAAAGGCGCGCTTGAGTTAACCCCCAAACGATACGGCAAAACGGCTGATTCGTACAGATGCGCATCGGCGCGCAGCGCTTCCCCCCGCTTCCTTTGGCCTCCACCTCACGCCCGTGCACGAGGCAGCCCATCATAGACGCAACGAGAAAAGGAGGGCATGGCGATGATCTTCAACTGGCTTCTGATAACGGGGCTTCCCTTCGACCCGCCGCCAGGCAAGGCGGAGGCGAAGGCTGCCGCAGCGGCATGCCGGGCGAAGTGGGCGTCGCGCGCCAACGACCAGCGGCGCGGGCCGTACTACCGAACGCTGCTCGACCAAGCCGACGACATGGAAGCCGCCCTTTCTGATGAAAAGGAGATCAAACGCCTTGTCTCCGAAGCACGTTCAATTGCATTCCCCCTGATGAGCACTGCGTTGCGCACAGCAGCGGGTGGCGGGCGCTCTGTGCCTCGCGCGAAGCTCGAATCGGCAGCGCGCTTCGTTGAAAAGAGGATAGAGCGTACCGCCGGCATCGTTGACGCCTCAATTGCGGTTGATTGCATGGCGCGCTGCGCGGCGTCGTTGGGCATCGTCATCGAGGAAGGGGGAGGCGAATCCGACCGCGCGCAGCGCGCGTACGAGCGCCTCGCCAAGCCCAACCCCGCACAGGACGCTGCGTTCAAGGCAGATGTCCAGTTGCAGCTGTACGGTGCTGCTGACCTGTACGAGTTCGCCTGTCCGGCAGGATGCGCCGACCCGCGCAGCGCTGTGGGCGACGACCTCGTGAAGCGTGCCGAGGAGCTTGCGGGCAGCTTCAAGCAGGACAAAGAGCGCAAATCGACCATCGACACGCTGGCCCAGAAGGCAAAAGAGGTGTTCGGCAGCCGCGAAAAGCGCCGGCAGTACGACGAGTACCTGCGCCGCCGCGCTGCCGCCCTGGCGCTTGACGAACTGAAGGATTGCGCAGTCCTGTCCGGCGGAATCGTGGATGCCGAACTTGCCGCGCAGACCGAGGCCGCGCTTGCGCGCATCTTGGGATCCGACGCCGCCGAAGCGCCTTACGTTCTTGAGGGGTTCTGCCGCGCGCAGCGCCCGCCGCTGGTGTTGGAGAAGGCGACGCGCGGCGGGTCGACGCATGCTGCTGCTGGTACGGCACCTTCGCAGGCGCGCCCTGCGAGGGGCAACGGCGGGTCGGCGTCCACGCACAGCACCTCTTCATCAAAGAACCCTTCCGGAACCTCTTCCGCATCGCGCGGCAGCGCACGCAGCGAAAGCGCGGCGAAGAAGCCGGCGCCCAACGCCGCCGGAGGGATTCCGGCGAAATGCGACCCGGTGAACATCCTGGGTGCCTCGGTGGTCAACGGCGATCTTGTCGTGCGGGTTGACGCTCCTGCTGCAGCGACCGGTTTCGTGGTGCTGACGCGCCCCGACCGCTTCGCGCGCAGCCTGTCCGACACGAACCCGGCTGGGCTCCAGACGCGCCACGAGATCCCGCGTGCTTTGCTGGACCGCGATGGCGCCCTTGTGGTGCCGGATGCGCGGCGCTTGGGTTGCCACGTGACCGTGTACGCGGAATACCGGGCGGGCGGCAAGATCAAGCACTCGAAGGGGTGCAACTGGCAAGTGGTTCCCGCGCGGGCGCGCGCCGTTCAGTATCGCGTGGACGCGCGCAAAGTGCCGTTTCGCGCACCGCGCGCGCAGGTGACGCTTGTGCCGCCGAGCGGCTCGTCGCAGCTCCCCGAAGCGCTGGTGGTCTACGCCAAGGGCGCGCTTCCCCTGACTGCCGAGGAAGGGCGCGTGGTGGCGCGCATTCCCGCTCAGCAGGCAAAAGCGCCGCTGCAGGTTGAGCTGGATGGCCTGCCCAACGAACGCGACCTGTACGTGCGCGTGTTCGCCGCTTCCGGCGACCCCGAGGCGTTCGCCTTGGAGCCCGGATCGTTTTGCAAAGTGAGCTAGGAGGGAAAAATCATGCCGAAACTCGTGTTCACCTGCCCGTTCTGCTTCGAGAGGGTGCAGCTGGACAAGGTTGAGCACCGCTGCCACAACGGCTGGTGCCCGGCGGGCAAAGAGCCCGATGCGGAATACCAGAAGTATCTGGGCGCTTCCACCGCGGTGAGCCTGGGGCACATCGTGAAGGATGAGCCCTCGATGCTCAGCCTTCTGGGCCTGCGTCCGGTGACGTGCGATAGGTGCGGGCATCCCACGCTTGCCATCTGCCCGCATTGCCACAACACGCTACCCGACACCACGCTGAACGGCTGCGACAACATCATCTCGGTAGTGGGGACGCGCTCGTCGGGGAAGAGCCACTACATCGCCGTGCTCGTGAACGAGCTGCAGCGGCGTATCGCTCCGGCGCTGGGCGCATCGGTGCAGGGGTTCGTCGACATGAGCGGCGCCTACAACGCCGACGCGATCTACCGGCGCACGAAGTACGACCGGCTGTACGGCAAGCAGGAGACGCTCGAGATGACCCAGAGCAACTTCACTGGCCTGCGCGGCGAAGACAAACAGCCGCTGGTGTACACCTTCGACTACGTCGGTCGCCAGGCGGGGCGCAGCAACCGGTTCACGCTGGCGTTCTTCGATGCCGCCGGCGAAGATTTGCAAGACGCGCATCTTATGGCCACGGTCAACCGCTACCTGGGGCACTCTGCCGGCATCATCTTTTTGGTGGACCCGCTGCAGGTGCCCGAAGTGCTCGCCCAAGTGGAGGCAGCATCGGGGCACGTGTCGCACAGCACCGGCGCGGTGGCAGGGGCGGCGCCCGACACAGTGATGGCGAACATCTCGGCGCTCATCCGCCAAAGCCGCGGCATCAAGCCAACGCGGCCCATCGATATTCCAGTAGCGGTGGCGTTCTCGAAATTCGACGAAGTGGAGCTCATCGTGCCCGCCGGCATGGCGGTGCGCGCGCCGAGCCCCCATTGCGCGGCCGGGGCGTTCGTGGAATCGGACCGCATGACGGTAGACGCCGAGATGCGCAACCTGCTTTCCGCCTGGGGGATGCAGTCGTTTTTGATGCAAGCGCAGGC
The DNA here is from genome assembly GCA_944320405.1 of uncultured Eggerthellaceae bacterium. Lineage (GTDB taxonomy): Bacteria > Actinomycetota > Coriobacteriia > Coriobacteriales > Eggerthellaceae > Aphodovivens. The sequence goes on from CALUHI010000017.1 coordinate 30,359, forward strand.
GAACTACCGCAACCACTCGTATTTTGCGGTGTCCAGTTTGGGGCTGCACAACGCGCCGGACAGCACGGGGCATGTGCATCGGCCGCTGCCGCATCGTGTGGAGGATCCGCTTCTGTGGATCATGGCCGAAAACGGATTGTTGAAGCGCGCCCGCTAGGCGCGACGGGAAAGGAAGAATCATGGCGTATGCGCACCAGATCATCTACACCTCGTGCCGACGCGGCATTGAGAGCGCAGGCGACGGGTTGCAGGTCTTTTCGTACGACGGCAGCCTGCCCGAAGCGGGGTTCGATGTGGGCGTGGGGTTCCATCGGCTGCTGCCCTTCGACGTGCCTCGGTGGGTGGGTGAAAGTTCGTTTGGGTACACGCCGGTCGAAGGCTGTGGCGCGGTGTGGGCAACCAACACCAAGCTGGCGCACGACTATATGGGTCCGGGCGGCCGTGCAGGCAACGTGCTGCGCCATGCGGTCGCGATGCCTCTGGAAGACCTCGACTTCTATCCGGTAGGACTGGCCTACGCCGACTTCTGGCGGCATTCGATGCATTTCGAGGAAGTCAATTCCGAAGAGCCGCCGCTTCTGCTGCCAATGGTAGAGGCGGAGCCATCGAGCGTTCTTGAGGAACGCGAGATCCGCTGGAGTCTCACTGGCGTTCGCGAGATGGAGGCGGCGGCGCTGTTGGCGCGCGCAGCCGTGCATGCCGCGTCTGCCGGACGAGCTATCGCCATTTTGGCCGATGCGGAAGAGGCGCTGCGCTGGGTGGCGCTTGCCACGTACTCGCTTCCGCTGACACTGGCGCGCCAGGTGAGCTTTGTGGTGGGTTGCGACAATCTGGCTACTGCGGGTGCTGCGCTTTGCGGCATCACGCAAAGCGATTTCGACGCGTACACTCCCGGCTACATGCGGGCGTCGTGCCTTACGTTCAACCCCGCTTCGTGCCGGCTGGAAGACCCGGCGGGTTTGCTGGAGCCGCTCGATTTCGAGGACGACCCTTTGCCGCGCGAAGTGCCGGGAGCGGCGTTCGCGCAGCTGGTGGAGCGCGGGTGGCGCGAGCTTCCCGAAGAGCTTGAAAGGTTCCGCGATCTGTGCGAGCGCGACTTGGAACTGAACCTGGATCTGGCCGACATGGACGCCGCAGTGCAGGTGTACGTGGCTACACGGATGGGGCTGTACCGCGCCGCCGACCCTGCCGCAACGCTCGCCTTCATCGAGCAGCGCGGATCCGACGAGCTCAAGCGCGAGGTCGCAGCCTCGGCGCTGGAGTCGCTGCCCAAGTTCGACATGGCGATGCAAGAGGCGGTGGTACGGTTCGCGATGCGCTGCTGGCGCGGCTTCGACATGACGGGGCGCCGTTATCTCCAGGCCGCCATCTCCACGATGATGACGGTCGAGCCGAACAAAACCTATGCGTTCTTGGACGTGCTCGCACGTATCGCCGGGCAGTCCGAGGAAGCCGACGAAGCCCCTTCCCTGCATGAAATGCAGCAGTTCCTGCACGGCGCTCCAGCCGCGGGGCAAGCCGCTCATCCGTTCGCATGCAGGCAAGGCGGCAAGGCGTCCGGAAAGAAAGAGCATCGCCCCCTGTTCGGCGGGTGCGGAGGGTTCCCCTTCGGGAAAGGAAAGGGAAAGCGATGAGCCTGTTCTCATTCGGAAATCGAAACGCTTCTGTGGCGAAAAGCTTCGTCTTGTCGCCCGATGAGCGCATCCATTACGCGTACAGCACGCTGTCGGGCGCGCAGCGTCGCGCATACGAAACCATCTGCGAGGCGCTTGCCGCGGGCAAGCCACGTGCCACGGTGCGGGGCCTCATGTCCAGCAACGAAGTGTTCGAGATCGCGCGGATGGTGCGGGCCGACCATCCCGAGATCCACTGGATAGGGCGGGGCTTTCGTCTTGCTTCAGCGCCAGGATATGCGGAAGTGCACCTTGATCGCACGCCAGATGCGCCCGAGGGCGACGATGCGGCGCTCCTTGCGGCGGCAGAATCGTTCATGCGCTCGCTGCCGCCAAGCGCCGATGAGTACACCATCGCGAAGGCAGCGTTCACGCATGTGGCCGCTACCACGCGCTACGACCACGCTACGGCAGGGCTCGATGCGGGGCGCGACGAGGCGCAGATGCGTCCTTACGAGGCCACCGGCGCGCTGATCGACCGGCTTGCAGTGTGCTCGGGGTTCGCCAAAGCGGTGCAGTTCCTTCTGCAACGATGCGGGATGATGGTGGCGCTGCTATCGGGCGAAGCGCGCGGGGCGTCTGACCCCAATGACACGTGGGGCCCTCACGCGTGGCTCGCCGTGCGCATAGACGGTCTTTTCTACCACATGGACCCCACATGGACGTCCATGGGGCGCGACGACGAGGGTCTGACCTCGGGGGTGCGCTACGATTATTTCGGGCTGACGGATCGCGAGATTGCGCCGACCCATCGGGCGACGACGAGCCCTTTCCCGCCTCCTGCCTGCAATTCCACGATGGCGGAGTACTACCGCCGCGAAGGGCTGTGCCTGCATGCGTGGAACGAAACGCGCTATGCCGACATGGTTTGCCGCCAGCTGGCAGACGGCAAGATGACCGCTTCAGTGAAGGCGACCAACGATGTCACGTACCGCAAGATGGTCGATCTCATCCTGCATAGCGGCGGCTGGCAGAAAGCGATCGGGCGCGCATCTGCGATGATCGGCGAACCCTACGACCTGAGCACGGTGCAGTTCTCGACCAATTCCGAGCTGCGCGTTCTCACGCTCTGGGCGAGGCGGGCGGCATAGGGCCAAGACGCAGCCGGTTCCTGCGGGAAAATCGTCAGAAGGCGCGCCGGCGGCGGAAAAACGTCTTGAACGGGAAGCTCTTTCTCTTCGTGGGAAGCATCTGCCTATATAATGAGGCGTTGCAAAAACACGTCGCGCCTGGCGCGTCGAAGCAGGATGTCAGATACCGCGAAGAAAGCTGTCACCATGAAACAGTACAACCCGCATGAGTTGGAGCCCCGCTGGCAGAAGGTATGGGAGGAGACTGGCCAGAACAAGGTCGAGGAGGACACCTCCAAGCCCAAGAAGTATGTACTGGAGATGTTTCCGTATCCTTCCGGCGACATCCACATGGGCCATGTGAGCAACTACACCTATGGCGATGTGATTGCCCGCTACTCGCGCATGCGCGGTTTCAACGTGCTGCATCCCATGGGCTGGGACGCGTTCGGCCTGCCTGCCGAGAACGCCGCCATCAAGCACCACAGCCATCCGGCGAAGTGGACCTATGCCAATATCGAAACGCAGAAGGCAAGCTTCAAGCGCATGGGCTTTTCCTACGACTGGGACCGCACCGTGGTGGCGTGCGATCCCGAGTACTACCGCTGGGGTCAGTGGATCTTCCTGCAGTTCTGGAAGCGCGGTTTGGTGGAGCGTCGCAACAGCCCGGTGAACTGGTGTCCCGGCTGCAAAACGGTGCTTGCCAACGAGCAGGTCACCGAAGGCCGCTGCTGGCGCTGCGACTCTGAAGTGGAGAAGCGCGATCTTACCCAGTGGTACTTCAAGATCACCGACTACGCCCAGGAGCTGCTGGACGACCTGGACCAGCTGGACGGCTGGCCCGAGCGCGTGAAACAGCAGCAGGCCAACTGGATCGGCCGTTCCGAAGGCGCCGAGGTCGACTTCACGCTGGCGCCGCTTGAGGGCAAGGACGACGCCGAAACGAAGATCACCGTGTTCACTACCCGCGCCGACACGCTGTTCGGCTGCAGCTTCTTTGTGCTGGCACCCGAATACGCCGGCTTGCATGACTTGGTGTCGGGCACCGAGCGCGAACAGGAGGTCATGGAGTTCGCCGAGGCCGCCAAGAAGGTGAGCGCCGTCGAGCGCGCCCAGGGCGATCGCGAGAAGCACGGCGTGTTCACGGGCCGCTACATGATCAATCCCATCAACGGCGAGCAGGTGCCTGTGTGGGTTGCCGACTACGTGGTTGCCGACTACGGAACCGGTGCGGTCATGGCTGTGCCTTGCGGTGACCAGCGCGACTTCGAGTTCGCACGCAAGTACGATCTGCCCATCATCCCCATCATCTTAGGCGAGGATGATCCGCTGTATCCCCAGCTCAAAGACGAACAGGGTCGTGTGGTGACTTCCGTTGACTGGGAAGCCGCCTACGCCGCTGAGGGCATTTTGGTGCAGTCCGGCAAGTACACCGGCATGGTGGGCGGCAAGCACTCCGACGGTGAAGCTGCCATCGTTGCCGACTTGGAGGCTGCCGGCACCGGCCGTCGCAAGGTGGAGTTCCGCTTGCGCGACTGGCTGATCAGCCGCCAGCGCTACTGGGGCAACCCCATCCCTGCCATCCACTGCGAGCATTGCGGCGTGGTGCCGGTGCCCGAAGAAGACCTGCCCGTGATGCTGCCCGAGGACATCGACTTGTCTGCCGGCGAGACGCTGGCAACGCACGAGGAGTTCGCCAAGTGCACGTGTCCTGTGTGCGGCGCTCCGGCTCGTCGCGAGACCGACACCATGGACACGTTCACGTGCTCGAGCTGGTACTACATGCGTTACACCGATCCGCACAACGCCGCAGCGCCGTTCGATCCCGCCAAGGCGAACCACTGGCTGCCCGTCGATCAGTACATCGGCGGCATTGAGCACGCCATTTTGCATCTGCTGTACAGCCGCTTCTTCACGAAGGTACTGCGCGACGAAGGACTGCTCGATTTCGACGAGCCGTTCAAGAACCTGCTGTGCCAGGGCATGGTGCTTGACTCCCATGGCGATGTGATGAGCAAATCCAAGGGCAATGTTGTGTCGCCCGAAGACATGATTGCTGGCTACGGCGCCGATGCCGTGCGCACCACCATGCTGTTCATGGGTCCGCCGGACAAAGAAAAACTGTGGAACGAAGATGGCCTTGCCGGCATCTACAAGTTCCTCAACCGCGTGTGGCGCCAGGTGTGCGACCTTGCCGGCGTTGCTGACGACGAAACGCTGTTTGCAGGGGACGAGGCATCGGTCGACGAGATCCACGAGGTCTCGAAGAAGGTGCTGCGCGAGCGCCATCGCGTGGTGGGCAAGGTCGCTGAGGACTTCGACCGCAACAACTTCAACACGGCCATTGCCGCGATCATGGAGCTGTCCAACGTGACGGGCGAGTACCTGCGCAAGGCGTCGCTTGAACAGCGTTGCTCAAGCGATCATGCGAAAGCTTTCGACGCCGACCTTGCCGAGACGCTCGTGAAGCTGCTGGCGCCCATCGCACCGCACTGGGCTGAAGAGCTGTGGCACGCCGCGCTGGGCCACACGGATTCTGTTCACTCCCAGGCGTGGCCGGCGTTCGACCCCGAGATGGCAAAGGCCGACGAGGTCGAGATTGCCGTGCAGGTGAACGGCAAGGTGAAGGCCCGCATCATGGTTGCCGCCGACGCCGCCGAAGACGACGTCCGCGCTGCTGGCTTGGCTGCGGTTGAGTCTGCCATCGCGGGCAAGGAAATCAAGAAGGCCATCGTGGTTCCCGGCCGTCTGGTGAACATCGTCGCAAAATAAGAAAAGGGAACGAGAACAAGGGGCACGCGCTTTTTCTCGTTCCCTTCTTGCTGCTTGAGAGGATGCCATGGAGGATGCGCGTCATACCATTGCCCTGACGGTTGCCTACGACGGGGCGCCGTTTTGCGGTTTCGCGCGGCAGCCGGGGCAGCTGACGGTGCAGGGATCCATCGAGCAGGCGTTGTCCATCCTGTTTAGGCGGGAGGTTCCCACTGTGTGCGCCGGGCGCACCGATGCGGGCGTGCATGCACGCGGGCAGGTGGTCAGCTTCGACGTTTCGGATGGGGAAATGGCTTCCCGCACCGCGCACAGTCTGAAGCGTTCGCTGAACGCCTTGGTGGACGACAGGATTTCTGTTGCTGCGGTGCAGGAAGCTCCTGCGGGGTTTTCCGCTCGTTTCGATGCGGTTGAGCGCGAGTACCGTTACTTCATCTGCACGGCGGAAGCGCGTCCGGTGCTGTTGGCAGGGCGGGTGTGGCATCTTCCCAAGCCGCTTGACGTGGATGCGATGCGCCAGGGTGCTGCTCATCTGATCGGCGAGCACGACTTCAAAAGCTTCTGCATGGCGGTTTCCGCGGAAGGTAAACCAACCTTTCGCAACGTGTCTTCCATCGATGTCGAGCGTATCGAGCTGTTCGGTCAGCAAGACGTTGTCTGCATCCGCGTGGTGGGCAACGCGTTTCTTCATTCCATGGTGCGCACCATCGTGGGCACGCTGGCAATGGTGGGGCGCGGGCAGCGCCCGCCCGAGTGGGTTGCCGAGGTTTTGGCCGCGTGCGACCGCCGCGCCGCAGGCGAGAACGCTCCCGCCGAAGGCTTGGTGTTCTGGCAGGTTCGCTATGCGGGCTTTGAAGGGGCTATCCCTGCTCCTGCCAATTCCATGGAGGGATGGCGATGAACTTCCGTGAAAAGGCGGCTCAGCGTCGCGCGGCGCGTGAGGCGCGGCGTATTCTGGTTGGGCAGCGCGCACGGGAGGTTCGAAGTCAGGTGCGCACGCAGGCGAGGGCGCTTGGCGCTGCGCCCGACAAGGCTGCCCCCGGCACGTTCAGCCGTCTCTATGCGAGCCGCGATGAGGCACTGCAGGTCTTCGAAGATGCGGAAGGGCACCTGACCTCGGTTAACGCGGCGCGATTTGCGTGAGGGAAATATTGGGCCTTGTGTTAGCGCGCCAGCATGATCAGCGATGCGGCGTTGATGCCTATGCGCCGCTAAGCTCTCCTTGCGCTTCCGTCCGGGACGATGAAGCGATTTCGCCGACATGCCTTACGCTTCGGTTTGCTCCCCTTGCTCTAAGCGCTTGATCGCCCAAGCGATCGCCTTGCGTACCGGCTCGCGATCCGTTGCGTCGAGCGCACGGCGAAGCGCGGGCAGGTGAGCAGGGTCGCCTGAATTGCCGAGCGCGATGGCGGCGTTGCGCCGGAAGATGTCGGCGTCCTTGATGTAGTTGTACATGATGGGGTGCACTACCGTTTCGTAGTATTCCTCGTCGAGCTCAAGCACTTTCTCAAGGTCGAACTCCCGAGTGAGCGTTTCCAGAAACACGTCCTGCCTTTTCGGCGCATGCAGCGCCGCATGGTTGCGCGGGCAGGCAAGCTGGCATTCGTCGCATCCGTGAATGCGCAGCCCCATCTCTTCCCAGATCTCGTCCTGGGCGCCAGGTTCGAAGCGTTGGTTGTTGAACAGAATGCAGCGGTCCATCAGCAAACGGCGCGGAGCAACGATTGCATGGGTGGGGCATGCCCCTATGCACAAGTTGCAGTCTTCGGGGCATTCGCACTGCCAGGTTGGCTCGTCGGGATCAAGAGCGGAGGTGGTTAAAAACGTCACGAGGATGTTGAACGATCCGTCTTCGGGGGTGTAAGCGAAGTTGTTGCGGCCTAGCGTGACCACGCCTGCCTCGGCGCATGCGAGCCGTTGCGGGATGTTGAACTGGTTGCGGTCGATGGAAAGCCCCATCTCCTCAAGCGAGCGCGCAAACGCCTCGATTTGAGCGCCGTGTTGCGCGTTGGCGGGGGGAGTGTAGGTGCGCGACAGGTAGGCGCGCGCGACCGATGCCGAAAGGTTGCCCGGATAGGCAATGTCGCTGAACCCCAGTGTCGCGCAGATCACCGACTGGGCGTCGGGGTTGAGCGTCTTGGTGCGCGCGATCTTGCGCAGCAACGAAGCTTCGGTGCTGGTGAACGGGGCGTAGTCGGGTCGGCTGAGAACTTCTCGCTCGTAATCCTCGAAATCGTGCACAGGCGCAATGCCCACGTGAGAAAAACCCAGCTCCAAACCTGCGCGCTTGATCCGATCCTCGATCCTCATAAGGCGCCTCCGTTTCTGCCGGCAGCTTTTGCCGTAATTCTACGAACCGCACCGGAGCGCGTCAATCGAGGCTTCTTTTCCGCTTGGCTATAACCCCAAGGTGCAGATCGTCTCACTCAGGGGAAGTTCCCGCCTTCGCCGAAAAGCGCTACTCTAAGGTAAACGTGTGCTCGTGAACAATGGAGGGGAACCATGCAGTATCGCAAACTGGGAAACACAGGGCTTGAGGTCAGCGAGATCGGGTTCGGCGGCGAATGGATGGACAAGTCGCTGGAAGAGACACGCGCGGTGGTGGATGCGTGCGAGGCGGCGGGCATCAACATCTTGGACTGCTGGATGGCCGATCCTACGCGCCGTTCCAATTTGGGTGATGCGCTCGAGGGCCGACGCGACAAGTGGATCATCCAGGGGCACATCGGCTCGACCTGGCAGGACGGTCAGTACGTGCGCACGCGCGATATGGATCAGGTGAAGCCGGCCTTCGAAGACCTGCTTGAACGCTTCCATACCGACTATATGGATATCGGCATGATTCACTTCGTCGACAAGGCGGAGGAATACCGCCAGATCATGGATGGGCCGTTTATGGAGTACGTGCGCGCGCTGCTGGCGACGGGTGCCATTCGCCACATCGGCCTTTCGACGCACAATCCCGACGTTGCCAAGCTGGCGGCTGCCGAGCCTGCCATCGAGGTGGTCATGTTCAGCCTGAACCCCGCATTCGACATGCTGCCGGCAAGCGACGACATCAACGACCTGTTTGGGGACTACAGCGCTGTTGCTGGCGGCATCAACGCCGACCGGGCCGAGCTCTACGCGCTGTGCGAGCAGACGGGCACTGGGCTCACCGTGATGAAGCCGTATGCGGGCGGGCGTCTGCTTGTAGCTGACACGTCGCCGTTTGGCGTGGCGCTGACCGCGGCGCAGTGCATCCACTATGCGCTGACGCGTCCTGCCGTCGCCAGCGTGATGGCGGGCTTCTCGTCGCCCGAGCATGTTGCCGACGCCGTCTCTTACGAGGGCGCCACGCCCGATGAGCGTGATTATGCCAGCGTGTTGGCAGGCGCGCCGAGCCATGCGTACTTCGGACAGTGCACTTACTGCGGTCACTGTGCGCCCTGTGCGGTGGGCATCGATATCGCCACCGTAAACAAATACTACGATCTGGCCGTCATGCAAGACGCGGTGCCCGACTCGCTGCGCGAGCACTACCGCGCGCTGGAAGCGACGGCGACAGGCTGCACTGCCTGCCGCGCATGTGAGGAGCGCTGTCCCTTCGGCGTGAAGATTGCCGACAAGATGGAGCGCGCCGCCGAGCTGTTCGGCTGCTAGCGTCGGTTGCGCGGAGCGTTTGCGGCACGTATACTGGATTTGTCGCATTAGCTAAGTCTGACCAAGGGAGTAGCTTATGGTGCAGGCGAACATGCTCGAAGCAAAAACGGAGCTCTCGAAGCTCGTGAAGATGCTCGAATCGGGTCAGGAGGACGTGGTGTACATCGCACGCAACAACGTGCCGATCGTCCAGATGACGCTTGTCGATCTTCCGAAAGAGACGAAACGGATCGGTGTCGCCAAAGGGCGGTTCTCCCTTCCGGACGACTTCGACGCTTGGGATGGCGAGGTCGAAGACATGTTCGAGGCGCTGGCATGAACCTCCTTCTCGACACGCATATTCTGCTGTGGGCGATTCTCGATGATTCTCGTCTTTCGAAGACGGCGCGCAGATTCATCGAAGATGCGGGAAACAAAGTGTACTTCAGCGTGATAAGCCCCTGGAAAGTGCAGATCAAACACCAACTGCATCCCGACGACCTAACGCTCGACGGCAAGCAGCTTGCGGCTTTTTGCAGAGAGGCGGGGTATCTCGCTCTCCCGCTCAAGCTTCCTCACATCTACAAGCTCGCTTCTCTCGAACGGAACCCCGGAGCGCCCGAGCATCGGGATCCCTTCGACCGCATGCTCGTATGTCAGGCTTCTGTTGAGGAAATGATTCTGCTTACGCACGACAAGCGCATCGGCGAGTACACAGATCCCTGCGTGCTGATGGTGTGAATCCGCCGCAATCCGCTTCCACTACGTGCGCCGCGTCGCCCCGCTATGCATTCCGTGCATGCTGGGATGGCGGGAAAGCATAATTTGGCGCGTAGCTTCCGGACTACACTGATGGTGTTGCAAAACAGTTGCAAGTCGCACATCGCGTAAGGTTGTCCGATCCGCATGCGGCTTGCGACGGAGACCGCGCATCGAGAGATGGGAGCATCGTATGGAGTATTTAGAGCTGAACAACGGCGTAAAGATGCCCGTGGAAGGTCTGGGCACGTTTCTGCTGAGCCCGGCCGATGCCGAGGCGGCGTCTCTGGTGGCGCTTGAGGCGGGCTACGAGCACATCGACACGGCGAACGCCTACATGAACGAGAAGGCCGTGGGCCGCGCGATCGCGAAAAGCGGAATCGCCCGCGACAAGATCTTCGTGTCCACCAAGCTGTGGCCGAGCGTATACGAAGCGGGAGACGCAGCGGTGGACGCCACGCTGGCGCGTTTGGGGTTAGATTACGTCGACATGCTGATCCTGCACCAGCCTGTGGGCAACTACCTTGCCGCATGGAAGACGATGGAGCGCGCGTACAAGGCGGGCAAGGTGAAGGCGCTCGGCCTGTCCAACTTCCCCCAGGACAAGATTGCCGAAGTGATTGATGCCGCCGAGATCAAGCCGCAGCTGGTGACCGTGGAATGCCATCCCTACTTCACGCAGGAAGAGCTGCGTGCGTACCTGAAGCCCTACGGCATCGTCATCGAGGCGTGGTATCCGCTTGGACACGGCGACGCGGGTCTGATGAGCGAGCCGGTGTTCGCAAAGCTGGCGGAGAAGTACGGCAAGACCCCGGCTCAGATCATCCTACGCTGGCACACCCAGATGGGCTTCTCCATCATCCCCGGCTCCAAGAACCCCGATCACATCAAGGACAACGCCGCCATCTTTGATTTCAGCCTGACCGACGACGAGATGGCCGAGATCGCCAAGCTTGACGGCATCAAATGCTACTACACCGCCACTGAGGAAGCGCTTGCAAGCTATCTGGCAATGAGGCCCGATTTCGACGCGCAAGAATAGCCGGAGTGGTTTTGCGCTTTACGGGCGAAGGTAGTACTCCAGGCACATCGTGATGAAGTCGCGCATCTGCCTGGGCGGGATGAGCTTTGGGCGGTAAGCTACCGAATAAGCTGTTTGGATAACGAACGATTCAGCACAAGGAGGATTACCATGGCAGAAACCGATTTCGCGCCGATGTTCGGCAAGGGCAATCCCAACGACGCATACGCGCAGTACTTCATCGGCAACTCGTACCTCAATCCGCTGACCAACCCCGCCGAAGCGGGCGTGGGCTTGGCCAACGTTACGTTCGAGCCGGGTTGCCGCAACAACTGGCACATCCATCATGCCGACAAGGGCGGTGGGCAGATCCTCATCTGCACCGATGGCCGCGGATGGTACCAGGAATGGGGCAAGGAGCCTCAAGCGCTTACGCCGGGCACCGTCGTGGTGATCCCTGCTGGCGTGAAGCACTGGCACGGCGCTGCTGCCGATAGCTGGTTTAGCCACATCGCTTTTGAGGCGCCGGGTGAGAACTGTTCCAATGAGTGGCTCGAACCTGTGGACGACGCGCAGTACCCGCAGCAATAATTGAATCGTCGGCCGGCGTGCCGCCTCTTGGGCATGCCGGCAATTTAAGCGTGGCGACGAGGTCGTTGCGCTTAGGCAAGGAGAGGCGGCCGCCCGAGTGTCGGGTTGCCGCCTCGTTCTTTCCGTGAGGGAAGCACGAAGGGTGGGGAGGAGGGGAGCCGCGGTTATCGCGCCCCGTTAAGACGTCCGATGCGCCGCACTGCCTCGTCCAGCAGGGCGTCGGGCGTGGTGAGCGAGATGCGGATGTAGCCTTCCCCGCCCTCGCCGTAGCCGGTTCCAGGCGTCACGATCACATGCGCGCGTTCGAGGAGCTTGGTTGCAAAGGACTCCGACGTTTCTCCTTCGGGGACTTTCGCCCACACGTAGATGGTCGCTTTCGGGGCGGCGCATTCCAAACCGATCGACGTGAGCGCAGCGACCACGCGGTCACGCCGTTCCTGGTAGATCGCGCACATTTCCTCAACGCAATCCTGCGGGCCGTCGAGTGCGGCGATCGCGGCTTCTTGGATGGCGGTGAACTGGCCGGAATCCAGGTTGTTCTTCACCGTGCCCAGCGCTTGGATGGCGGTACGGTTGCCACAGGCGAAGCCGATGCGCCAGCCAGTCATGTTGTAGCTTTTCGACAGGCTGAAAAACTCGATGCAGCACTCCTTGGCTCGGGGGCGTTCCAAGATGGACGGCGCACGGTACCCTTCGAAGCAAATGTCGCAGTAGGCGTTGTCGTGGGCAAGCAGCAAATCGTGCTCAAGGCAGAATGCGATGGCGGCGTCGAAGTACTCCGGGGTGGCAATGGCACCGGTGGGGTTGTTCGGATAGTTGAGGAAGAGGATCTTCGCCTGGGCGAGCACTTCGTCGGGCACGGCGGTGAAATCTGCCAGAAAGCCGTCTTCCTCGCGCATGGGCAGAGCATACGCGCGCCCCCCGGCCAAGATGGCTCCACCGGAATACACGGGGTATCCGATAGAGGGAGCCAAAACGTATTCGCCAGGATCGACAAACGCCTCGCACAAATGGGCGATGCCTTCCTTGCTTCCTATCAGCGCCAACGTTTCCGTGTCTGGGTCCACCTGCACGCCGAAGCGCGTCTGCATGTAGCGTGCGCAGGCGCTGCGGAACTCAAACGATCCGGCATAGTCGGGGTAGCGGTGGTTTTCGGGGTTGCGAATGGCCTTCGCCATCGCCCGCACGATGTGCGCCGGCGTGGCGATGTCGGGGTCGCCGATTCCCAGGGAGACAACGTCGGCTCCCTTCGCCTGCAGCTCCGCTTTCTTCGCGTCAATGCGGGCGAACAGGTACGGGGGAAGCTCGTTCAATCGCTGCGATGTCTTCATGGGTGGTCTCCTGGTTCTCTGACTAGTTCAATTGGTGGTTACCGTCTGGCGTTGCGCCCTTAGATGCGCATTTCAATGGATCCGGAAAAGACCTGGTCAGCTGGCCCGGTCATCGTTACGTTTCCGTCGTCGCCCAGCGCGATGTGCAGCGTGCCGCCGGGCAGCAAGACGTCGGTTTCCCGTTTTATCCTGCCGGTGAGCGCCGCGGCGACGGTAACAGCGCAGGCGCCCGTGCCGCACGCGAGAGTCTCGCCACAGCCGCGCTCCCACACGCGCATTGCCAAACCCAGACCAACCGGTTCCACGAACTCGATGTTGGCCTTTTCGGGGAACAGCGGGCTGTGCTCCAAATAGGTGCCCAGCTTGCCAACGTCCAGCGTTTCCAAGCACTTGCGGCGCTCATCGCCAAACGCCTGGTCGGGAACGCGTGCCCAATCGGTGATGAAGCACACGGCGTGGGGGTTTCCCATCGAGACGAGCGTGAAGAAAAACTCGCCCCACGGCGTCCCGATGGGGGCTTCGCGCACATAGGGGGTGCCGTCGGGAGCAACGGCATTGGCGGCGCATTTGGAGGGAATCAGCGTGGGCTCGAGCACCGGCGCGCCCATGTCGACGGCTGCGCTGGCGAAGCGACCCTGTATGTCACGGGAAATGCCCACCCGCCTGACGCCGCCCTTCGTTTCGATGTCGACAAACGGTTCGCTCTCGTCGATGTACCCGTGATCCACCAGGTACTTCGTCATGCAACGAATGCCGTTTCCGCACATCTGCGCGAGGGTGCCGTCGGCGTTGATGTAGTGCATGAAGGCACGGCACCCCTCAACGCTTGAGCGCTGGATGAAGATGAGGCCGTCTGCGCCGATGCCGAAGCGGCGGTTGCACAGGAAGGCAACTTGCGACGGCGAAAGATCGACGTGCGCGTCCCAGTCTTCGAACACGGCGAAGTCGTTTCCCAAGCCGTGCATTTTGTCGAAGCGAAGTTCCATGATTGCCTTTCGAAACTAAGGGAGGGTGGGCATTGTGCGGGTTTACACGTAGAACAGGAGGTTGTTGTAGCTGGGCACCGGCCAGAGGTCGCGGCTGGTGATGATCTCCATGTCGTCGACGGTCTCGCGCAGCTTCTCCATGGCGGGCAGCATTACGTGCGCGTTGTGGTCGGCGCGCGCTTGCTGATCGTCGATCAGCTTCGCCTGGGCGTCTGCCTGCTCCACGGCGTGCAGCGCCTCGTTGATGCAGTCGATGCCCTCGAGCAGCTTGTCCAAAAGCTCTTTTTGCTGGCGCATGGGGGCAGTGCTTCCGGCGGCGGTGAAGGAATTGATGCCATCGGAGATCTCGGTGGCGAACTTGATGATGGCCGGCAGGTAGGTGCGGCGGGTCATGCGGCGCATCACGCGGCCTTCGATGTTGATCAGCTTGTTGTACTTCTCAAGCTTCACCTCGTAGCGGCTGCGCAGCTCGTTTTCGTCGAGCACGCCGAACTCTCCGAACAGCTCGATGGTGCTGCGGTAGACGAAGCAGGGAAGCGCATCGGCAGTGGTCTTGTTGTTCGCCAGACCGCGACGGGCGGCTTCCTGTTCCCATTCGGGCGCGTAGCCGTCGCCGTTGAAGATGATGCGGCGGTGCGCAGCCAGCGTCTTTTTGATGTAGGCAACCGCGGCAGCCTCGAACTCGTCGCCAGTCACGCCTTCCAGAGCGTCAGCGAAGTCCTTCAGGCTCTTGGCCATGGCGGTGTTGAGCACCATGTTGCAGTCGGACAGGTTGGCGTTGGAGCCTGGCATGCGGAATTCGAACTTGTTGCCCGTGAAGGCGAAGGGGCTCGTGCGGTTGCGGTCGGTGCTGTCCTTCGGGAAGCGCGGCAGCACGGGCACGCCAAGGTCCATGGAAACGCGCTCGGCACCGGAGTAGTCGCGGTCGTCCATGAGCGCGTCGACGACAGCGCCCAGCTCATCGCCCAGGAAGATGGACACGATGGCCGGCGGAGCCTCGTTGGCGCCCAGGCGATGGTCGTTGCCTGCCGATGCGGCAGAGGCGCGCAGCAGCTCCTGGTAGTCGTCGACTGCCTGCACGACACCGGTCAGAAACACCAGGAAGCGCAGGTTCTCCATGGGGCTCTCGCCCGGATCCAGCAGGTTTTTGCCATCGGCGGAAATGGACCAGTTGTTGTGCTTGCCCGAGCCGTTGATGCCCTCGAAAGGCTTCTCGTGCAGCAGGCATGCCAGACCGTGACGGCCCGCCAGAAGGCGCATCTTTTCCATCGTCAGCAGGTTCTCGTCGATGGCGCGGTTGGCGTTGGTGAAGATGGGCGCCAGCTCGTGCTGGGCGGGCGCGACTTCGTTGTGCTTGGTCTTGGCTGAAACACCCAGCTTCCATAGCTCGTCATCGAGCTCCTTCATGAACTCGTTGACCGTGGGGCGGATGGCGCCGAAGTAGTGCTCTTCGAGCTCTTGCCCCTTGCAAGGCGACCATCCGAACAGCGTGCGCCCGGTAAGCACGAGGTCTTCGCGACGGGCGTACTCATCTTCAGGAATAAGGAAGAACTCCTGCTCGGAGCCAACCGTGGTCACCACGCGGCTTGCAGGCTCGCCGAACAGCGCCAGCACGCGGTTCGCCTGCTCTTCGATGGCCGCCATCGAGCGCAGAAGCGGCGTCTTCTTGTCGAGCGCCTCGCCGGTGTAGCTGCAGAAGGCGGTGGGGATGCACAGCACTTCATCCT
>CALUHI010000018.1 GCA_944320405.1 uncultured Eggerthellaceae bacterium
GCCTTGGAAGCCTGTCCGCCGGTGTTGGAGTACATCTCGGTGTCGAAGACCATGACGTTGACATCCTCGCCGGAAGCCAGGACGTGGTCCAGGCCGCCGTAGCCGATGTCGTATGCCCAGCCGTCGCCGCCGAAGATCCACACGCTCTTCTTCGACAGGTACTCTTTCTCGGCCAAGATGCCGGGAGCCGTCGGGCAACCAGCCTCGGCAGCCTGTTCCAGCGCGGGAACGAGCGCCTTCACTGCCTCGGCGTTGGCGGCGCCGTCATTGACGGTGTCCAGATACGCCTGGATGAGCTCCTTGGTGGCCTCGGGGGTCTGCTCTGCCTCGGCCATGCCCTTCAGCTGGTCGATCAGGCGGCTGCGCACCGCTTCGTGGCCAAGCAGCATGCCCATGCCGTGCTCGGCGTTGTCCTCGAACAGCGAGTTGCTCCATGCCGGGCCGTGGCCGTCCTTGTTGACCGTGTAGGGCGACGTTGCCGCCGGGCCGCCCCAAATGGACGAGCAGCCGGTAGCGTTGGCCACATACATGCGGTCGCCGAACAGCTGGGTGACCAGGCGCGCGTACGAAGTTTCGGCGCAGCCTGCACAGGCGCCGGAGAACTCAAGCAACGGCTGCTTGAACTGGCTGCCCTTGACGGTGTCGTCCTGGACAGCGGGCTTGTCGGAGACGCTCTTGACGCAGTAGTCGAACACGTCCTGCTGCGCGAGCTCGCCTTCGGTTGGAACCATCTTCAGCGAGTCGGTCGGGCACTGGCCGATGCACACGCCGCAGCCCATGCAGTCCAGCGGGCTGATGGCCAGCGTGTACTGCAGGCCGGCCGCCGTCTTGCCCTTGGCGGGAATGAGCTTGGTCTGCTCGGGAGCCGCAGCGGCTTCCTCGTCGGTGAGGACGAAGGGGCGAATGGTGGCGTGCGGACACACGAACGAGCACTGGTTGCACTGGATGCAGGTGGTCTGATCCCACACCGGCACCGTGACGGCAACGCCGCGCTTCTCGTAGGCGGCAGCGCCTTGTTCGAACTGGCCGTCCACATGGTCCATGAAGGCGGACACGGGCAGGCGGTCGCCGTCCATGCGGCCAACCGGCTCCATGATGGAGGTAACCTGCTTCACCAGCTCGGGGCGGCCCTCAAGCTCGGGCTGGATGCCGTCGTCGACTGCATCGGCCCAGCTGACGGGCACATCGATCTTCACGAACGCCGTGGCGCCCGCGTCGATGGCGCGGTGGTTCATATCCACGATGTCCTGGCCCTTCTTCAGGTAGGACTTCGTGGCGGCATCCTTCATGTATCGGATCGCATCTTCCTGCGGCAGCACCTTCGCCAGCGTGAAGAAGGCGGACTGCAGGATGGTGTTGGTGCGCTTGCCCATGCCGATCTCAACCGCCAAATCGATGGCGTTGATGGTGTAAAGCTGAATGTCGTTGGCAGCGATGTAGCGCTTGGCCTCGGCGTTCAGGTGATGCTCGAGCTCCTCAAGATCCCACTGGCAGTTGATGAGGAATGTGCCGCCCGGCTTCACGTCGTTGACCATGCGGAAGCCCTTCGTCACGTAGCTGGGGTTGTGGCACGCCACGAAGTCGGCCTTGTTGATGTAGTAGGGGCTGCGAATGGGAGAATCGCCAAAACGCAGATGGCTGATGGTCACGCCGCCAGTCTTCTTGGAGTCGTACTGGAAGTACGCCTGCACGTATTTGTCGGTGTGGTCGCCGATGATCTTGATGGAGTTCTTGTTCGCGCCCACGGTGCCGTCGCCACCCAGGCCCCAGAACTTGCACTCGATGGTGCCTTCCGCGGCGGTGTTGGGGCAGTTCGGATCCTCGGTAAGCGAGAGGTTGGTGACGTCGTCCACGATGCCCACGGTGAACTCCCGGCGCGGGTCGTCCTCCTTGAGCTCCTCGAAGATGGCGAAGGCCGACGAAGGCGGGGTGTCCTTCGAGCCCAAGCCGTAGCGGCCGCCGATGACAGTGAGGCCGTCGATGCCCTCGTGCGCCAGCGCGTTGACCACGTCCATGTACAGCGGCTCGCCCAAAGAGCCCGGCTCCTTGGTGCGGTCGAGCACGGCGATCTTCTTCGCCGTCTTGGGCAGCGCCGCGGCGAACTTGTCGGAGAGGAACGGACGATACAGGCGAACCTTCACCAGGCCAACCTTTTCGCCCTGCGCGTTCAGGTAGTCGATAACTTCCTCGAGCACGTCGCAGAACGAGCCCATGGCAACGACCACGCGGTCGGCGTCGGGCGCGCCGTAGTAGTTGAACAGCTCGTAGTTGGTGCCGATCTTGGCGTTCACCTGGTGCATGTAGTCTTCCACGATGGCGGGCAGCGCGTCGTAGTGGCTGTTGCACGCCTCGCGGTGCTGGAAGAAGATGTCGCCGTTTTCATGGCTGCCGCGCATGGCGGGGCGCTCGGGGTTGAGCGCGTGGGCGCGGAAGGCGCGCACGGCGTCCATGTCGCACATCTCTGCCAGGTCGTCGAAATCCCACACGGCAATCTTCTGAACCTCGTGCGAGGTGCGGAAACCGTCGAAGAAGTTAAGGAACGGCACGCCGCCCTTGATGGCTGCCAAGTGTGCCACGGCAGACAGGTCCATGACCTCCTGGACGTTGGTCTCGGCCAGCATGGCGAAGCCGGTCTGGCGGCAAGCCATGACGTCGGAATGGTCGCCGAAGATGGAAAGCGCCTGCGTGGCGACCGTGCGGGCGCTCACGTGGAACACCGCCGGCAGCTGCTCGGCTGCGATCTTGTACATGTTGGGGATCATCAGCAGAAGACCCTGCGATGCGGTGTAGGTGGTGGTCAGGGCGCCTGCCGCCAGCGATCCGTGAACTGCGCCTGCGGCGCCG
The DNA here is from genome assembly GCA_944320405.1 of uncultured Eggerthellaceae bacterium. GTDB lineage: Bacteria > Actinomycetota > Coriobacteriia > Coriobacteriales > Eggerthellaceae > Aphodovivens. The sequence continues at coordinate 2,845 of CALUHI010000018.1, forward strand.
CCCTCGGACTGCATCTCGACCACCTTCACCGGCTCGCCGAAGATGTTCTTCATGCCGGATGCGGCCCACTGGTCGACGTAGTCAGCCATGGGGCTCGACGGGGTGATGGGATAGATGCCGGCAACCTCGGTGAACGCGTAGGAAACGTACGCGGCCGCGTTGTTGCCGTCCATGGATTTGAAGCTTCTCGTCATTGTCCACTCTCCCTTTGAACGGTTTGCAACAAAGTGCACTCATCCATGATACGGCACTCCGCCGCGATGCAGCGCGGCAGGCGCGCCATCAGGCGCGGGTTTCGGTAAATGGGAAAGTGGCAGACAAGCGGCGGCGAATGGCAGGAAGGCGCTCCGATCCCCTTCCCCGCCCAAACAAAAGCAGCCCCCGGAAAACCGGGGGCTGCGTTCGAGCGACTGCGAAGCTCTTACTGCGGATTGGGCTTGCCCAGATCCGGGTGGAGCAGCGAAGGAGCAGCACCCAACAGCAGGCGGGTGTATTCGTCCTTCGGGTTGTTGAACACCTGCTCGGCCGTGCCGCGCTCGACGGCCTGGCCCTTGTTCATGACGATGATGCGGTCGGAGATGTAGCGCACCGTCTGGATGTCGTGGCTGATGAACACCATCGCCAGACCCAGTTCCTTCTTAAGATCCATCAGCAGGTTCAGGATCTGCGCGCGGACGGACACGTCGAGTGCCGAAGTCGGCTCGTCGGCGATGATCGCATCGGGCTTGAGGGAAAGCGCACGGGCGATTGCCACGCGCTGGCGCTGGCCGCCGGAAAGCTGTCCGGGCAGAGCGTCCAGTGCGGAAGACGGCAGACCCACCATGCCGATAAGCTCCTGCACGCGCTTCTCGCGGGAGATCTTGTCGCCCACCTTGTGCACGAGCATCGGGTCCATCAGCTGGTCGTGGATGGTCATGCGGGCGTTCAGGGCGGTTGCCGGGTCCTGGAACACCACCGAGATCACGCGGCCGATGTGGCGGCGCTGCGCGGCGGTGCGCTTGGTGACGTCTTCACCCTTGAAGTACACCTTGCCGGACGTGGGGGCCTGCAGGCCGCACATCACGTTGGCGGTGGTGGACTTGCCGCAGCCGGACTCGCCCACGATGCCGAGCGTCTGGCCGGGCATCAGGCGCAGCGTGAGGCCCTGCACCGCATGCACGATGTTGGGATGCAGGATGGACCCCGTGCGGGTCTTGAAGTCCACGCGGATGTCGTCAAGGAAGATGATGGGCATAACGCCGTTGATGGCACCACCGGGCTCCGAGGGAGGCTTGACGCCCTCGGCCTCGTCGGCAGCCGCGGCAGCAGCAGCGGCGGCGTCCAGGTCGGACCCGTCGGCGATGCGCGCCTGCTGGGCGGCTTCGTCGGCACGGTCGTCGGCCATGACGGTATCGGACGAGAGGGCGGCGGCGTTCTCGAGGGCGGCCTCGGCGGCCGCGTCTACTTTACGCGGATCGAGCTCGCTCATAGCAGCACCCCTTCCTGGAGATACGGTTTGATGCCAAGGCGCTTGAGCTCGCTGTCAGGCAGCTCGGCATAGTAATGATCGGTGTTCGGGACGCGCTTGAGCATCGGGCGCATCTGGGAGACCTTGTCCGGATGGCTCGAACGCGGGGTGAAGCGATCGCCTGCCGGGAAGTCCTTCGGGCTGGGAACGCTACCCGGAACCTGATGCAGGCGGGCGCCGCCGGCCTCGATGGAAAGCACCGAGCCCAGAAGGCCGCGCGTGTACTCGTGCACGGGGCTGCACAGGATGTCCTTCACCGGGCCCTGCTCCACAACCTGGCCTGCGTACATGACGGTGATGGAGTTTGCCACCTCGGCAACAAGCGCGAGGTCGTGGCTCACGAACACCATCGCGAAGCCCAGTTCCTTCTGCAGCTTGTTCAGCAGGTCGATAACCTGCTTCTGCACCGTCACGTCAAGGGCGGTGGTGGGCTCGTCGGCGATGACCACCTTCGGGTCGCGCGTCAGGGCCATTGCGATCAGCACGCGCTGGCGCTGACCACCGGAAAGCTCATGCGGGTAGGATTCCAGCGTACGCTTGGGATCCAAGCCCACCAGCTCCAGCAGTTCCTCGGCGCTGCGGGTGCCGCCGCGCTTGGTGAGCTGCTTCATCTGGGCGCTGATGAGCATCGAGGGGTTCAGCGAGGACAGCGCGTCCTGGTAGACCATGGCGATCTCGCGGCCGCGCAGCTCGTTGCGCTGGCGGTCGGTCATGTCCAGCAGGTTCTTGCCGTCGTAGAGGATCTCGCCGGAGATCTGGGCCTTCGGATCAAGCAGGCCCATAATGGTGAGCGAGGTAATGGACTTGCCGCAGCCGGACTCGCCCACCAGACCCATGGTCTGGCGCGGGCGCACCACGAAGTTCAGGTGGTCGACCACGTTCACGTCGCCGTGGCGCGGGAACTTGATGCACAGGTCCTTGACCTCAAGGATGGGCGGCACGTCGGTGCGGGCCTCGAAGCGGTCGGTGCGGATGGCCTCCATCTCGCGCAGGCGGGCAAGGCGCTTCTCCAGCATGTCGGCCTGGGCCTCGTAAGCCAGACGCGGGTCGGCGATCAGGCGGTCGGCCTCGCGGTCGGACTCGGCGTTGCCCTCGTCAACCTTGACAGCGCTCTTGGGCGCAGCCATGGCGTCGGTCATGCCCTCGGAAACGATGTTCAGGCACAGCACCGTGAGCATGATCATGATGCCGGGGAACAGTGCCTGCCACCAACGACCGGCCAGCACGCCAGCGCGGGCGTCGGAGAGGATGTTGCCCCAGGTGGGCGTGGGCTCGGGGATGCCTGCCGCGATGAACGACAGGGACGCTTCGAAGACGATGGCGTCTGCCACGAGCACGATGGTGAACACGAGAACCGGCGCGATGCAGTTGCGCACGACGTGCTTGATGAGGATCCACGGAGCACGCGCGCCGCTAACGACGACTGCGCGGACGTAGTCCTGGTTGTACTCGCTCATGACGTTCGCGCGCACGATACGGGCAATCTGCGGAATGTACAAAAAGCCGATGGCGAAGATGAGCGAAGGCACCGTGTTGCCGAACACGATAACGAACGTAGCGGCCAAAGCGATGCCGGGGAACGACATGATGACGTCGAGGATGCGCATGATGACCTCGGAGATCCACTTGCGCGCAACGGCGGCAATGGAGCCCACGATGGAGCCGAGGATCAGCGCGAATGCCGTCGCACCCAAGCCGATGACCAGCGAGTAACGGGCACCGTACATCAGACGCGACAAAACGTCGCGGCCCTTGTCGTCGGTGCCGAAGAGGAACTCGCCGCTCGGGGCCTGGCGAGCAATAAAGATCTGCTGCGGGTCGTACGGTGCAAGCACGCCAGCGCAGATAGCCATGAGGACGATGAGGAACAGCACGATCAGAGAGATGCGGGCTCCAACGGTCATCGCCTTCCAGCGGCGGAAGCGAACCTTTCCGGCGTTCGCTTCCATCTTCTTGGTGAGATTTCCACGTAGTTGAGCCATGTTACACCGTCCTGATTCGCGGATCGATCAGGATATAGAGCATATCCACGATGATGTTGATGATGATGAAGGTGATGGCCACGACCAAAACGACGCCCTGGATGAGCATGACGTAGTTGGACTGGATGCCCGAAAGGATTGCCATACCCATGCCGGGGAGGTTGAAGATAACCTCGATGACCACGGCACCGCCGATCAGGTAGCCGATGCGCATGCCCAAAACGGTGACCGGGGTGATCAGCGCGTTGCGCAGCACGTTGCGGCCGATAACGACAGCCTTCGGGATGCCGGCGCCCAAAGCGGTGCGGACGTAGTCTTTGTCAAGCTCCTCCACCATCGAGGTGCGGATGACGCGCGTCATCTGGCCAATGACCGGGAAGGCCAATGCCACCGCGGGCATTGCCATACGCGCGATGTATCCGCCCGGATCGCTGAAGAAGTCTGGCAGCGGGCCGGAAGCGGGCAGCATGTGCAGGTTCGAGGAGAACAGCAGGATCAACAGAACTGCCAGCCAGAACGACGGCGTGGCAACCATGATGATCGAGATGACGCGAATGAGCTGGTCCGGCCATTTATCGCGGTAGATTGCCGAGACGACGCCCAGGATGACCGCCAGAACCACAGCAATAATAAGACCGATGAAGGTCAGCTGCAGCGTAACGGGCAGAGCGGTGGCAACGCGCTCGCCTACCGAAAGGTAGTTTGCGCCATAGGTGCCCAAGTCTCCTTGGAACAAGCCCACCATGTAATTGCAATACTGGATGATGATCGGGTCGTTCAGCCCGTGCTCCTCGCGGTACGCAGATATCTGGTCCGGCGTCGCGTTTTCACCGAGTACGGCGGTTGCCTGGTCGATGGGTGAAAGCGACATGAGGAAGAACACGAGGATCGTGACGCCGAAGATCATGATCGGCAGCGCGATAAGGCGTCGGCCGATCAGGCGCAAGAGATTGCTCACTTGTTCCCCTTTCTCCGTGCGTACGCAGGCGCGCGGGCCCGCGTTTCCCTCCTTTGCGCGCGTCCCTTAACGCACGCGTAGAAAACATTATATCGTGTTTCCGAAGGGTTTCTGAATAAAGCGACTTCGATGCTTTTACAGGATCTTTATTTTCTCGGTGAAATGCATGATAATGAGTGCAAGGGCGGCGATTATGCCGCTGAAACCAAGCTCGCGAAGCTGCGGGAACGCGGTGCGCGGGCCTTCGCGCATCTCCCCCGATGCGCGACCGGAGGGGCATCTTGCCCCAGGAGGAGGGAATCTATGGAAAAGCTGAGCGAGAAGAACCTCTCACGCCGTACCTTCGTCGTCGGCGGCGCCGCGGCTGCAGCTGCGGCGAGTCTCGCGCTGGCCGGTTGCTCCGGTGGCGGGACTCAGTCCGAGGGCGAATCCGGCGGAGAAGCCGCTCCCGCTGAGGGCGGCACCCTGCTGGCTGCTTGCGGCTACAGCTCCACCAACGTGGACCCGGTTGACCTCAACGGCGGTTCCGCGCTGATGCTGGCTGCTACGTGGCACGTGTTCGAGGGCCTGTACGACCTCGACGTCCACACCTACGAGACCTACCCCGCGCTGGCAGCTGGCGAGCCCACCAAGGTGTCTGACACCGAGTACGAGGTTGCGCTGCGCGAAGGTGCCAAGTTCTCCGACGGCTCCGATGTGACGGTTGACGACGTCGTCAACGCTTTCGAGCTGAACATGGACGCTGGCACGATCGGCCCCTTCCTGACCTTCATCGACAGCGTCGCCAAGAAGGACGACACCACGGTCACCATCACGCTGAAGTACCCCTTCGAGACCCTGCTGACGGCTCGCCTGTCCCTGGTCAAGGTCTTCCCGGCTTCCCTGTCCGAGGAGGATCGCAAGAAGATGCCCATCGGCTCCGGCCCCTGGAAGTACGTCTCTGTCAACGGCGACGACGGCGGCATGATCGAGTTCGCTCCCAACGAGAACTACAACGGCACTAAGGCCGCCACGGCTGACTCCATGCAGTGGAACATCCTGCTGGACGACACCGCCCGCACCACTGCTCTGCAGGAAGCTTCCGTGCAGGTCATGGAGAACGTCCCGGCCGTCAACGAGGAGCAGCTCCTCGGCGCTGGCGCCGCGGTCGAGTACGTCCAGGGCTTCAGCCAGGCGTTCCTGATGTTCAACACCCAGAAGGCCCCGTTCAGCGATCCTCGCGTGCGTCAGGCTATCTTCTACGCCATCGACTACGACAAGCTCATCGCCAACCAGCTTGCCGGCAAGGCAACGAAGGTGACCGGCTACCTCACCGAGGACCATCCGAACTACCACGAGGCTTCCACCATCTACACCTATGACCCCGAGAAGGCGAAGTCGCTGCTGGCCGAGGCTGGCGTGACCGACCTGAGCTTCACGATGGACGTGAACAACAACTGGGTTGCCGACCTGGCCCCCACCATCAAGGAAGACATCGACGCTTTGGGTCTTGGCGAAGTCACCATCAACGAGGTCAAGATCGACTGGGCTTCCTACGCTCCGTCCGATCAGCCGCTGTCCTATGACGTCATGCTGACCCCGGGCGACCCGACCTGCTTCGGCAACGACCCCGACCTGCTGATGAACTGGTGGTACGGCGACAACGTGTGGACGCAGGGTCGTTCTTGCTGGGCCAAGGCTGAGGGCAGCCGCTGGTCTGAGCTGCAGGATCTCATGCAGCAGGCTCGCGAGGCCACCGGCGACGCACAGCAGGAGCTGTGGAACCAGTGCTTCGACATCATCGCCGAGGAAGTGCCGATCTACGCTCTGTTCCATCGCCAGACCGGTACCGGTTGGCAGGAGAGCATGATCACCGGCTTCGAGCCCATCGGCACGACCGGCCTGGTGTTCCTGGGCGCCTCCGCCACTGCGTAAGTTCAGGCGTGAGACCCGAAGGTCCGCTTCGCTGAAAGGCGAAAAGATCTGAAAGCTTTCGAGGATCGGCCCGCGATTCGTTCGCGGGCCGATCTTTTTTTGCGGCAGCATGCACGCCGCGGCACGGCGGGCTGCACCTCGCGAAGGCTTCCCAGCAAGGCTTCGCGAGCCCTCCCCTTCCCTTCGTAAAATGTGAAGCAATTCCGGGTTCAGCTGCGCTTTCGACATGTTTTTCATTGACGGGCAGCATTGGGCGGTTTACGCTTATCTGACATTGCATACACTCGAGAAGAAGGGGAATTTCCCATGGCAGATTCACCGTTTCGCGGCGTCATCCCCCCGGTTGTCATTCCGCTGACGGCAGATAGGCATCTGGACCTGGAAGCGCTCGAGCGCTCCATCAACCGCATGATCAACGCAGGCGTCGACGGCCTGTTCTTCCTGGGCTCCTCCGGCGAGGTCGCCTTCCTCACCGACGCGCAGCGCTACCACGTGCTACAGGAGGCCGTGGCAATCGTCAACCACCGCGTGCCCGTGCTGGCCGGCATCATCGACATGGAAACCATGCGCGTGGTCGACCAGGCCAAGCGCGCCAAGGGCTTCGGCGTTGACGCCATCGTGGCCACCGCTCCGTTCTACGCGCTGGGCGGCCCGAAGGAGACCGAGCGCCACTTCCGCGCCATCCGCGAGCACACCGACCTGCCGCTGTTCGCCTACGACCTGCCCGTGTGCGTCCACACGAAGCTTGACCCCACGATGCTGGTCACGCTGGGCAAAGACGGCGTCATCCAGGGCGTGAAGGACTCCTCTGGCGACGACGTGTCGTTCCGTTGGCTTGTTCTTGAAAACGAAGACGCCGGCCACCCGCTGCAGCTGCTGACCGGCCATGAGGTGTGCGTCGACGGCGCGTACCTGGCTGGTGCCGACGGTTCGGTGCCGGGCCTGGCCAACGTCGACCCCGACAGCTACGTTGCCCAGTGGAAGGCATACCAGGCGGGCGACTGGGACGAGGTCAAGCGCCTGCAGGACCACCTGGCGCGCCTGATGTTCATGACCCGCAAGGTGAAGGCAACCGTCGGCTTCGGTGCCGGCGTGGGCGCGTTCAAGACCGCGCTGTGGCAGCTGGGCGTGTTCAACACCAACCAGATGCGCGAGCCCGTCCAGGCGCTCGAGGGCGAAGACGTGGAAGCAATCCGCGACGTGCTCATCGCCGGCGGCCTGCTCGACGCAAACGCGTAGCATGGGCGCCGCAACAACCTTGCATAGCGAATCCACGAAAGACGCCTGCGGTTTCCCGCGGGCGTCTTTGGCGTTGGATATCGGCGGCACGAAGATAGCTGGTGCCGTGGTTTCGAACGAGCCTGGCGCTGCGCCGCGCATCACGGTGCGCGAAACCGTTCCCACCGAAGCGTCGCGCGGCGGCGAAGCCGTGCTTGCCACTGTCGTCGAATTGGCTAAGAAGTTGGCTGCGGCTGCAGGTGAGCCGTTTGCCGGCATCGGCGTGTCTACCGCTGGCCGCGTGGACGCAAACGACGGTAGCATCGCCTATGCAAACGAGATCATGCCCGGTTGGACCAACCAGCCCGTGCGCAAGGCGCTGGAGGAGGCCCTGGGAATCCCCGCAGCTGTTCTCAACGACGTTCAAGCGCACGCGCTGGGCGAGGCCCGCTGGGGCGCCGGACGCGGTGCACAAACCTGCATCGTGGTTGCCGCAGGCACGGGCCTGGGCGGCGGTATCATCGCTCGCGGCCGCATCCTGCGCGGAATGCACGGATTCGCTGGCGAAATCGGCTGCACTCCCAACCCGCTGGGATCTGCCACCTTGGGCGCAGACGACGGCATCGTCGACCTTGAAATGGTGGCGGCGGGCACCGGAATCGAGCGCTGCTACCGCAACCTCACAGGGAAGGCTTTGACGGGCGCAGAGATCTCCCAAGCAGCAGCAACAGGAGAAGAGGATGCGCGCCGCATCATCCGCCAGGCAGGCTACGCCTTGGGCGTGGCGCTGGCGGGATGGACCAGCATGCTCGACCCCGAGCTTGTCATCTTGTCCGGCTCGGTCGCAAAGGCCGGCGCGCTGTGGCGCGATGCCGTCGACGAGGGCTTTACCAATCGCATCTCCCCCGTTCAAGCCGACCTCCCCATCGTCGACGCCCAACTGGGCGGCGATGCGCCGCTGGTGGGAGCCACGGAGTTTTTGTTCGACGCATTGGCGTCTGATCGTTAGCATCTTGGCGGACGGCACTCGCCGTGCAAAGAGCAGTGCCGTTCGCCTTCGTTCTTCGAAAAGGAGCGCAATCATGAATCCGCTTATCGCAAACCTCGAAGGCAAACTGATCGTCAGCTGCCAGGCGTACATGGGCGAGCCGCTGCGCCACCCTGAAACCATGGCCCAGATGGCCCGCGCCGCCGAGCTGGGCGGTGCCGCCGCCATCCGCTGCCAGGGCCTCTCCGACATCGCCGCCATCAAGGGCCGCGTGGAAGTGCCAGTGATCGGCCTGTGGAAAGAGGGTCACGAGGGCGTCTACATCACCCCTACCCTGCGCCATGCGCGCGCCTGCATCGCAGCCGGAGCCGACGTGGTGGCTATCGACGCCACCGATCGCCCGCGCCCGGACGGCCTCACCTTCGAAGAGACGGTAGAGGCCTTGCGCGGCGAGACGCTCATCATGGCAGACTGCTCGTGCATGGATGACGTCGAGCGCGCGCTCGAGGCAGGCGTCGACATCGTCAGCACCACACTTGCGGGCTACACCGATGCACGCCCGAAAACCGACGGCCCCGACCTTGAATTTCTGAACGAAGCCGTCGCTGCGGCAAAGCCCTACGACATCCCGGTGTTCTGCGAAGGCCGCATCCACACCTTCGATGATGCCAAGGCGGCTATCGACGCAGGCGCGTTCGCCATCGTCGTCGGCACCGCGATCACCCACCCCACCAGCATCACCCGCTGGTTCGCTTCTGCGATTTCGTAGCTGGAAGACGTCCTGTTGAGGGCTGGGGGAGGGGGTCCGTGCTCAAACAGTCCTGAGCTCGCACGGAAGCGCCACTGGCGCTTCCGGCTCGTGCGGAACTGCGCGCGGACCCCCTCCCCCAGCCCTCAGCGGATAATTGCCCCTGCTCGACATTATAAGCGCCCATCCTGTCGATAACGCAGGATGGGCGCTTCCCGTTTTCAATGCGTGTTTAGCGGATTTGCTTGCCGCGCAGGATTACGTGCCTGACATTGAGATCGGCATCGAGCACGACGATGTCGGCTGTTTTGCCGACGGCGAGAGAGCCACGCTCCGCATCGATGCCGATGGCCTTCGCGGGCGTGATTGTGGCAGCCGTGAGGACCTGCTCCAGAGGGATCCCCATCGAGGCAACGGCATGCTGCACGCAGGCGGCAAGGTCGGTCACCGAGCCGGCGATGGTGCCGTCGGCAAGCGTTGCCACGTTTCCGCGGACCGTCACGTCTTGGCCACCCAAATCATAGGTGCCGTCCTCCAGGCCCGTCGCACGCATCGAGTCGCTGATCAGGCAGATGCGGCTTTCCCCGAACAAGCCGAACGTCAGACGCGCCATCGCCTCGTGCACGTGCACGCCGTCGCAGATGAGCTCCACCGTTGCTTCAGGTGCTTCCCACGCTGCGGCGATGGGACCGGGCTTGCGATGATGCAGGCCGGGCATCGCGTTGTACAGATGCGTCATGTGCCGCGCGCCCTGCGCAAACGCCTCGCGCGCGGTTTCGTAGTCGGTGCAGGTGTGGGCAAGCGACACGCGCACTTCGGCGGCCACTTCGCGAACGAACTCCATCGCGCCCGGCTCCTCCGGGGCGATGTCGACGAGTTTCACCAAGCCGCCCGCTTCTTCTTGGACGCGGCGCAGCATGCCAGCATCGCAGCGCTGCACGTAGGCGGGGTTCTGCGCGCCAATCTTGTCTGGCGAGATGAACGGGCCCTCCATGTTGATGCCGACAAGCGATGCTTCGTCTTCTGCAGGCTCGAACGCCGCAGCGATGCGCGCGATCGATGACAGCCGGTCCTCGGGATACGTCATGGTTGCCGGACAGATGGAAGTCACGCCGCGGGATGCCTCGTAGCGGGCGATTTCCTTCAGCGCTTCGGGTTCCGCATCGCACAGGTCGGCTCCCATGCATCCGTGGAAATGAATGTCCACGAAACCGGGAACCACATAGCAGCCATCGACACCCAGGACGTCACCTTCACCGCCAGCCGTCTCGGGCGTCCCTGCAGGCTCTAGAGCCGCGATGCGACCGCCCTCAACAACGACATCGGCATCGATGAAAGCGCCGTCCGAGAAGACCTTTCCGCCCGTTATGCGCATTTCGAACCGGCTTCCGCGTCGACGATGACCGTCACGTCGGGATGCAGCTGCAGCACCGATGCGGGAACCTGTGGCGTCACCGGGCCGAAGAAGGCATCATGGACGATCTGGGCCTTGTCGGCACCGCTTGCGACCACCAAGATGCTGCGGGCCTTCATGATGGTGCCCACGCCCATGGTGTACGCCTCGCGCGGCACCTCGTCGATGGAATCGAACAGGCGGCTGTTCGCGTTGATGGTGCTCTCCGTCAGGCCCACCACATGCGTGGTGACCGGGAAGGAATCCATCGGCTCATTGAAGCCGATATGGCCGTTGTGGCCCAAACCCAGAAGCTGAAGGTCAATGCCGCCCGCAGCGTCGATAGAGGCCTCGTAGGCATCGCATGCCGCCTGAGCGTCGGGGTTGGCGCCGTCGGGCACGTGAGTGCGGGACACGTCGATGTCCACATGGTCGAACAGGTTGTCCTGCATGAAGTAGCGGTAGCTCTGGTTATGGTCGGGAGCCAAACCGCGATACTCGTCCAAATTAAACGTGGAGGCATCGGCAAAGCTGATGTCGCCTGCGGCGCAATCCTTCACCAGCTGAGCATACAGACCGATGGGCGTGGAACCCGTCGCCAGGCCCAAAACGCAATCGGGCTTTGCCTTCAGGCACGCCGCGATCTTGTCGGCGGCCAAACGGCTCATCTCGTCGTAGTCTGCTGCAATAATCAACTTCATGAGGTTCCTTCCCTTCCTTTTCCCTTTCCAATTAACAGTTCCCCCACGCAGCGCGCAGCGTTTTCACCGGGCTGCGGAAATGTCGTCTTACGTCCAGAATTGGATCATCTCAATAATATCCTGATACGCCCACGGATACGCGTCCGAAACCCATCCCGTTTCGGGGACGAAGCACAAAAGCGCGCTGTAGAGCGCCGACACCGCCACCAGCACCAACAGCACTTTGGTCAGCAGGTTCGTCGACATTGCCTTGGGTTTGAGGTTCTCGTTGACGATGAACACCAGCAACACCGCCGCCGCCAAAAACATGAAGCTGAAATCGGCGAAGTAGCGCTGCAGAATGCCGGCCATCTGTGCATCGGCGAGCGCGACGATCACGCCGCCGGCGATGAGCGTGCCGATGACGCCGGCAACCGTGTGCGTCGAGCGTTGGGCGCTGCGCATGCGCAGGATGCGGGGCGCGAAGGGCAGCACCCACAGCAGCGGCAAGCACGCAAGGATGCCGCCGAAGGTGACTTCCTTGATGGTCTGCCCCATGTAGGTGGTGTCGAACGGCGCGGCCTGGATGAACGGGAACGCGCCCGAGACGCTTGCGGGCTGCAAGAAGTATGCGAACAGCGCCGGTGCCAACCTTCCGATGTTCCACCCACGCTTGGTCATGTCGTTTACCGTGAGGTTGTAGTTCGCGCCGAAGTCGGTAAAAGATCCGAAGCGAGCATAGTTGTAGGCGCCCAGTCCCGCCGCCACCACCGCGTAAGGTGCCAACAGGCAGGCGAATTCTGCCGCGCCCTTCTTCGTGAACAGACGGCGCTCGGTGATGTAGGGGCGCCAGAACAGCGGGAAGGCAACCAACGAAAGCACCAAAAGCTGCGGTCGGCATCCCGCAACCAACGCCATGCACAGCGAACCGGCAAGGTACCAGCCGCAGCGACGGCGCGCCGTGCGCCCGCACGTCCAAAAGTACAGGCCCCACACGGAGAATGCCAATCCCAGGGAAATGGGCAGCGAGTAAAACGTCGGGAACTTCAGAAGGTACAGCACCCCGCTGCACATAACAAGCGGGATCTGCAGCAGCAGGTACAATCCCAGGCTCACCCGTTTGAAGTGGAAACGCGCAAAACGATGCAGCAGCGCCGAACAGCCCACCGCAAACGCCATCACGGCCAGCAGGATGCCGATCGCCGTGGGGAAATTAGCCCCTGTGAGAACATAGAACGGCAAATAGAACAAAATGACCGGCACGACACCGAAATAGACGTAGTAATGCCCATCGTAGTAGGCAACGTCGAACAGGTAGTCCTCGCCCGTCTGCTTCTGGAGTTCGTCGCGTGCGCCCCGATCGTACGGATCGCTCATCTCCTTCAACCAATCGGGCGGTTCTTCCTCCAGGTACAGCTTGCCTTCGGTCATGGATTTCGCAAGCTCAGCGTACTGCTGGGCGTTGTCGCCGCCCACCTCGAAGGTGTTGACGATACTTGAGCCATCCCACGACCCGCTGTTGTACCCGCCGGTAGCCACCCCCACCAAGTTCGAGCCGAACAGCAGGTACGAGCTCATCAGCGTGATCTCGACGACCAGCGTGGCGATGATCACGCCCTTGGAGAAGCGCGGGCGCGCGTTGATGCCCACCCGGTAGATGGAAGACCCCGGTCGGAACATGCAGCCAAGCAGCAAGATGCCTGCCGCCAGCATGAACCGCGTCATGTTGAATACGAACGGATGCTTCGCGTTGATCACCACGTTGTTTAGCTGGATGGGGTAATCAACGTCCTCGCCGACAACTTCGATGCGAAGGCTTCCTACCATTCCACTGGTATTGAGGTTGATGTATTCGCTTTGTTCGCACAGCGTGGACACCTCAACCTCGGGCACGCCAATCGTGTATTCGGTGGTGTCGAAATACGTACGGTGCGCCGCATCGGTGAACTGGATCTTGATGGTGAGCTGCTGGGCGGGTTGTTGGTAGTCGAAGTCCAGCCAAATATTGTGCACCTCGGTGTTGAGGTCGTTAAACTCGATCACATGATCGACCTCGGTGAGCAGATAGACGCCCTTTTCGGGCTCGCGCAGCTCAAGCTGGTCGTTCATGTTGATCGAGTTGTAGCCGCGCGTGGCAAAGTAGTTGAAGTTGAAAACGAAGACTTCCAGCAATAACGCGATGAGAACCATGAGCAGCACGCGCTTGGAAATACGCTTGGCAGACGCACCATGATCGCGCACGAAGCGGCGAGAGGCGTACTGTATGTTGCTGCGAACGGTTGGCATATATCGAACAAACTCCCCCGCCTTGCTGCAGGCGGCTCAATCGGAGGGCTTCGTTTTAAACTTCCGCCACAAGGCGGGTAAAAGAGAAAAAGGCGGACCCGCGTGCGGGCCCGCCTTGCAAGCATCCTTCAACGGCACAACGCGCCAAAGGACAGAATCGCTCGGTAGCTAGCAGCCCAGCGCCTTCTTGACGTCAGCGTACACCACATCGACGTCGCGATCGCCATCGATGCTGACCAGCAGGTTGCAGCCACGATAGTAGTCGATCAGCGGAGACGTGGACTTCTCGTACACGTCAAGACGGTTGCGGACCGTAGCCTCGTTGTCGTCGTCGCGCTGATACATCTCGCCACCGCACTTCGGGCAGGACGCGTCGGCGACAGAGCCGATGTAGCCGCATTCCTTGCACATACGGCGGGAGGTCAGACGCTTGACGATAACCTCAGGCTCAACGTCGATGAGAAGAGCCGCGGTCAGCGGACGGTCCATCTTGCTGAGCTCGGCGTCCAGGGCAACGGCCTGCGCAGAGGTGCGCGGGAAGCCATCCAGGATGAAGCCGTTTTTGGTGTCGTCTTCCTGCAGGCGCTCGAGAACCAGACCGATGATGACGTCGTCAGGCACGAGATCGCCGGCATCCATGTAGGACTTGGCCTTCTTGCCCAGCGGAGTGCCGGCCTTCACAGCAGCACGGAGCATGTCGCCCGTGGAGATGTGCGCCGTACCGAACTCCTCGATAAGCTTAGCGGCCTGCGTGCCCTTGCCAGCGCCAGGAGCGCCCAACAAAACTATGTTCATTTGGATTCCTTTCGACAGCTCGATCTTATGATCGACCGCTCTATTATAGCGAAGCACGCTCAAAGCAGATTGCATAACAACATATTCACGCCCCATAAACAGAAAAAGGGCCCAGAGGAAAAACCCCCCGGGCCTTAGATCAATTATGTCAAACAGGTTGAGCATAAGCAACTGAGGCCGTCCCTGGTGCCCAGAATTCGTGGGATCGTCGAAGCGAAGCGTACTTTGGTACGTGAACTTCGAGGATCGCGCGAAGGCTGGGTGCCAGGGGCGGCCTCAGCGGACGAGTGGTTCCGGCGGCCGGCAGGCCGACGGAACTACTTGAAAAAGCCTTCGTAGTTGTGCATCTTCAGCTGGCTTTCCAGTTTGCCCATCGTGTCCAGCGCAACGCTGATCATGATGAGGATGGAAGTGCCGCCGAACGCCTGGATCAGCTGGTTGCCCGTGAAGAAGAACAGGATGGTGGGCACCACCGCGATGAATGCGATGAACAGAGCACCGGGCAGCGTCACGTGACGCAGAACGTCCTTGATGTACTGCACCGTGGCAGAGCCGGGACGAACGCCGGGGATGAAGCCGCCGTTCTTACGCAGGTTGTCGGCCGTCTCCTCCGGATTGAACACCATGGAGGTGTAGAAGTACGCGAAGGCGACGATGAGCACCAGCGTGAGAATCCAGTTGATCCAACCCGTGGATACTGCATCGGCCACTGCCGTCAGCCAGCCAACGTTGAACAGCGCGGCAAGCTGAGCCGGGAAGTAGATGATGCAGCTCGCGAAGATGATGGGGATGACGCCCGCGGAGTTCACCTTGATCGGCAGGTAGGTGGACTGGCCACCAACCATGTTGCGACCCTGCACGCGCTTGGCGTAGTTCACCGGGATGCGACGCTGCGCACGCTCGATGAAGATGATCAGCGGGATGCACACCAGCACCACGATCACGATGAGCGCCGTGATGGCGATAGCCATGCCCATGTCGGCGGAGCTCTGCGTGACCGACGAGTAGATGGCGGCAGGAACGCGGGACACGATGCTGATGAAGATGATCAGCGACATGCCGTTGCCAATGCCGCGCTGGGTGATGAGCTCGCCCATCCACATGATGAAGGCCGTGCCCGCAACCAGCGTGAACACCACGATGATGTCGGTGAGGATCTCGGGGACCTCGGTGCTGAACACGACGCCGTACTGGGGCGACTTGAACAGCAACAGATAACCGATAGCGTTGATCAGGCCCAGAACCAGCGTAAGGTAACGCGTGATCTGCGTGATCTTGCGACGTCCGGTTTCGCCTTCCCTGCTCCAGCGGCCCACGGCGGGAATGACGCCCTGCATCAACTGCATGATGATGGATGCGGTGATGTAGGGCATGATGCCCAGCGAGAACACCGAGAAGTTCGACAATGCGCCACCTGTGAACAGGTCGATCATCGTCATGGACACGCCCGCTTGTGAGAACGCGTTGGCGAACTCGTTCATCGGGATGCCCGGCACCGGGATGTAGGCGCCCAGACGGTACAAGGCCAGAATCGCCAGCGTGAAGAGGATCTTCTTACGCAGCTCGGGGACCTTGAACGCGTCAATAATGGAGCTTAGCAAGGCTCTTCGACCTTTCCGCCAGCCGCTTCGATCTTAGCCTGAGCAGAAGCGGAAACCTTATCGACCTTAACCGTGAGGGCCTTGGTGATGTCACCGTCGCCCAGCACCTTCACCAGAGCATCGGCATGCTTAATGATGCCCTTGGCCTTCAGGCTCTCGCCATCGACGACGTCGCCAGCCTCGAAGTTCTCCTCCAGTCGGCTAACGTTGACGGGCAGGTACTCCACGCGATTGCGGTTCTTGAAGCCAGGCAGCTTCGGCAGACGCATGGCCAGCGGGGTCTGACCACCCTCGAAGCGGGGGCCCTTGCCGCCGCCCGCACGGGACTTCTGGCCATTCATGCCGCGACCGGCGGTCTTGCCGGTGCCGGAAGCGGGGCCGCGACCAACGCGCTTGCGGTTCTTGGTTGCGCCCTCAGCAGGCTTGAGATCCTTCAATTCCATGGATGAAACTCCTTTTCATCGCCCCGGGGAGCCTTCCCCGGTGCTGGCAGCTCGCCGCCAGCAAACTTCCTTAATACACACGATTGGCACTGCCTGGAAAGACAGCGCCAATCGTGTATTATAACTTATGTGAGAAGCATTGGTAAAGGGTGATCGACCCTTACAGCTCCTCGACCTCCACCAGGTGCTTGACCTTAAAGATCATGCCGCGGATGGCGTCGTTGTCCACCTGGTCGACCGTGCGGCCGATCTTGCCCAGGCCCAGAGAACGCAGCGTAGCCAGCTGGTCCTTCTTGTAGCCGATGGAGCTCTTCACCTGGGTGATGCGCAGCGTCTTTTTCGCTTCAGCCATGGTTAGTTCTCCTTTCGACCGAAGATATTGTCCACAGAGACGCCGCGGCGAGCAGCAACCTGCTCGGGGCTCTCCATGCTCTTCAGGCCCTCGGCCGCCGCCTTGACGACGTTCATGGCGTTGCTGGTGCCCAGAGACTTCGTGATGACGTCGGTGACGCCAGCCAGCTCCATGATGGCGCGGACCGGGCCGCCGGCCATAACGCCGGTACCAGGAACAGCCGGGCGGATGAGGACGCGGCCAGAGCCGTACTCGCCCATGATCTCATGGGGAAGCGTCTTGTTCTCGGTCAGAGGCACCGTGAACATGTTCTTCTTGGCATCCTCGACGCCCTTGCGGATAGCGTTGGGAACCTCAGAGGACTTGCCCATGCCCACGCCGACGCGGCCGTTACCGTCGCCCACGACCACCAGAGCGGTGAGCGCGAAGCGGCGGCCGCCCTTGACGACCTTGGACACGCGGTTGATGTAGACGACGCGCTCCTGAAGCTCAGGAACGGCTGCCTGGTTTTCTTGTTTACGAGCCATTACCACAACCCTTTCCTAGAACTTCAGTCCAGCTTCGCGGGCAGCTTCGGCCACGGCCTTGACGCGGCCATGGTAGAGGTTGCCGCCACGGTCGAAGACGACGGTCGTGATGCCCTGCTCCAGCGCCTTCTTGCCGGCGATCTCGCCCAGGGCGGTCGCGCCCTCGACGTTGGCGCCGTTCTTGCCGGTGGCCTTGAAGTCCGGGCCGAGCGTGGAGACGCCCAGCAGGGTCACGTGGGCGACGTCGTCCACGAACTGGAGGTACATGTTGCTGTTCGAGCGAGTCACGCAGAGGCGCGGACGCTCGGCGGTGCCGGAGATCTTGCCGCGAACACGACGATGGCGGCGGGCAAGATTGGCTTGCTTCTTCTGGAGTTTCTTCATCATCTATCCCTTCAGCCTAGTCAGTTCGCGTTAGTCGCCCTTGCCGGCCTTGCCGAGCTTGCGGCGGACGACCTCGTTGTCGTAGCGGATACCCTTGCCCTTGTACGGCTCAGGCTTACGCCACGCACGAACGTTGGCGGCCATCTGGCCGACCTGTTCCTTGCTGATGCCGGAAACGATGATCTCCGTCTGG
>CALUHI010000019.1 GCA_944320405.1 uncultured Eggerthellaceae bacterium
GTGTGCCCGAGTGGTTAAAGGGGACGGGCTGTAAACCCGTTGGCTCTGCCTACCTAGGTTCGAATCCTAGCGCTCCCACCATTTGCCTGTGTAGCTCAGTCGGTAGAGCACTTCGTTGGTAACGAAGAGGTCACCGGTTCAAGTCCGGTCGCAGGCTCCACCTGCTGATCACCTCGCAAGAGGTTGTTTTTTTCTTTTGGCGGTGTAGCTCAGTTGGTTAGAGCACACGGTTCATACCCGTGGCGTCACTGGTTCGAATCCAGTCACCGCTACCATTTTTGAAAGATCGCGTCCGTGCACACGGGCGCGTGTTTTTTGTTTCCTTTCGCGAAAGCGAAGCCTTTAAGGAGGATGAAACATGGCTAAGGAGAAGTTCGAGCGCACCAAGCCGCATGTTAACATCGGCACCATCGGCCACGTTGACCACGGCAAGACGACGCTCACCGCCGCTATTTCCAAGACGCTGTCCGAGAACGACGGCTCTCACGGCACCGCTCATGCGGACTTCACGGCCTTCGAAGACATCGACAAGGCTCCTGAAGAGCGCGAGCGCGGCATCACCATTTCGATCGCCCACATCGAGTACGAGACGGATTCCCGTCACTACGCTCATGTTGACTGCCCGGGCCATGCCGACTACGTCAAGAACATGATCACCGGTGCTGCTCAGATGGACGGCGCGATCCTCGTTATCGCTGCGACCGACGGCCCCATGGCCCAGACCCGCGAGCACATCCTGCTCGCCCGTCAGGTCGGCGTTCCCTACATCGTGGTCTTCCTGAACAAGTGCGACATGGTCGACGACGAGGAGCTCATCGAGCTCGTCGAGATGGAAGTTCGCGAGCTGCTCGACTCCTACGAGTTCGACGGCGACAACACCCCGATCATCCGCGGTTCCGCGCTCAAGGCTCTCGAGGGCGACAAGGAATGGCAGGAGAAGATCTGGGAGCTCATGGATGCGGTCGACTCCTACATCCCGACCCCGGAGCGCGACGTCGACAAGCCGTTCCTCATGGCTGTCGAGGACACGATGACCATCACCGGCCGCGGCACCGTTGCCACCGGCCGTGTCGAGCGCGGTACGCTGCATGTCAACGACGAGCTCGAGATCGTCGGCATCAAGGAGACCTCCAAGACGGTCTGCACGGGTGTTGAGATGTTCCGCAAGCTCCTCGACGAGGCGCAGGCCGGCGACAACATCGGCGTTCTGCTCCGCGGCGTGAAGCGCGAGGAGATCGTTCGCGGCCAGGTTCTCTGCAAGCCGGGTTCGGTTACCCCGCACACGGAGTTCGAGGGCCAGGTCTACATCCTCACCAAGGAAGAGGGCGGCCGCCACACCCCGTTCTTCGACGGCTATCGTCCGCAGTTCTACTTCCGCACCACCGACGTTACCGGAGTTGCCCATCTGCCCGAGGGCACCGAGATGGTTATGCCCGGCGACAACGTCAATCTCCGCGGCGAGCTGATCCACCCGATCGCCATGGAGGAAGGCCTCCGCTTCGCTATCCGCGAGGGTGGCCGCACGGTCGGTTCCGGCCGCGTGACGAAGATCCTCAAGTAAGTATCTTCGATGCTGCTTCGGTTGGGGCTCGCGCTTGCGGGCCCCAACCTTCGAATTCATGTGTAGAGAACTCAAGCTCGAAACGATAAGGTAAAAAGGAGAGTTCATGCGTACCATGGTCACCATGGCGTGCACCGAGTGCAAGCGCCGCAATTACACGACCACGAAGAACAAGCAGAATAATCCTGATCGTATCGAGTTGAAGAAATACTGCAAGTGGTGCGGTCATCACACCGTTCACCGCGAAACTCGATAGAATATCAGGCGATGGAACGAACAGGCCAGTAGCTCCAATTGGTAGAGCGGCGGTCTCCAAAACCGCATGTTGGGGGTTCGAGTCCCTCCTGGCCTGCCAGCTTGTTTGTATGCGAGCAGCCGTATGTGGCTGCTTGTTTGGCGTTATAAGGTAAGTGTTCGAACGGGATTGCTGAAGGGTTCTTATGGCTCACAAATCGAAAACTCAGCGAGCGAAAGCCTCCGCCGCCCGTGCCGCCCGCAAAGCGGCTCGCGAGGAGAACGAGGTAACGACTGCCGAGGCGGCCGAAGCCGTCGAGGAAGAGTCGAAAAAGCCTTCCCGCTCTTTGTTCAAGAAGAAGTCCTCGGAAGAATCCGCCGAACCCGCGAAGAAGGCCGAGGTGAAGAAGGCCGAGAAGAAGGAAGAGACGAAGCCGAAGAAGAAGCGCTTCCAGTTCTTCCGCGATGTCAGGGCCGAGATGAAACGCGTTACCTGGCCGACGAAGCAGGACGTGCTCCGCTGGAGCGGCGTCGTGGTCGTCGCGCTGCTGTTCTTCGGGATCTACGTCGCGCTGCTCGACAACGCGATCGTCACCCCGATCCTCGTCGCCATCTCCGGTATTCCGGGATTGGGGGCGTAATCAAGCTATGTCTAAGAAATGGTATGTTCTCCACACCTATTCCGGGTACGAGAACAAGGTGAAGACCAACCTCGAGACGCGCATCGAGACCATGGGCCTCGAGAACAACGTGTTCGCCATCGAGATCCCGACCGAGATGGTCACGGAGATCAAAGAGGGCGGCCGCCGCGTCGAGAGCGAGAAGAAGGTGTTCCCGGGCTACGTGCTCGTTCGCATGGAGCTCGACGACCGCAGCTGGGCTGCGGTTCGCAACACCCCCGGCGTGACCGGGTTCGTGGGCAGCGACGGCAATCCTGCGCCGCTCACCCGCGAGGAATACAACAAGATCATGAAACGGACGAGCCGTCAGGCTCCGAAGAAGACTTCGACGAGCTTGGAGATCGGGCAGGCCGTCAAGGTCGTTTCTGGTCCTCTGGCAGACTTCGACGGCATCGTTTCCGAGGTTTCCCCGGAAGCGGGCAAGGTCAAGGTCATGGTTTCCATCTTCGGACGCGAAACCCCCGTCGAGCTTTCCTTCGATCAGGTGGCCAGAGTCTAAGCTGAATGTGCAAACACAAGTGTGCGCATGCCCGAGTGGACCGGGGCTTCTCATGCGAGGCGCTTTTGTTGATAAACGTAACGTGTAGTGAACGTGTAGTGCTGAAAGGTAAGATCAATGGCTGAGAAGAAAGTTTCTGGCTTCGTAAAGCTTCAGATCCCGGCCGGTGCCGCGAACCCGGCTCCTCCGGTCGGCCCCGCGCTCGGCGCCCAGGGCGTCAACATCATGCAGTTCTGCCAGGCGTTCAACGCCCAGACGCAGGATCAGGCGGGCACCATCATCCCTGTCGAGATCACGGTGTACGAGGACAAGACGTTCTCGTTCATCTGCAAGACGCCGCCGGCCGCTATCCTCATCAAGGAGAAGCTCGGCATCGAGCACGGCGCCGGCATCCCGCAGCTCCAGACGGTCGGCACGCTCACGGAAGACCAGCTCCGCGAGATCGCCGAGACGAAGATGCCCGACCTGAACGCCAACACGATCGAAGCCGCGATGGAGATCATCGCCGGTACCGCTCGCAGCATGGGCGTGCGCATCGAAGGCCGCGAGATGAAGAAGAAGTACGTGCCTTCCAAGAAGGTCGCGGCTATGCTCGCCGGCAAGTCCATCGACGAGTAACGGCGCTCGGCTGTTCTGACGAACGAATCTGGTTTCAGCCGGAGCTGAGATTCGGATGGTAAGTGGGAGGGCGGAAGCGCCCTCGCCAAGACCACGAAAGGAAAGCATCATGCCTAAGAAGTCCAAGGCGCTCCGCGCCGCCATGGAGCAGGTTCCCGAGGCTCCTGTCGCGCCGATCACGGCGTTCAAGATCATGAAGGAGATGGAGACGGCGAAGTTCGACGAGACCGTCGAGGTTCACTTCCGTCTCGGCATCGACACGCGCCAGGCCGACCAGCAGCTGCGCGGCACCGTGAGCCTGCCCAACGGCTCCGGCAAGACCGTCCGCGTTGCCGTGTTCGCCGAGGGCGCTGCCGCTGAGGCCGCCAAGGAGGCTGGCGCCGACATCGTCGGCACCGCCGAGCTCATCGAGCAGGTCCAGGCCGGCGAGTTCAACTTCGACGCTGCTGTGGCTACCCCCGACCAGATGGGCAAGGTTGGCCGTCTGGGCAAGATCCTGGGCCCCCGTGGCCTGATGCCCAACCCCAAGCTGGGCACCGTGACCACCGATGTGGCCAAGGCCATCAAGGAGCTCAAGGGCGGCCGCGTTGAGTATCGCGCCGACCGTTACGGCATCGCCCACGTCATCCTGGGCAAGGTGAGCTTCACCGCCGAGCAGCTGGCCGAGAACTACGGCGTTGTCTACGACGAGATCCTGCGCATGAAGCCTGCCGCCGCCAAGGGCCGTTATGTGAAGTCCATCACCGTGGCTTCCACCATGAGCCCCGGCGTGCCGGTCGACTCCGCGGTGAACCGCAACTACACTTCCGCTGAATAGCGGCGCATCTGCTATCGATGCTGGGAGGGTCCTTCGGGGCCCTCTCTTTTTGTATACGACTCTTTAAGTATATTTGAACGTTGCTAGTGCGTTGAATAATCGACGTCCACAACATGTTGTGTGCATTGACGTGTTTCGACGTGACAATGTGACTACCTTATGGTCATTGGCGCATGAAAAGCAACGTTTTGGTATCCTAGTAAACGGTTGCTCTGCCGAAGGACTGTCCAATAGCAGGGCAAACCGCTATACGAGGAGGCTTTTACATGGATTATCTGAAGCACAACCCCCTCCGCGTAGCAGGAACAGCAGCGCTGTCTGTGGTTCTTGCCGTGGGACTGATGGTTCCGGCCATTCCTGATCAGGCGTATGCAACGCCAACGTCTGCCCAGAAGCAGGCAGAGGCTCAGGCGGTTCTCCAGTCGCTTGAAGCTATGCAGGAAGAGCTCGATGCTGCTTCCGACAATTACTTCACCGCTCTGAGTGAGCAAGAGCAAGCACAGCAGAAGATGGACGAGGCGCAGCAGCGCATCGACGAGGCAAGTGACGAGATCGCCGAGCTTCAGGTTCGCCTGGGCGACCGTGCCAAGTCGATGTACCGCAACGGCAGCGCTACGATTCTGGATGTTTTGCTGGGCTCCGCTTCGTTCTCGGAGTTCGTGAACAACTGGAATCTTCTGGACAAGATGAACCAGAGCGACACCGAGCTCGTTGACGAGACGAAATCCCTGCGTCAGCAGATCGAGGACGAGAAGGCGGTGTACGCCGAGCAGGAGCAGGTTGCCGCGCAGAAGGCTGAGGAAGCCAAGCGCATCCAGGAGGAAGCGCAGGCTACCGTCAACGACATGCAGGCCACCTACGATAGCCTGTCTGCCGAGGCCGCTGAGCTTCTTGCTCAGGAGCAGGCCGCGCAGGAAGCCGCCGAGCTTGCTGCCGCCCAAGAGGCTTTGGAAGAGCAGCAGAACAACAACAACAACAATAACAACAACAATCATAACAGCAACAATGGCGGCGGTGGCGGCAACAGCAGCAATGCGCCTGCGTACGACGCCAACACCGGCAATGCGGTTGTTGACCGCGGTCTGGCTGAAGTCGGCGTTGCCCGCTACGTGTGGGGTGCGTGCTCCCCACATACGTTTGACTGCTCCGGTTTCGTGTCCTACTGCCTGACCGGCCGCTATCAGCGTCTGGGCACCACCAAGACGTTCATCAAATGGCCGCAGGTGAGCAACCCGCAGCCTGGCGACGTTTGCGTGAACAGCGGTCACTGCGGTATCTACATCGGAGGTGGCCAGATGGTGCACGCTTCCGGCACGAAGTCTGGCATCAAGGTGAGCGCCGTCAAGAGCAACATGATCTACGTCCGTTGGCCCGGCTAGGATCTCGCTTGATCCGCTAACTCATTTGAGAATCGGGGAACCCCGTCGCAAACGCGGCGGGGTTCTTTGCTGTTGCCGGTGTTGGGGTGCCCATAAGGGCAGCCGGAACGGCGTGCTATACTCAATTGCCGACAGGCTCACCTGACATTACTTGAGATTCGGAAGGCGTGCGCGAAGTGGCGATCATCATCAAAACCCCCGGAGAAGTCGAAGCGATGAAGGCGGCAGGGCGTTTGTCTGCCATGGTGCTGCGCGAAGTGGGCCGCCACTGCAAGCCTGGCGTAAGCACGCTCGAGCTTGATGAAATCGCCGAAACGTTCATCCGCGAGCACGGAGGCGTTCCGGCTTTCAAGGGTTACGGTGGGTTCCCCGGAAGCATCTGCGCATCTGTCAACGAGCAGATCATCCACGGCATCCCCTCGAAAGACGTTGTGCTGCAGGGTGGGGACATCATCTCCATCGACACGGGCGCGATCGTTGACGGCTGGGTGGGCGACAACGCCTGGACGTTTGCGGTGGGCACTGTGAGCCCTCAGAAGAAGCGTCTTCTGGAAGTGGGAGAGAAATGCATGTGGGCCGGCATCGAGGCAGCGCAGGTTGGCAACCGCTTGGGCGATGTGGGGCACGCCATACAGTCCGTTGCGGAGGCTGCCGGATACGGCGTGGTGCGCGAGTACGTGGGCCACGGCATTGGTCGCAACATGCACGAGGAGCCCAACGTTCCCAACTACGGACGCAAACATCGCGGGATCGAGCTTCTTCCGGGCATGGTTCTTGCCATCGAGCCCATGATCAACCAGGGAACGCATCGCACGCGCCCTATGCCTGATGGCTGGCTGGTGTGCACGCGCGATGGAAAGCCGTCTGTGCATTTCGAGAAAACCGTGGCGGTCACACCGGACGGTCCTGTGCTGCTGACGGTGGAGGAGGATCACCTCCGTCCGCTGTAAGCTGGACTCAGGTCGCCTCAAAAGAAAACCGTCCCTGTGCGCGACGAAGCGCGCAGGGACGGTTTGTCGTGTGCGGGCGCCGACGTTAGGCGCGTTTCAGCTTACCGGAAATCTTTCCGCCGATGCTGGAGAGCATGGCAGCCTCGGGAACCTTCAGCTTCAAGGCGAGCCCGAACGTCACTGCAAGGCTCACAACGCCGCCAGCAACCACGTAGGCAAGGGATTGCAGGATAGAGCCGCTGAGCGGCCCCACGAACGTCTGAAGCAGCCAGAGGACGCCTCCGCCGGCAGCCGCGCCAAGCGCCCCCAGGACAAGCGATACAACGAACGCGCGGATGGTCGATTTCATGCCGAAGGCGCCCAGCTCGCGACGCAGGTACGCCAGCAGCAGCAGGAACGCGAGCAGGTTGAACAAAATCTGGCCGGCGGCGACCGAGTTGATGTCCACGCCGTATTCGGCCAACAGCGCACCGCCAATGGTGAACGCCACCTGCGCGACCGTGGCCACGATGTCCACCACAGCGAACGCGATCATCTTCCGCAGGCTGGAGAATACTTTCTGGAAGTAGCTCTTAAGCCCGTAGAAGGGCAGGGCGAATGCGAGCACCACCAGGTAACTCGCGATAAGGGCGACGTCGTCCATGGTGAATGCGCCGATAGCCAAAAGGCTTACCAGCGGGTAGGCGAACACCGCCAGATACAACATGAAAGGCACGCTGAAGAACAGGATTTGGTTCATGCCCGACACGATACCGCGTTTCATGCCGTCGACATTCTCTTCTGCTTTCAACTCGGAGAGCTCGGTGAACATGGTGGTGGTGATGGGCACCACCAAGAACGAATAGGGGAGCGTCCACCACAGTCGCGCGTACATCAGCACCGAAGGGCCGGCGTCGGTGAACACAAGCGACGCGGCGTTTTGCGCGGAAACGGCGATGTAAGACATCACCATGACGATGATGGTGGGGAGACCGATTGCGACCGTCTCGCGCAGGGCGGGATCGCGCCAATTGATGTGGGGTCGCAGTCGGATGCCGTTGCGCGAAAGCGCAGGAAGCTGCATGGCCATCTGCACGAACACACCCAGCGGGTTGCCAATGGCGATGATGTAGAGCGCGATTTCGGGTTGGCTGGGGGCGATGGCGGCGTAGATGAGAAACGTCGCAATGACAATGACGTTGTTTGCCACCGGCGCAATGGACGACCAGAGGTAATCGTGATTGGCGTTGAGCAGGCCAGACACTACCGCCGATGCGCCATAGAACACGATCTGTATGGCGAAGAACTGAAAGAAGAAGGTGGCTTGCGCCATGTCGCCTTGGTTCGAGAAGAAGCTTTGCGTGTAGATTGCCACAGCGGGAAACGCCATGCACAGGATAGAAAGGGCACCCAGGAACAGAACGACGATGGTGAGGATGTTGGAAGCGTATTCGTTGCCCGCATCCTGGCCGAGCTTCTTTTTCACCGATACGTACACCGGAAGGAAAGCCGTGACCAGCATGCCGCCGACAACCAGCTCGTAAAGCATGTTGGGAAGGTTGTTCGCCACCTGGTAGGAGCTGGAAAGCATTCCCGCGCCCAAGGCGAAAGCCATGGCCCAGGTGCGGATGAATCCCGTGATGCGCGAGACGATGGTGCAGACGCTGATGAGAGCAGCGGAAGCGCCCAGGTCGGAATGCGGCTCGTCGGCTTGGTCGTCGGATTCGGAAGAGCGGTCGACGTCGTTTTGAGAAGAGCCAACAGCGTGCGCAGGGGACAGTGTGCGGTCTACGCCTGCATGGCGGCCGCGTTCGAAAGGCTCCGTTTCGGCGGAATCCTCCTCGCGGATGTGCTTGGCCCTCTGCAGCTTGTCGGACATTGCGGACGCTTTCTCGCTCGATCGGTTTCGCTATAATCTTCATCATATCAAAGCAGGAAAGAAGGGCCTTATGCTCGTGCTCGTCGTACGCAATAACTCCAATCCGCAGGCAACCGAAGCGTCGCTGATTCTGGGGGCTTATCTGGCATCCCAGGGAATCGACCACGCCTTGGTGGAATCGCGCGATCTGGTGGGCCCGGCCGAGGTGGGTGAGGTTCGCCGTACCATCGAGAACGGAGTCGACCTGGTGGTGGTGCTGGGCGGCGACGGCACCATCCTGCGCACGGCGCGGCAAGTGGGCACGTGGGGCGTTCCCATTTTGGGCATCAACTTCGGGCGCCTTGGCTTTTTGGCGAATGCAAGCGACGATGGCGTGGTTGCCATCGTGGCTGCCGCGCTGGCGGGCGATGTGGTGCAGGAACGCCGCGCCAACCTTCGCATCGACGTGGTGTGCGAGGGCGAGGCCGACCCGTGGGGCGATGACGCGCGCTGCGATGCGGCAGACGCTGAGCAGCCCGAGGGACCGCGCACGTTCTTCGCGCTGAACGAGCTTGCCGTCACGCGTGGCGCCAACGGACGTTTGATCGACTTCACGATGGGCGTATCCGGCGCGCAGGTTGCCCAGATGCGCGGCGACGGCGTGGTGGTGGCAACGGCCACCGGATCCACCGGCTATGCGCTCTCGGCGGGCGGACCGCTGGTGTCGCCGGGGTTCGGCGGCTTGGTGGTGGTGCCCATCGCGCCGCACACGTTGCACTCGCGGTCGTTGGTGACAAGCGAAAGCGACGTGGTGGAAGTGGGGCTGCTTGACCCCTCCGAAGGGGCCTATCCGCGCGAGGCGACGCTGTTTGTGGATGGGGAGCCGCTGCAGCTCCCGGCACCGGTGCGGCATGTGTACGTTCGCCGTGGGGAGTCGCCTACCATCCTTTTGCGGTACCAGCGTGAAGGGTTCTACGAGCACGTAGCAAAAACATTCTTCTAAAAGAAAAGGCCCGGATGGGCCTTTTCTTTTAGGTATCTATCCTACTTGTGATAGTACCTATGCTGCTCGTATTTGGGTTCGCAGCAGACGTTGATGCCGAGGGTGCGGTAGAGCCTTTCGTCGGTTTCGGAAATGATCACCGAGAAGAACGCGTCGCAGCCACGCAGCTTCTCGGCGTAGTCGATCAGCTTGCCGGCAAGCGGGTTGGTGGACGAGCTCACAGTGAGGGCAAGCAGCGTTTCGTCGGAGTGCAGGCGCGGGTTGCGAGCATGCAGGTGTTCGGTCTTCAGATGGCAGATGGGCTCGATGACCTCGTCGGAGATGACGTCGATGTCCTCGACGCCGGCAACGCCCTTCAGCGCGTTCATCAGAAGCGACGAAGCGGCACCCAGCAGGTTGGACGTCTTGCCGGTGACGACGGTGCCATCGGGCAGCACCATGGCACCTGCGGGCGCGCCGGTGGTTTCTTCCTTCAGCAGCGCGGCAGTGCGGGCAGGGGAGTAGTTGATGTCCACGCCCGCCTGGTTCATCAGCAACTCCAGGCGCTCGAGGCGCTCTTCGCCCACGCCGGCGCGTTTCACCTCGACGGCGGTCTGGAAGTAGCGGCGCACGATCTCCATCTTGGCGGCGTCGCGCACGGCGTCGTCGTCGCTGATGGCGTTGCCGGCCATGTTGACGCCCATGTCGGTGGGCGACTGGTAGGGGCTTTTGCCCATGATCTTTTCCATCATGGCCTTCAGCACGGGGAAGATCTCGATGTCGCGGTTGTAGTTGACCGTGGTCTCGCCATACGCTTCCAGATGGAACGGGTCGATGGCGTTGCTGTCGTCAAGGTCGACCGTGGCGGCCTCGTAGGCGATGTTCACGGGATGCTTCAGCGGCAGGTTCCAAATGGGGAACGTTTCGAACTTAGCGTAGCCGGCCTTGATGCCGCGCTTGTTCTCGTGGTAGAGCTGCGACAGGCAGGTGGCCATCTTGCCGGAGCCAGGGCCGGGAGCGGTTACCACTACCAGCGGACGGCTGGTTTCCACGTATTCGTTTTTACCGTAGCCCTCGTCGCTCACGATGTGCTCGATGTCAGTGGGGTAGCCGGCGATGGGGTAGTGCAGGCGGCTTTTGATGCCCAGCGAATCCAGGCGGCGGCGGAAAGCATCGGCATCGGGCTGGCCGGCGTACTGCGTGATGACCACGTCGCCCACCAGAAAACCCATGCCGCGGAAGATGTCCATCAGGCGCAGCAGGTCGTCATCGTAAGTGATGCCCAGGTCGCCGCGCGTCTTGCTCTTCTCGATGTCGTTGGCGTTGATGCAGGTGATGATCTCAACGTCGTCGATAAGGCTTTCCAGCATGCGGATTTTGGTGTCGGGCTGGAATCCGGGAAGCACGCGGGACGCATGGTAGTCATCGAAGAGCTTGCCGCCGAATTCCAGGTACAGCTTGCCGCCGAACTGCGCGATGCGCTCTTTGATGCGCTCGGCCTGCAGTGAGATGTACTTGTTGTTATCGAATCCGATGCGCATGGGCGTGATCGCTCCTCTTCTTCCCTCGTTTCTGCCTGGAGTTTTGCGAAGGGCGCCTGCGTGTGCGGGCATCGCCGGGCGGCGCCTTCGCGTTCAACCAGCCGATTATAGCGCATGCCGAAAGAGGGAAAGCGTCATCGACGGCGCATTTCACGATTGCGACGGAAATGCGCGACGGCGCCCAGGATCGCGGCTGCGAGGGCAAGCCCTGCGGCGAGTGCGCACAAGGGGAATGCGGCATCGCCGGTGTCGGAAAGCGTCTGGGCGGCGTCGGCTTCGCTGGCAGACGGCGTGTCCAAGGGCGTGGGGTCTGCGGCGTCTTGCGTGCTGTCGCTGCCAGAGTCAGGGTTGGAGGGGTCGTCGTCGTTATCGCCGGGGCTGGGGTCTTCCGTGCCGCCTCCGGGCGTGTCGCCTGTGTCGGGATCAGTGGGCTGATCGGGGTCTTTGCCATCGTCGGGGTCACCGCCCGATGCCCCGTCGTCTTCGTGGGCCGTGGATATCGTGAACGTGCCGTTGTTGCCCATGCGCGCGGTGAGCATGAGGCCGTCGGGGTCGGAAGCGGTCGTGTCGGTGAGATGGAGCGAGAACGGTGCCGTCTTCGTGAGATTGTCGGTTTTCGCGGTATTTTCCAGCGTGGAGGGCAGGGGAGCGCGGGGCGTGCCAGCGGCGATGACCCATTGGCCTTCAGAGTTCGCATGGCAGGCGCCAACGCTTTGAGCGTCAAGCTGCAGGGGCAGGAAGGTCAGCTCCGCCTGCACCGGCACCTCTTTCCCTGTCGTGAGCCCATCGGCTTCGTAGGTGACGTGTTCGTAGTAGACGGTTTCCCCCGCCTGGGGCGCTGCCGACAAGGGTTCCAGCTGGTCGTTTGTTGCGGTGCCGTCTGGCGCAGCGGCGCCGCCGGCTTTCAGCCGGTACAGTGGCGTGTCCCTGGTGAACAGGTAGTACGTGTTGGTCGATGCCGCCAAGGCGCTCATGGCGGCGCCGGCACCCGTCGCCTTTCCGTTGTCGGCGTAAGCGTTGGTCAGCAGGTTGAACGAGAACTCCCCGTCGGGAATCGCCGCATCGCCCAGAAGCTTTTCGACTTCAGCGGCGCTGACGTCGTCGCCTGCCTGGACGCGCCGCGCGAGGTCGGCGACGTCGTCGCGCGGCCCCACTTCGAACACCACTTGCAAGGGGTTTGCTGTGTCGGCATCTTCGGCCAGCATCATGGTGGTCGTGCCGTTCAGCCGCAGCGTGATGGACGCCTTGCGCGCGGGGATGCTGTCGGCCGGTGCGGTGAACAGCACCGTTTGGTTGGAGGTGTCCAGGTTCGTCTCTACCATGACGATGAAGTCGTACAGGGGCACATCGGCGCCGGAATACTGGTTTTCCAGGTTGCCGATGAAGAAGTAGGTTTGGCAGACGGCGGTCGCGCCAGCGTCCTTTGCCGCTTGGAGTCGCGTGGCGGAAGCAGAGGACGGGTTGTCGCGCCACGTGCCAGCACGTGCGGCAGCTATCTCGTCTGTGCCAGCGAACGTGTAGGGCAGGCTGCCTGAGGGGACCATCTCATGGTCGGCGTCGACGTACCATGCTGCATAGTTGGAGAAGTTGTCGGCGTCGGTGTAGGCGATCTGGCCAGCTTCGTATGCCTGGTACAGCAGGTCGAACGCTTTTCCGTCAAGGTTGTAGCGGTTTTCGAGCGAGGTCATCAGGTAATTCAGCTCGTGGTATGCCTCGATATCCCACGGGTCGGCAAAACTTGTGCAGAGCGCCTTGGCGGCAAGCGAGCCGTCTAGCATCTTCCCTTGGAACTGAATGCCGGCGATGCGCTTTGCCTGCATGAGCGGCCCCAGCTCGTCTTGGAAGCGGATGCGGTTTTCAATGGGAGACGACGCGGCGTCGCCGTGTGGGTCGACCGGCGAGAGGTACGTGATGTCGAGGATGCGATCGACCGCGGCGTTGAACGAGCCGTCCAGTGCGCCGGCATCGGTGGCGGGGAAGTAGGCGTCTGCACCGCGGAAGGCGTAGCCGTCATCGGCGCTGAGCAGGCCCGGAATGGGGCTGGGGAAGACGATCTCGCGCGCTTCCAGGTTGCTGTGACCGGCGCTGAACAGCTGCAGCGTCACGCTGGATTCGCCCTGGTTGGCGGCTTGCGCATAAGCCTGGCGGGCAGCGTCGATATTGCTGCAGAGATTTGTTCCGTCTGCGTCGCCGGTGCCCTCGACGTAGGCGTTTGCCTGCTGGTCGGCAGTTTTCAGCACGTAGGCGCCAAGCGAGCGCGTGTCCAGCCCGGCGGTGTACAGGGAAAGGCTTTGGCCGGAAGGCCGATAGGCGGCGTCGATGGCCAGCATGTCGTTTTGCATCGTGAGCAGGGTAGCGAGCGCTGCGTCGGTTCCGTACCCGGCGCTGTGACCGGTGGGAACCGTGCCCAGAAAACCTCCTTCGCCCTGCGCCTGCCTGGCGTATGCCGGCGGGTTGGCGATGTCGGTGTTCGCGCACGTTGACACCTCGGACCCCATCACCACCAGCTTGGGATCGCGCGGGGCGTCTGCGGTCGACTCTGCGGCGGCTTGCTCCAGCATGTCAGCAGCCACGTGGAACGCCCGCTGCAGGTAGGCGTAGCCTTTGAATGACGCGTTGGCGGTGGCAGCCTTCGCGTCATCCGACGTGCCCGTCACCTGAAATCCTGCGCCTCCAGGCAGGTCGGGCGCGTACTTCACGTAGTTCCCGTCGGCATCGGGCTTGTAGGCACCCAGGGGCATGAGCACCGTGGTGTCGATGTTGTAACCCACTACCGCCACGCGCGTGATCTCAGCAGGGGTGGCGCCGTCGTTTTCGTCCATCAGCCGCCCAATGGATTCGTTGAGCGCTTCGGCAAGATGCTCGGCGTAGGTGCGCCCATCGTAGTGGAACGAGGAAAGCGTTGAGTTCAGGCTGATGACGAACACGACGTCGTGCGGCACCGCTTGCTCTTTGCGCCACGAGGCAGCGGAAGAGAACGCCGACATGCTCACTAAAAAGTCGAGGTCGGCATCGCGCATCGACGGGTCGACGATTCCCGCAGCAGCGGCGTCTTCCTCGGAGGCGTACACCGATTTGTCCACCCACAGCCGCTCGGCGTCGTCGGTGGAAAACGAGCTGCCGTCGGAGCCTCCGAACAGCTCTTTCCAGGCGTGCGCGGTGGAAGGATCGGCGACTTTCGAGATGGGGCCGGGGATGATCGTCGGCTCAGAGGCGTCGGGCGATGTGCCGGCGGAGATGCCCGCTTCGCTTCCGGTTTCTGCGTAGGCGGGCAGGGGAGCGAAGGCAAGGGCCGGAGTCAGCGCGCAGGCAAGCGCGATGATGCAGGCGAGCACGATGGCGCCGATGCGCATTTTGGGAGATGCGGCGGCGCGGACCTTGGCGTGAGCGGAGGAGGAGGCGGCGGAGCGGAGCGGGCGGCGTTTCATGATGCCTCGATTCCGGCGGGCGCATACGGCGTCGGCCTAGATGGTTCATAAAAGCATAGCACCCATGACCTCGGCATTTCCTTGCAGAAGGGAGAAGCGCGGCTTTGGTACCGAACCGTAACGTGGGGGAGGGGCGCTATTTTGATCGTTGCTGCATTTTGCGGGCGCTGCAGTTTCCGACACCGAACTCGGCGCTTTTCCGTTTGCGTTAGAGCGCTCCCGAAGTTAAACTGAAGTATTGTGTGCGAAGGTAGAGACCATGTGTTTTGCTGCGCGCTTTTGAAGCATCCCGACCATAGCGGAAAGTTGGACGAATGACACTGCTCGAATTGTTCAAGCTTCTGAGGAAGCACCTCAAGCTGGTGATCATCCTGCCGGTGGTGATGGCGATTGCCACCGCCGGCGTCAGCTGGGGCCTTATGGCCAACCAATACACCTCCACGGTGTCGGTGTACGTGCTCAGCTCCAGCGAGCAGTCCAATGCCAGCCAATACAACGAACTGACGGCTGGCCAGCTGATGGCAAACGACGTTGCCACGCTTGCGAATTCAAGCATCGTGCTGGAGCGCACCGCCCAAGAGCTGGGCATGAAGTCGCTTGGCGGCTTCGAGGTGTCTGTTGATTCCGCCACCACCACCCGTGTCATCGAGATCTCTGTGGAAGGCGACAACGCCGAGCAATGCGCCCAGATTGCCAACAAGCTTGCTGAAGTGCTCTCGAGCGTCGCCCAAAGCGTGATGGGCGTCGAAAACGTGAACGTGATCGACCAGGCAGAAGTGCCTCAGGCTCCGTCTGGTCCGCCGCGCGCGATGTACACGGCGGTCGCGTTCCTGGCGGGCATCTTCATTGCTGTTGCCATCGTGGTGATCATCGACATGGTGAACACGCGCGTTCGCACGCCGGAGGAAGCCGAGGAGCTTCTGGGCGTGCCCGTCATTGGCCGTATCCCCAAGATCAAGGGTTAAGGAGCATCCTGTGGCTAAGAAGAAGAATACGGGTTCCAATACCCTTGAAGTTCAGAACGCGGCAAAGACGCTTTTTGCGAACATCCGCTTTATGTCGCCCGACGACCCCATCCGCTCCATTGTGATGACGAGCTCGGTTCCTAACGAGGGCAAGTCCACGTGCTCGTACGAGTTGGCGAAGGCCATCGCCACCTCGGGCAAGACGGTTCTGCTGGTTGAGGCGGACATGCGCCGCCGCACCATGGCGTCGCTTCTGGGCGTGCATGCGGCAGCTGGCGTGTATTCGGTGCTGACCGATCAGGTGCAGTTACGCGATGCCGTCGTGGGGACGCAGACGCCCAACCTGTACTTCCTGGACACCGAGCCGAACATTCCCAATCCGGCAGACATCATCTCGTCCAAGCGCTTCCATCGCTTGGCGGCGCAATTGGTGGACAGCTACGATTACGTGATCTTCGACACGCCTCCGGTGGGAACGTTCATCGATGCGGCGATTCTTTCCTCCATTGCAGACGGAACCATCATCGTCGTGAAGCCTGGCGGGGTGAAGCGTGACGAGCTCATGCAGGCGTACGAGCAGCTGCAGAAAGCGGAGGCTAACATTCTGGGCATCTGCGCTACGTTCTGCGAAGGGACGGGTTCGGAGTACTACTACGCCTATTACACCAAGGACGGGGAGCGCGTCGATCCCGACCAGATCGAGCGCAAGGAGTCTCGCAAGCAGACGGTTGCCCAACCGGCTCGCCCGGCGGTTCCTGCTGTTGGGCGCTCCCGCGTTGGCGGTGTGCAAGGTGCTGCAGACTTGCCGGCGAAGCGCGGCGGCCATGCGGCTGACGCGAACGCGAGGCGCGGTCGCCGATGAGGGACATGCACTGCCACATCCTGCCGGGCGTCGATGACGGTGCGCGGGATTTGGATGAGTCCCTGGCGATGTTGGAGGCTGCAAAGCAGGCGGGTGTCACGTCCATCGTGTGCACGCCCCATTGCCGGCATCCGTATTTCGATTACGACGCCATGTGGGATGCGTTCGAGCTGCTGCAGGCACATGCGGATGGTTTCCCTTTGACCATGGGGTTTGAGGTGAACCACTCGAAACTGATGGAGCTGGGCATGGAATGGGCGCCGTATTTGGCGTTCGACGGGTCCAACGAGTTTCTGTTGGAGTTTTCCAGCCGTGCGGGCAAAGCGCAGTTCGACGAGTACGAGCGCACGATTTTCGAGCTGCAGGGCATGGGCTACCAGGTGATCATCGCGCATCCGGAGCGCTATCGCGCCGTGCAGGAAGACGTCGAAGTTGCCCGCCGCTTGGCGAAGATGGGCTGCAAGCTGCAGGCGAGTGCCGACTTCGTTGCTGGCGGCCGTTTGGGCGCCGAGAAGAAGCCGGCAAAGAAGCTGTTCGAGGAGAACCTGTACAGCTACATCGCCAGCGACGCGCACTGCGTGGAGCATTATGACTATCTGGCGCGCGCTTGCAAGGAATATCGCACGCGCGGCAGACACGCGCGCATATAACGCTTCCACGGGGGGTAGCGTCATACTTGCACCGAACTTTAAATTGCGGTGATGTAAAGGTTGTCTCAAATTGAAATGTTGCTCAACACGAAAAGTGTGTGAGCGACTAGAATGAAATGGTTGGAGTCAGCGCAAACAACTGAGAGCGGGCGTTGCTCGCTGGATTGGCCAACGTAGGGAAAGCAAGGCTTTTCGCCGCGGCTCCGCACGAATAGGACGTGCGGGGCCGCGGCGGGAAACCGCAACATATTCTGGATGAGAGCGGAATCGTCGCTGGGTGCGCGTTCCGGTCGGCCAGGAGGATGCATATCGTCGTAATACGCGCCGACAGGCTATAGCGAAGCCATGCGCGCTTGTCGGTGGCGTTCGCATTGCCGGGAGGACACAGCGCATGTGGTATGTGGTGCAAACCATGAGCGGCCAAGAGAGTCAGGTGAAGGACTTTATCGCAAAGACGGTGGAGCCTGGCTTGGTGCAAGAAGTGTTCATTCCGCGCTACGAGGTAATGAAACGCATCAAGGGCCTGTGGCACAAGTGCACCGAAGTGTTGATGCCGGGATACGTGTTCGTGGTGACGAAAAACCCCAATAAGCTGAAAGCGCAGCTGCGCGGTGTGCCCCGCTTCACCCGCCTTCTGGGCAACGACGATATGTTCACCCCCTTGGACGACCGCGACATCGCATTCATCAACGCGTTCACCAGCCCTGAAAACCGTACGGTGGAGATGTCCACCGGCGTGGTGGAAGGCGACAACGTGATCATCCTGAACGGCCCCCTGATGGGCCATGCCGGTTGGATCAAGAAGATCGACCGGCATAAACGCCTGGCTTATCTGGATGTAGAGATGCTGGGCCGTAAGAAGATCATAAAAATCGGTTTAGAGATAATTGCAAAACGAAGCTGAAAACGAAACTGACAGTTGTGTGGGCAGTGTTGGTGCGGTATCGGACAATCCGCTTGGAGAGGATTTCGCTGTCTATAGCGGCATGGTCTGCCGATATAGTGCCGGCCGCGCCAACGTTGCGAGCGCTAGGCGCATGAGTACGTTGCGTGAGGAGATCGACGAGAAATCTTTGGAGGGGGTCGAGCGCCGTCTGGCTTACCGCTTCATCAAACGCGCGTTCGACATCGTGTTCAGCGCAGCGGTGCTGGTGTTCTTCTGTTGGCTGTACGCGATCATTGCGATCTTGGTGAAGGCCGACGATCCCAAGGGCCCGGTCATCTTCTCGCAGGATCGCGTGGGGCGGAACGGTCGAACGTTCAGGATGCACAAGTTCCGCAGCATGTGCGTGGACGCCGAGGACCGACTCGACGAGTTGCAGCGCTTTAATGAGAAGACCGGACCGGTGTTTAAGATCAAAGACGATCCTCGCGTGACGAGGGTGGGCCGCTGGCTGCGCAAGCTGAGCTTGGCTCCGGTAATAATAGGGACACCGGGCGACGGGGAGCCGACCAAATCCTTATCGCATCCAGAAAATTCCTCACTTGACCTGCAAAAATGCGAGC
>CALUHI010000020.1 GCA_944320405.1 uncultured Eggerthellaceae bacterium
GCGCTGGCAGCGCAACTGGGCAACAACGGCGCCTTCGTGTTTACCCGCGCCGACGAAGAGCCGGACCACAGCGGAGACGGCGGCACCAACCAGCCCGACCAAGGAGGCGATGAGCCCGGAGGCGACACCTCATCCGGCGGTGGCAACGCCACCAACCCCACACCCCCAGCCAACCAGCCCGACGGCAACGAGTCCAGTGCGGCGGACAACGAGACCGGCGCATCCGAAGCAAACACCCCCAACACGCCGACACAACGCCCCGGCGCGGGCACGCTCGCCGCAACCAACGACATCGAGATCGACGCCCTCGCAGCCACGGTGGGTTCCATCGGCCTGGCGCTCCTCGGCAGCGGCATCGCGCTCGCCCTCAGAACATGGCGGCGCTCGCACTAGGGCCATGGACGCGCATGCCGACGGTACGGCCGAACGGACGGCACGTTCTCTGCGATCAACTCGAACGGTGACAACCAATTCTCCCTGACTGCCAA
Organism: uncultured Eggerthellaceae bacterium; assembly: GCA_944320405.1. Taxonomy (GTDB): domain Bacteria; phylum Actinomycetota; class Coriobacteriia; order Coriobacteriales; family Eggerthellaceae; genus Aphodovivens. The sequence goes on from CALUHI010000020.1 coordinate 489, forward strand.
AGGCATGGCCGGATTCGGCGCTGTCAGCCCTGATGTCGTGCACCTCATCGCACGACTCGCCAAAGCGTGATCGCGCAGGTTCTAGGCCGAGACAAGGAATGCAGGTTTAACCCAGGAAGCGGCTCCCCGCCCTGTTTCTGGCAAATGAACGGCTCATGGAAAGCCATTTTCATGCGCAAAGAATATGTGACGGGCTCACCGCTTGCGCCCTTTATGACGATTGACGGGATTGTCTCACGTCTTGCAAAGCGATGGGAAATCAGCGAAGAAGAGGCTGCCAAGCGAATGCTCGGCGGCGAAATACTTGAAAGGTGGCTTATCGACCATGGCGATGCAATTGACCACGAAGTCTGATGCTGAAATATGAACGCAGGATTCCGAACTGATTGCGGAGTGCACGCGCTTCGTTGTCATCGAAGAATACGGGAAGAATCGGATTGCCGATATTGTGACCAGGGTGGTGCTTGATGGTAATTGACGTTGAGGGGAAATGCGAAAGACTCGGCATCAAATATGAGGATTACTCGGAGGCTGTCAGGCTTCAAGGCCGGATGATCTACAAGAGGATGCAGGACGGCGACCACTCGGTCGACGCCTATCTCGACGATATAAAGTCGCTGCCGAAGAAGAACATGATTGCCCTCATCAGGTACGACGGGCTCTATAGGCAATACCCCAAGGTGTTTGATTTCGACGGCCCCATACCCGGCGTCGAGGCGCCCTATCCCTACGCCGGACGTGATGATTAACCAATCCAGCTCGATAGCATCCAGTTTGATTACCGGTCAGAATGCCACTGTTCCAAAACTCCGTACCCCGCTCCGAGCTACCTTGCCGTCAGCGAGGAGGAAGCTGAGGAGCTCGTAAGGCGCTACGCTGGAAAGGGCACGGCAAAGGCGCGGCGCGATGGCTCGTGGAATGGGCAGGAGATTTGCGTTGCCGACCGCGTTGTAGGGTATATTGTGAAAAAGGACGGCTCGGAGGTTCCGGTCAGGGGCTTCAAGATTCACTATTCGAAGCGCGGGACGCACATCGTTCCGTTCGAGGCGTTTGAGGAGATGAAAGATGCTTAGGGTGGCCGACATAGAGCATCTATTCGGCAAGGAAGTCGTGATAACCTGCACGGACGGCGAGGTCGTTCGCGGCAGGTTCTACGGCAAGACCACCGAGGCCGATGACCCCGACGAGCCGGAGAGTATCGACATAACCGGCTGGAAGTACCCGGTCACGTGCATCGAGATGAACGAGATCGCGAGCATCGAGGAAGCATAGCGAACACACAAGACTTCCTTGTAGCAAGGCCCCCGCAAGGGGGCCTTGCCTTCGCCGCGTGACACGGGGCATAGCATCCCATCAGGCAGGGGAGCCGCCGAGGCTCCCGTATAGGCATGCCGCAGCCGATGCGGCGGCGCGCATGGCGGAGTGAACCGCCGACCAAACGCCGCGCCCGATTGATGGGAGGTTTGATTACCAGTCAGAATGCCACTGCTCCAAAACAGTCCGCCGGGGGAAATGCGCTGTATCGCGTTTGATTACCAGTCAGAATGCCACTGCTCCAAAACGTCGGGGCGCAGCTCCTGGGCAGCACCGCACTTGTCGCATACGGCGATGACCTTCTTCACCAACGGCATTCGTTCTCCTCTCGCGACACGTGGTCACTCCCAGCTGAATTCCGGTTCAGGCTTCCCGTCTGGCCCTTGCTGCCATGTGATCAGGACGGTGCTGAACTCGGCGAGGTCGTCTGCATCGGCGCCGGACAGCCATTCCCGCTCGAACGATTCGACGTCTTCATCGCCGATGATCCAACCGATCAGATCCTGGCACTTGACGCCGCCGAATATGTATTGGTCGACCTCGCAGGATTCGAGGAAGAACCTCTTCCCCTCGGGCGAGAGCAGGCTCTGGATCATCTCGAGCGATGAGATCAAGAAGTCGCTGTCCGTCTGCTCGGCGTCAGCCGGGAAGCGAATTCCTAATCGCTGTAATCTTTGCATTCCTGCCCTCCTCGTATTTCATAAGGGACACGATCCTGCGCGTATCCGTGTTGACGATCACGAGGTTGTCCTCGTCAAAGTAGAAGGCGCAGAGGCTGTCCCCCTGCCCGCTGAAGGTATCATACCCAACCATATCGGCGGATGTCCTGTCGATCACGTCGAAGGCGAGCTGGGTGTAGGCCATGCGGTCCTTCTCGCTTCCGACATCCAGCCCGAACTCGCCGATGTGACGGCCTATGTGGTGCCCGCGGACCTTGGTTTGATTACCAGTCAGAATGCCACTGCTCCAAAACGCAGCCGAGGGCTCTAACACTCACTGTGAAAGAGAACACCGCCCATGAAGACGCCAAACGCTACGCCGTCAAGACAAGGACGGTGGAATCTAGGGGCTATGCCTCGATGGTGCGCGGCCAGTTCGGGCCGTACGGCGACATGGCGGTCGAGGATGTCCGGCGCATGCTCAGGCACCGCTCGGGAACCGCCTTCGAGGATCTGTACGCGTACGACCTGACCGACGGGAAGCGCCTGGGCAGCTTCACGGGGGCGAAGACCCGGCAGTCAGTCGAACCGACCCCGAAGCTCGCCGGCCGCATATCGTCCGCCGCCTCCGCCGGTCACGATGTCGCGATGCTGCACAACCATCCTGGCAGCTCCATCCCGTCGGCGGCGGATGTGCTATCGATCAAGAGAACGGGTGCGAGATTCGGTGTCATCGCATGCCACGACGGGAGCCTGTACGTCTACGAGATCGTCGGCGAGCCAGCCCCCGGCTACCGCATCTGGTATGATGAGACACACGACAGCATCCGCGATCTCTACGACGCCAGAGCGAAGAGAGGCGAGGACGCCGCATTCGCGGCCATCGAGCAGCTGCTGGGGGTCAGGTATGTGCATCTACAGGCGCGTTCACGATGAGTGGGGGAAGGTCAAGCCCGTCGACGACTGCGGCGAGTCCCTCGACCTCATCCTAGCGAGGCTCACCCCATCCGAGCTCGACGAATACTACCGTCAAGCCGAGGAGATCGTGCTCACGATCCTACCGAGGTGCGGCGGCGACATACACGATGCCGTCGACGAGTTCGAGCGCCTGTACCCGAACGCCGCCTAGCCGCACCAGAACTGAGCCCACAGACCATATCGAGCCCCGCCCCGAGCGGGGCTTTTTTCATGCCGTTACCCAGTGCCGACGATTCCCCCTGACGGGGCGGGGATGGCCCGTCCCTCGGAACCCAGGGAGGTAGAAGGCATGGCAGAAGATCCCGGCAAGCACGGCGGCGAGGGCGGCACGCCCCAGGTTTGATTACCAGTCAGAATGCCACTGCTCCAAAACCGTTGTGGCGGCGTTCAGAAACGCCCGCGGGTACCGCAGGCTAGCTGCGCCAGACGGCATCGAGCAGGCTCTCGCTGCAACTAACCCAAGGTATGGCAGGAGCCCGAGATGGAGCAATAACTGCCAGCGCTGCATCGTCGCATACGAGATGCGCCGGCGCGGCTTCGACGTCGAGGCGCTGCCGTTCCCGGGGGACACCGACGACCTCCAATACCATACGAAGAAGAACGGCTGGCCGTCGCTGTTCAGCGGGGGCGTGGTTGACCTGGAGCCGATCTCGGGCACCGATGCGGCGGGGCAGATCGCGTCTATCGAATCGATCATGGGCCGCTACGGCGACGGGGCACGGGCGGTGATAAGGGTAAGATGGGATAATGGAGGCGGCGGCCACGTCTTCATCGCCGAGCAGGTCAGTGGCGAGACGAGGCTGGTCGACCCGCAGTCTGGAAGCAGCGACTGCTCTGGCTACATGGCAGACGCACTGCCGGGTTTCACCAGGCTCCTTCGCATCGACGACGCGAAGCTGTCATCGCTCATCGGGAAGGCAGTGCGGAACAGGAGGGCCCCATGATTGGTCTTGATGCGGCAAGGAAGAAGGCCGCTAAGCTTGCAAGGAGGCGGTGGTGCAGACTTAACGGAAGCGAATCCCAGTACAAAAGCGAGTGGTGCTTCGACACTCAAGACCCGAGCGGAAGGCCAGTCGATCGCAACCTCCCGTTCATCCTCGTCGACATGGGAACGGGAGCGGTGCGGGAAGTGTACCTCCCCTCCGATGAGGGGTTCCGCATCATGCACGAAAAGAGGCCCGCCTCGGAAGGCTGACCCGGAAGCCCGTTTGATTACCAGTCAGAATGCCACTGCTCCAAAACCCGTAGTCGTACGCCTTGCCGTAGTCGCTCGTTTGATTACCAGTCAGAATGCCACTGCTCCAAAACGTCCCGCCCTTCTTGTCGTTCATCATCACGTTTGATTACCAGTCAGAATGCCACTGCTCCAAAACTGCCCCTCGTGCCTGCCGACGTTGGGATCGTCGTACGCATGGCCCGCGTACTCCTTGCCGTCCTTCTGCGCCGTCCACACGATCTTGCCCGCGCGGTAGTCGCTCGCGGCGCGCGGCGAGTCCATGAGCGTGCCGGTGTCGCGCTTGACGTAGGGCTGTATGTCCACCTCTATCTCGCGCGAAAGGGCCTCTATGGCATCGGCCTTTGCGGGGCCCGTGAGCCGCGACAGGGCGGGCTTCAGGTCAACGCTCCTCACCGTCACCTTGAGGCCCATCTAGGCCACCTCTATCTCGTAGTGGTGCACCTCGCCGAAGCACCGGTACACGTCAACCTTCTTGACGGACGTCTCAGGCCCGCCGTCGATGGATGCCAGGGCACCAACGGGCGGCACCTCGCCGCCGCTGTTGGCGGAATCCACGAACACGCGCCCCGCCGGGCCGTCGTAGCGCTGGTACTCGGATGAGTAGCCGCCCGTTGAGCGGGGGCGGTTCTCCTCGTTTGATTACCAGTCAGAATGCCACTGCTCCAAAACGCGATCGCCGCCTTGATGCCCATCGGCGAGTTTGATTACCAGTCAGAATGCCACTGCTCCAAAACCCAGCGTTGTTCGGAAAGAACGTTGTCGACCTTGAACCCGTGTCGGGCTACACCGGACAAGAGCAGCTTGACCGTATCAGAAAAATAATGAGAGGCTATGGAGACGGAGCACGCGCCGTCGTGCGAGTACAATGGAAGAACAAGAACGTGGGCCACGTCTTTATTGCAGAGCAGGTTGGCGATGAGACATGGCTCGTCGATCCTCAGTGCGGTAGCGATCCAAATTCGAACGCCATCCAATGCGATTGGTACATGAATGACGCCCAACCGGGATACACGAGGGTTCTTCGAATTGATAACGCGAAGCTGTCCCACCTTATCGGAAAGGCCGTTAGGAACAGGAGGCGACATTGATTGCACTGAAGGAAGCTAGAAAACGTGCGAATAGGTACGCCAGAAAAGAGCACTGCCGAATTACGGACAGGTCGTTCGAGATCGACGACGAGTGGGCGTTCGACACCATCGACCTCAGCGGTGAGATTGTCGATGCAAACCTGCCGACCATCTTGGTGAACAAGGAAAGCGGAGCCATCAGGACCGTTCGCCTTCCCTCCGCCGAAGGCTTCCGCATTATGCACGGCAAAACTCTCGTAAACGAGGACTAGCTCATCCCAGCAACTAGCTAGTCTATTCCGTAGTCTATCGAGCCCCGCCGCGAGCGGGGCTTTTTCATGCCGTTACCCAGCGCCGACGATTCCCCCTGACGGGGCGGGGATGGCCCGCCCCTCGGTTTGATTACCAGTCAGAATGCCACTGCTCCAAAACAGGACTGCGTGCTCGGGCTCGGCGAGCTTCGTTTGATTACCAGTCAGAATGCCACTGCTCAAAAACCTCCCATCAATCGGGCGCGGCGTTTGTTCGGCGGTTCACTCCGCCTGCGCGCCGCCGCATCGGCTGCGGCATGCCTATACGGGAGCCTCGGCGGCTCCCCTGCCTGATGGGATTGTCTGCCCCGTGTCACGCGGCAAAGGAAAGGCCCCCTTGCGGGGGCCTTGGACACGTATTACTGAAGCTTGCTAAGCGCCTTGGGGCTGCGCGATCGGAGCGGGCGGGTTCGGCTCGGATATATCGAACAGCTCCGGCGGAAAAAGGTAGTCATCGTGCGTTTCATCCACGATGCGGTACCATCCGCACTCGATGGAGATCACGTCGTATTCTTTTCCGTTGATGAGCTCAAGCGGGTCGCTCTCACCCCTGTAGATAACCTTCATGCCATAAATATACCCTAGTAGTAGAACCTCTTCACCTTCATTTTGACTCTTCCGACGCTCGGTTCCTCGTACCAATGCAACTCGCAGCGCCGGGACATGCCCAGATCATCGACGAACCCGGTGCCGCGCCGCTTGCTCCATTCTGAACGCTTGCCGCCGAATCTCTCGACAAGCCCATCGACCTCGTCAATCTTGCGCCCGTTGCCCTTGCCCGCTATCGAAACGACGCCGGTTATCCTGTTTGATTACCAGTCAGAATGCCACTGCTCCAAAACAGCTTGACGGTGCGCTGCCAGTCCTGCGCGGTTTGATTACCAGTCAGAATGCCACTGCTCCAAAACTGTCGCCCATACGCCTGCGCGAGATCGGGGGTTTGATTACCAGTCAGAATGCCACTGCTCCAAAACTCGTCGTGGCATGGCAAGGACGGCGGCAAGTTTGATTACCAGTCAGAATGCCACTGCAAGTCAAAATACGGCTTTAGCCAAAACTGCCCTCGGGCGCTGTTCAGACAGCTTTATGACTTGCCAAGAGCCCCTTCGGGGCTCTTTTTTCTCTCACAGCATCCGCTAAGCCATATCCTACCGCGCCGTCCAGACACTTCCCTTAGCTCGCAGCTTCTTTTCAGTGAAAGGCTGGCTATCGCATCTGAACAAACTCACCCATCCTTTGACATGGCTTTCACTCACGCCGCTTCTGCGAGCTGAGGTCCGTTCGTATTGCAGAATGATTGCAGGTCATAGGGCTTAAACCCAGGGCCGAACAAGACGCTTTCATCTCTATTCTTGCAACATTCATCAACAATTAACCAGTTCATATTTCATGCAGTTCTATTGTCGTGAGCATCCAATACTTACACGTAATTACTTCGGCCTCGGCATGGCCTAGGCATGAGAGATGACAAGAATGCTGCTCTCAGCTGATTGCCCCGCGCCGTGCTACCATGCCGGATGGAACTATTCGCACGCAAGAAAGGACTCACCTATGGAACGTCCGAACGCCTGGAAAGCTTATGACGAGGCTGCCATCGCCGAGCTCGAGGAGCTCTGCGACGACTACCGCGCCTTCATCTCCGAGAACAAAACCGAGCGCGAGTGCGTAACCGCCAGCGTCGCCGCCGCGCGCGAGGCCGGCTACATGTCGCTCGACGAGGCCGCCGCCCTCGGCCGCGAGCTCACCGCCGGCGATAAGATCTATGCCACCTGCCACAACAAGACCATCATGCTCGTGAATCTTGGCACCCAGCCCATCGAGCAGGGCATGAATATCCTCGGCGCGCATATCGACTCCCCGCGCCTCGACCTCAAGCAAAACCCGCTCTACGAGGCCGGCGACATGGCCTACCTCGACACGCACTACTACGGCGGCGTGAAGGCCTACCACTGGGTCGCCACCCCGCTGGCGCTCCACGGCGTGGTGTGCAAAAAGGACGGCACCACCGTCGAGGTCCGCGTGGGCGAAGACGTGAACGATCCGGTCTTCTGCATCTCCGACCTGCTCATCCACCTCGCCTCCGACCAGCTGAAGAAGCCCGCCGCCGAGGCCGTTGACCACGAGAATCTCGACGTGATTGTGGGTGGCCGCCCGGTTGTCATCGAGGGCGACGAGGAGGAGAAGGAGCCCGTGAAGCGCTTCTTCGAGAACCTCCTTACCGAGAAGTACGGCATCGACGAGGAGGACTTCCTCTCCGCCGAGCTCGAGGTCGTGCCCGCCGGTGCTGCCCGTGAGATGGGCCTCGACCGCTCGATGATCTTGGGCTACGGTCAGGACGACCGCGTGTGCGCCTACACCTCGCTCGCCGCGCAGCTCGCCGTGACCGAGGTCGAGCGCACGAGCGTATGCCTGCTC